>JAFLTN010000099.1 GCA_022510445.1 Muribaculaceae bacterium | reverse complement strand
AACTTTTTTGACTTCCACTTTTTGTTTTAAAAAGTCTGTACGGATTCTTATTTAGAATTTATAAATTACTTTTTTAAATAAACTTTAGAAATTTTGGATGAACCGTCCTCCAGGACGTCTACTTTAATAAATATTCCGTCGGCGGGATTATTAACTTTTTTCCCTGATAAATCATAATAAATGCTCTTATACACAGGCGACTGGGTTTGTATCTCATCAACATTGTTTTCGTTTTGATTAAGAGCAAATTTATTGGCATTAATAATCTTCCCAGTATCTTTATTTACTACATAAACTATGGCTACAAGATTTTTAACGTCTTGAACAAGCTTATTATTCTCAATATCGAATGAGTAACCATGAGAGTAGTATTCACCCAGTTTTATTTCAGAGGGTATACTGCCATCAACTCCAAACATACCGCTCACATCAATTGCGACATCATTAAAAACAAGTCCTTCAACTGAAGAGGGCCATTCTGTGAGTGGTTCCAGATATGTTCCTTGGTATCCGGTCTTTTTTGAATAGTAATTATTCTGCCTCCAGCTTTCATCAAACAGTCCGTTGGACACAAGGACATATCCTATCTGATAGTTAGCATCCGACATATCCTGAATAAACCGAGCCGAAGTTTTTACATTTACAATATTCTCAACCAACTCTGCTTCTACATTAATTTCAGCAATTGCCAGGTCTCTCATTCTTTCTTCCACATCAATAGAAATGCCAAAATCTTTTGAGGAGTGTGTCCCATAATACGGATCTATTACACTAATACGATCAATGGATGCACATGGTAAACCGGCACTTGTATTGACGGGATAGTTGTTGGTAACAGTCATCGCATCACCATTATGATAGCAAATTGACACTTCAACATCGCCATAGAATTCTTTCAATAATTCCATTCCGATAAAACCTCTTGTGCAATATTGACACCATAATCCCGTAAATTCCTCAACCAACGGACGGTGAACAGGCTTAAACGGTATAATATGTAAAATGAAATCATAGGAAGACCCTGTTGATTCGTTAGGATGACCATCAATTTCATCAATATTCAAGTGCACGATATGGTCTCCCCAGCCTTTAGTGCCAATAAAGTTTAAGTCTGTCATTACCGAATTAGCCAAATCAGGTTCGATAATATTTGGCAATTGCTTTTCTTCTGAATAAACTTCAGAATCGTTATCGAACGAATAGGAATATTTAAAATTTTGAACAGGATGCAATCCTATATTTGATAATTCTACATAGGCCTTGAATTCTGTATCTTCCTCTGCATAAACTTCTGAAACATTTTTTATCCCTAAAGAATACTCAGGTAAATTCCCTTCTAATGTTACAATAATTTCTGCCACACCGTTCGCCTTGTCTGTATAATCCATCCATTTCAGTACTGATTTGGTCATATGAAGAAACAGACCGTTTGGATTCTGTTGCCTGCTCAATATAATAGGATATTTCTGACCGTCAGTTTCTGTTTCCGAAATTGTTATAGTATATCCGACATATAAAGGATCGTCACCTATTAAATATTCTTCGGTGAAAGTTGTGTTCAATTCTCCCATGCTATAGCCGCTTAATACAGCCGGAGAAGGCAGCACCTCAACAGAGGTTATATCAGGCTGATTGACTTTATTTTCTAATGTTAAATTATTTGACAACCACAAAGAAGCTTCACTAATTCCTTCAACTGTGTTAACATAAGCTTTTACAGCCTTTACTCTCATTCCTTTAAGGGATGGATCATCAATACACATTGCCACATCAATTGTCTCTGATTTTCCTTTACCAAAGGCAAATACGTTTTCATCGGCATAGGAATATTCAATTTCTCCTGTAGCTGCATTCATATTGTATACAACCAGGCTAAGGAGAAGTGCTGAAAATAACTTTTTCATGAGTATAAGTTAAAAAAATCTCGGATAGACTATTATTTTTTCAATAGTCTATCCGAGAATGAGATTTGTAATTATCGACGAACAACTTTTAAAGTTCTTACAGAACCATCTGAATAAGTGGCACGCTGAATATAGATTCCTTTTTCCGGGGAATTTACTTTTACGCCATTAAGGTCATAATATTCAACATCAGTTTTATTCAAATCTGAAATCTTTTCTACTTTAGTGGTTTCTCCATAGCCTCCAAATGTGATTTGATTAGTTACAACATTATAATTCAGTGTCTCGGCATAATAGTTTTGCCCTGTTGTCGGATCCTTATATAAAGCCTGAATGCTCAGAACGTCAAATCCTTCAACATATAGGAACACAGTTGTCAAACCACCGCTACTCATAATTTCAAAAGTATCAGAATAGAATCCATATGGAATCTCTGTGCCGTCACCTTCTATTTCTCCGTAAGTTTCTTCATCAAATTCAAAAACTTCACCGTCGAGAAGCAATCTCCAATAGATATTATCAGTATCTAAAAGATATCCTTCCGGTGTTACATTAGGAAGATTGAATCTGATACCATAATACCCGTAAGAGTCACTGAAAGTATCCAATGTCACATGATCGGGTGTAGGATTAAAGGAAGCTGGCTGCCATCTGATCACAGGATAGTTAAACATTTCGAGGTAACGTATATATTCTGTTGCTGAATTCACAAACACGGTATATTCATAATTCATCTGCTTGGAAGTTGCGTCATAAGAGAAGGCGATTTCCGGTTGAATATAATAATTTACCGAACCACCATTGTCATATTCTATACCACCTACGAAATATGCCAGATAGAAACCTGTGGCTGCTTGATATGAACCCATATACTGGTTGCCTTCAAATACTATCTTATCTCCCTCTACTTTACCTTTCACCCAAGCTTCCGGGATGTAAGTTGAGATACCTTGAACATAAACTTCCTCACCATCAAAACCAACATTTACGAAATGGCCTGAACCGTCTGCTGAAAATGCCCATTCTTCAGTTGTCAACCCTGCTGGTACTTCAACAGGAGTAGCATTGAATTCTTCGTAAACTACACCACAATCTCCGTATCCATACCAATATTCTTCATCATCAATAAGACCAATAATAGTGTCATAATCATCCAGATCCATTACCCACTTCCCATTAATAAAAGAGTAAGTTACTTGGTTATCTGTTTCTGCTACTGAATAACTCCATACCGGACCGTAATCTCCTTCAACAATTTCACCATTAAGACGAGATACATAAAAATCATAAACAACACCATCAGAATCGGCTTCCTTATAGAAAAGCTGGGGCAACTTACATACGATCTTCTCCCCTTCCAATGATCCCTTTAAATAAGTCTCGGTAGCGAATTGAGAAATCGGATTTTTGATGTAAACATCATCACCGTCAAAGCAAATATCAGAAAGCACCGTGAAATCAACTTGCACACGATAAAAGCCATATAAGGTAGTCCAAGCTTTCCCGGATTCGAGATATGTAAAGGCTTCACCTTGGGGTTGTGTGATTGGTTCTGTCTTATATGGATCGGATATGCGGGCTTTCGCTGATAACTTTTGTACTGATTGTTTCTTAAGTTCCAACAAAGAAACTTTTTCTGAGTTAAAAATACTCCGGTTTTGCACATTTTGTTCCGCTAAAGCTGTCCCGGCACACATCTCTATGATTAGCGAGCCAAGCAGCAATGAGTACAATTTTTTCATAATGCTTGATTTAGTTTTAAATAATGTGAATATAAAATCGTGAAAAAGATATATTTATATAGGAATGGAATTAGTGCGACAAATTTAAAAAATTTAGTTTAATTAACCAAAAATTTTTTTATTAAATGTTTTTTCGGATATCAATTCCATTATAACCAAATAATCCCGATAGAGATTCTGTTTTTTCTATCGGGATTTTAAAAATTATAACTAAGGATATATTAGATCTCCTTTTTTATTCCGTCGCGTTCAAGTAGAGCATCAACCGTGGCATCTTTTCCTCTAAATTCTCGATAAAGTTCAGAGGGATCAACAGTACCGCCGCTTTGAAGCATTTTCTTGAATCTTGAAGCCGGAGCGGGATTAAAAATACCTTCTTCCTTAAATGCCTCAAAAGCATCTGCATCTAACACCTCGGCCCATTTATATCCGTAATATCCTGCCGCATAGCTTCCGGAAAAGATATGTCCAAAAGAAGGAGAGATCATACAACCCTCTACAATATCAAACATCCGTACAGGTTCCTGGGTTTTCTCTTCGAATATCTCAATTGACTCAGTTTCTTCTATAGGTTCTTGTATAGTATGGTATCCCATATCAAGATATCCGAATCCCAATTGACGCATACATGCATAGGCTGCTCCGAATTGGTTTGAAGCAACAAATTTTTCTATCAACTCTTCAGGCATTTTTTCACCTGTTTTATAATGTTTAGCAAATCCATCCAGATATTCTTTCTGCGGGAGGAAATTTTCATTGAACTGAGAAAAAAGTTCCACAAAATCATGATATACATTTGTGCCGCTTAATGAAGCATATGTGGCTTGAGAAGAGAGTCCATGCAAAGCATGCCCGAATTCGTGAAGGAAAGTTTCCACTTCATAAGGAGTAAGGAGAACTGGCTCATTTCCTACAGGTTTAGAGAAATTAGTTACAATTGAGATAAGCGGTAAACTCCTTTTACCAGCATCATCTTTGGTTTCAGTCCGGAACTCAGTCATCCAGGCTCCTGGTGATTTCCCGGCACGATAATAGAAATCAGCATACAGAATGCCAAGAATAGTGCCATCATTATTATATACCTCGAATGCTTTTACATCAGGATGATATACCGGAATTTCTTTATTTTCTTTGAATGTATATCCATATAATCTTGTGGCAAGTCCAAGCACTCCGTTAATTGTATTATCGAGCTCGAAATAAGGCTTCATGTCCTCATCATTGAAAGCATAACGGTCATTTTTCAATTTATTGGTCCAGTATGAATAATCCCAGGGCATAAGTTTAAAATCCTTGCCTTCTTTTACTTTTGCATACTCCTGTATTTCATCCAGTTCTTCTCTCATCGGCTTGGTATAATTAATTCTTAGCTGTTCAAGAAGATTCATTACTTTTTCAGGGGTGCCAGCCATGGTGCCTTGAAGCTGATATTCAGCAAATGTATTTTTACCCATAAGCTTTGCAAGCTCAAGTCTTGTGTTGGCAATTTCTTTTAGAATTTTAGTATTGTCAAATTCTCCTGAAGAATTTCTTGTATTATAAATTTTATAAAGTTTTTTTCGTAATTCCCTGTTGTCGGAATATTTCATGAAAGGAGTGTAAGAGGGTTGGAAAACTGTAATCAGATAAAGGTTTTCATCATCAGCTTTTCCTTCGGCCTCTAAAGTTGATTTTGCTTCATTTCTCGCAGCTGTTTTAATGCTTTCAGGAAGACCTAGGGTTTCTGATTCTGTTATCCACATACGTCTTTCAGGAGAAGCCATCTCGTTAGTGACATTTTGACTAAAAGCCACTGAAAGATCGGAAAGACGAGAATTCAGTTCCCTGAATTTTTCACGTTGTTGACCCTCAAGATTAGCACCATTTTCTGCAAAACTTCGGTAAGTTTCTTTTATCAGTCGGTGTGCTTCATTCGATAGATCTGATCTCTCCTCTTTCCTGTCATAAACTTTTTTAATTCTGTTCCAAAGTTTTTCATTTAGTAAAATATCCGTGGAGTGGGAAGAGAGCTGAGGGGTAACACGTGCTAACGTATTCATTAAAATAGTGTCACCCAACGCCGACTCAAGATTGCTAAGAGTCAAAACGGCAGTATTTAAAATAACTCCGCTTCTGTCTAATGCTGCGATTGTATTCTCAAAAGTGGGTTCTTCCGGATTCTCCGTAATTGAGGTAATTTCATCATTATGTAATTTAATTCCTTCTAAAATCGCCTCCTCCATATCCGATGCTGTAATCTTATCGAACGGGATAGTTTCGAAGGGAGCTGGAGAGGGTTTTAACAATGGGTTTGATGAGCCATCGGAATGGCATGATGTTATACACATCATGCTAAATAAAGTAAACGAACTCATTATTATCTTTCTCATATTTAAGTTTTTATATTTATCATTAATTTTCTTTTAAATTAATCATCAGAAACAGGTCCTATAAATTGTCCTAACTCATTAAACATTAGATCCAGTTCGGTTACAAGTTCGACTTTATAACCATAGCCGGTCTTATTAATTTCATTTATGCCGTATCCTTGATAATTTAAATTAAGATATTCAAGTATTTCCTCCATTATAAAACCTGTTGGAATAGTTTCTCCGTCAGGAGCATCAACCTGTTCCCACTCACCTTTTTCATTAAATATTATTTCATCTCCATTGTCCATTTTTACTTCATAGATAATCATATTATCTTCTTTATCCATTTCTATTGTTGAAATGCTTACGTCTTTATAATAAGTCTTGAGAAAATCCTGAGCTAAAGATGGTAAATGTTCATAAGATATGGAATTTTCATCTTCATAATTATCACTGCCTGAACATCCCCAAAATGTCAAAAGATTAATAATCAAAAGAGATAATAACGATAAAAATATTTTTTGTTTTTTCTTCATAAATTTAAAATATATTTTTTTATTTGAAAACTGAATTAAGGTTAGAGTCATTAAAGACATAAAATATTTTATTACCATTGGGAGAGTAAAGTGGATCTGCTAAAGAAAAAAGTTTAACAACCAGTTCTTCCATTTCCTCTTCGGAGAGTTTCTGACCATAGTTCACTGCAGAGCTTCGAGCCATGATAAGAGCTAACTTATTGATTAAATAATTTGTTCCTATAGAATCTTTACCATAATTAGCCCCATTGTCATTAACAGCATCCAATAATCTCTTTATTATATCCACAGGATCTATATTTTTGGCTATTGATGGCACTGCTGTTATTTTCCATCTGTTTTCTTCTTCATATTCGATTTGAAAACCGGCATGCAATAAATCCGGCATAATTTCTTCAAAAGAACTGTGAAGAGAGGGTTCTATCTCAATGGTATCCGGAAACATCAAACCCTGTGACACTTGTTCTGTCTTATCCAGGTGAGAGATAAATTCGGAGTAAAGAATTTTCACATGAGCTCTCCTTTGATCAATTATAAAGATACCTTCACCACCGGTCGTTATGATATATTTTTCCGCATACTGAAGGCAGATCTTGCCTGGTGTAATCATTGTTTCCTGTTTAAATTCAGGTATTACAGGCTTTTCAGATTGGTTTTGAACATCAAGATTTCTTCCAAATCCATGAGCATCTTTGATAAAATCAGAATAAAGACTGTCCCAATTTCTATTTCTTGGTGTTTTATCCGGATATTTATAAGGATTCTCTTTATTGTTATTTCCTTCCTCAAAATTATTAAAGGGATTATAATCTTTTGGAATGTCTAAAGAAGGAGCAGGAGGAATTTCTCCCTTTTTTAATGGTTGAACCGGAATCGGCTCGAGGTTAAAATCTATTGAAGGAACTGCTCCGGATTTGCCCAAAGCTGCTTTTACGGCAACTTGAAGAATGGGCCATATTTCCTGTTCAAACTCAAATTTTATTTCATTTTTTGTGGGATGTATATTTACGTCGATAGTCTTTGGATCAACTTCAAACTTTAAAAAATAACAAGGTTGTGTATCAATAGCAATCAGAGAATCATAACATCCCACTATAGCTTTATGAAAATAAGGATGGCGCATATTACGCCCGTTAACTATGAGAAATTGCAAAGGATTTCTCCTTCGGGCGAATTCCGGTCTTGAAATAAAACCTGAAATTTTCACAAGTGATGTTTCAACATCCACCGGAATCAAATGGAGATCCAAGGAATTTTTCCAAATATCCGTTATCCTTTGTTTGAATGAAGCCCGACGAAGATCGAGGATTCTATTGCCTGTGTCGATACTGATTCTTATATTGTTATTCACAAGTGCCAGGCGTTCGAACTCTCTCATAATGTTTGTGAGTTCAACGTTGTCACTTTTAAGAAACTTTCTTCTTGCGGGAACATTAAAAAATAGATTCTTAACCATTAGACTAGTTCCTGATTCGCAAGCCACTGGTTCTTGACTCTCTACTTTTGTAGCGTTAAGTTTTAACCTTGTCCCTAAAGATTGATCTTTTGTTTTTGTAAGAAGCTCCACTTGAGAGATGGCGCAAATTGAAGGCAAAGCCTCTCCGCGAAATCCCATTGTATGCAGGGCAAACAGATCATCAGCATCTTTTATCTTTGATGTGGCATGTCGTTCAAATGCCATTCTTGCATCTGTCTCTGACATTCCATTTCCATTATCCACAACCTGAATCAATGTGCGTCCCGCGTCTTTTATAAAAATTTTAATATCCGTGGCTCCGGCATCAACAGAATTTTCCACAAGTTCTTTGATGACCGAGGAAGGTCTTTGTATCACTTCACCGGCAGCAATCTGGTTGGCCACAGAATCAGGCAATAATCTTATTATATCACTCATCTCTGTCTACTCCTCTGAATTGACTATTTCTGTCTTTGTTGGTTCCATATTTTCAGAGGAATCATTTTCCGGATCTTTTAATTTTTCTTCTTCGTTTTCCGGAATATTTTGTTGTTCTTTTTCCTCTATTGCTTCTATCTCTCCGGATTGGGTAACAACTTCCCTTTCTTCATCGTTTAAATCTTCAGATTCTTTCTCGACATCTTCCAAAGTAAGATCTTCATCTTCAGATGAGAGTTCTTTTTCTATTATCGAGATTGAATCCGGCATATTAACGGATACTGAATCTTGAAGGTGTTTTAAATCACCAGAATCGATTTGCAAACTATCCGTGGAATCAATTGCAGGTATTTCATCCCAATCTGTTAGAGAAGTTGTGGGTATTCTAACCCTGGGCCCTGTGAATGATTTGGGTTCACCAAAGTCTGATGGAGCAAGAAAATATTGTTCCAATTCATCCGGCACTTCTCCGAGGTTGTCTGCCCATCTTAGCTGGTCTCCATACCATTCCCTTTCGGGTCGAAGGAATCCCCACCATTTGAATCTTTGCAAGTATTTCTGATTTTTCTTTACCATGAATATGGGTGTGACACTTCCGCTAACTTCAGGCCACATTTTTAACCATTCCATCTTATTATCTTTTAAGGATAATTCAAGATAGGAACTTTCTGCATTAATGATTCTGTTAAAGGTGGAATCATTTTCCTGAGGCAAGAAAATTGTTTCAACACTTCGGGAGACTGACATTCTTTTCAATGTTTGATCTTCAAAAAATGCTCTTATCTCTTT
>JAFLTN010000098.1 GCA_022510445.1 Muribaculaceae bacterium | reverse complement strand
CTCTTTTCGCCCTTATCGACGGTGTTGTGGTTTTCTCAACCGGTAAGGAAGGACGTAAGTTCATTAACGTGCAGCCGCACGCTAACTGACCCGCAGTTACTTAAAAGCATAGACGGCTTGTCTTTTACGGCAAGCCGTCTTTTTTATTCCCTCTTTTTTTCACATTTTTCATTGTTTCATAATCCGCCCTGTTTCTATTTGCTCTTTAAGACCGGGTATAGTGACAATATCCGTCTCCATAAGTCGTTTTTTATGTAATGGCTCAATTGAGATTTATAATAGCAATATTTTTATTTTGCATCGTCCTGCCTTCTTTGAATGCCGAAAATGTTAAAATTTCCGGGCGAGTACGTGATAATCAGGATAAGCCCGTCGAATTCGCCACAGTCAGAATTGCAGGAACGTCTATTGGCACCAATACCGATCTCCAGGGTGATTATTCCCTCACCGTGGCACAGAAAGACACCATTGATATAATCTTCAGCTGCATTGGATTCAAAACAGTTAATCATAAGCTTATTGAACCCAAAGGGAATCTCACTCTCAATGTGAGACTCTATCCCGATGATGTCGTGCTTGATGAAGTTGAAGTCACCGGTTTCCGCAATAATATCAACGGAATGCAAAGTTTTGATACCGAAGCCTTCAAACTCTCTCCCGATGTGTCAGGCGGAAGTGTGGAGGCAATGCTCACCACAATGCCGGGAGTGAATTCATCAAACGAAATGAGTTCTCAATATTCGGTCAGAGGTGGTTCTTTTGATGAGAATTCAGTCTATATAAATGGAGTGGAGGTCTACAGACCTCAGTTGGTCAGAAGCGGAGAACAAGAGGGCCTTAGTATCATAAATCCTGACATGGTTGGTAATATCAAGTTTTCGAGCGGAGGATTCCCGGCACGGTATGCGGATAAAATGTCTTCAGCTCTTGATATAACTTACAGGGAGCCTGAAGCATTTGAGGCAGCTGTATCCCTGAGCCTCATGGGAGCCTCGCTCGCTGTCGGCTCAAACACAGGGAAATTCTCTATGCTGCATGGTCTCAGATATAAAAGAAATAACTCTCTTCTTTCCTCTTTGGAAACAAGAGGAGAATATGACCCTACTTACTTTGACTATCAGACTAATATGGTGCTGAAAGCCAATGACAAGTTCTCGGTTAACCTTCTGGGTAATATAGCCATCAATAATTTCGGTTTTAAGCCTTCCGACCGTGAGACCTCTTTCGGAACTGCCGAAGATGTGAAGCACTTCAAAGTTTATTTCGATGGAGAGGAGAAAGATAAATTCGAGACATACTTCGGAACTTTGTCTTTCAATTATCGTCATAACAGAGCCACAAGCTTCTCTCTTCTTCTATCGGGCTTTATGACTAACGAATTGGTTAGTTATGACATCTCAGGGGAATATTGGCTCGACGAGGCCGGGACAGCAGGTGATGAGGGGATCGGGGGTGAACTCGGTGTAGGGAAATATATGGAACACTCCAGAAACCGGCTTAAGGCTTCGGTGATCGGTGCTGCTATCAGAGGCAACACGGTTGCCGGTAAAAACCATCTCACTTATGGATTCTCCTTTTCCCATGAAAATTTCCGCGACCGCACAAAGGAATGGGAATGGAGGGATAGTGCAGGTTATTCTTTACCAACACAGCCTGACGGAGTTCATCTTATATATAACCTTACTTCAAGACAGGATATTTCAAGCAACAGATTCGCCTTGTTTGCGGAGGATGCCATTTATCTCGAAACTTCTAAAGCTTTCATAACTATAAATGCCGGCCTTCGTGGTTCTTACTGGGGATTCAACCGTGAATTCCTTGTGTCGCCAAGAGTTAATCTCAGCTTTACGCCCGTTGAGCATACCGGCTGGAATTTTAGAGTAGCATCTGGTATTTACTATCAGTCTCCCTTCTATAAAGAATACCGTCAGACAGTGGTCGATGATCTGGGGAATTCTTTTGTGGAACTTAATGACAAGATTAAATCGCCAAGAAGCATTCAGGTTGTTTTAGGTTCCGATTATACATTCCGGGCACTCAACCGTCCTTTCAAGATAACAGCCGAGGCCTATTACAAAAATCTGCATAATTTTATCTCTTATGAATATGACAATCTAAAGGTCACTTATTCCGGGAAGAATGATTCAAAGGGTTATGTAATGGGACTCGATTTCAAGCTCTTCGGGCAGTTTGTTCCGGGATCTGATTCCTGGCTCTCTTTCTCTCTTATGAAAACAAATCAGGATCTGAATGGTAAAAAGGTGCCTCTTCCAAGCGACCAGAGATATTCCATAGGATTATATTTCACTGATTATTTTCCAAAATTCCCTAAGCTAAAATTCAGCCTCCGCGGAGTTTTCGCCGACGGACTCACCATGACTCCACCACGTGTCACCCGAGATCAGGCCTATTTCCGGGCTCCGTCATATAAAAGGGTAGACATAGGGGTAACTTATCTGATTGTCGGGGCTCCTCAGGAAGGGATTAGGAAACGTAATTTCCTTCGTCATTTCAAAAGTCTGACTGTAGGCTTAGACCTTTTCAACATGTTTGATATTTCTAATATCAGCAGCTACTATTGGGTGACCGACGTAAACAATATACAATATGCCGTGCCGAATTATCTGACACGCCGACAGATTAATTTCCATATTTCTGCTGAATTCTAAGGTTCCGGTATTCCTCCCGAAACGTGTGGCTCTCCCTTATTGCTGAAATCGGGTAAAGTTATATTCCGCTCTATTTTCTTGGTATTGATAGGTATGGTAAAGATTAAAGAAAACGTTGCTCCCAATGCTCCTGTTCCATATCCGGGAATGAACCATACATTTGAGTTTGAGCCGTTTGTAGCCTTAAACTTGAAGCCGTATCTGAAACTCCAGCCCATGGAGACCCATTTCCATAGTTTCACTTTTAGTCCGACAAGAGCCTGTCCATAAAAAGCATGGGCATGCTGGTTCATAATTGAAAATTTATTGCTCTGGTCCCAATAGTCGGAATTAATAGTTATGTCGGTGATTTCATATTTAAAAGAAGTGTAACCGGCCCTCACTCCCAAGAAGACTTGATAATCGGGATTACTTTTGTAGAGAAAATTATAATTCAATCCGATTTTTCCGTAGAACGATGGCTTGTTACGGTATCTGAAATTTGACAGCTCCGGTTTATTGTTTGCAAATCCCAACCCACATTCAATCACAGGTTCAATCCAGTTATGTAGTGAAAGAGAGGCCTGAATGTCAAAGCTTGCATGTTTCTGGCCGAATGCCATCATCACGCCGTCAAAAAAATTAAACCCAATATTTGCTGAATAAAGCAGTGGATAAACCGGTTGTGGTCTTGAACTGGTAGTGGTGTCAGTTTGAGAAATGAATAAAACAGGTTCTTCCAAAGGTTCTCCATGCTTATCGTAATAATGCAGGATAGGCTGAGCCGGCTTATCCGGATCATTATCCACCGGTGTTATCTTTTTCTGAGACGTAGCAGTGGCTAATCCGAAGATGGTTGCCATTATAATGAGTATGTATCTCATCTTGCCGCTTCTCATTTTTCTATTTTTTATTCGGTTTCCTCCTCACTCTCAGTTTTGAAATATATTCTGAGGTTTTCTATATTTGCATTGGTTATTACACCATTGGGACACGTCACTGAATCTATAAGGTTATGAGTGGTCTCGATTGATTTCATTTTATAGTAATACACTACTCCACAAGCTGTTGAAACAAACATCGGGACAATCTCATAATTGAATGTGATAAGATCGGAAATTCGGTAAAGACCGGGGAGGCCGCCCAGATATTTTATTTCGAAGGTGGTTGATTCCTGATCAATCCTGAATGGGAGATAGACCTGCGACAGACTCCGCACGGAATCCTGAAGTATACTGTTTCCGGGGGCTCCGATCCCCAAAATTGTCAGGGAATCAACCGATATTTGTTTCGGGTCTTCTGTTGAGCTGTAGAATCCGGCAAGAGGAAGGGAATTCTGATTGTCATAGCATTCGGAGTTGGAGCAAGAAGTGGCGGCAACCAGGATAATCATCCCGGCTATTCCGGCTGTATGAGCCAATTTCCTTCTTATCTTCCTTCTCATTCCTTATTTATTAAATCTCTTCAGCTATGAGATAGTTATTTCTTTCTGAAGAATTTCTTATGATCAGTTCCCCTATGAATCCTGTCAGGAAGAATTGCAGCCCCATGATCATAGCAGCAAGAGAGAGGTAAAAATAAACAGATTTTGTCAGATAGAAATAGTAATCGTGGCTGCACACACTGACAATTTTGAGGATTATCACGGTCAGCACGGCAAGGAATCCTATTAGGAACATCACAGACCCCAGCAAGCCGAAAATATGCATCGGCTTTACTCCGAATTTAGTCTGAAACCAAAGTGTACCCAGATCAAGATAACCGTTGACAAACCTGTCTAACCCGAATTTGGTGTGTCCATATTTACGGGCCTGATGTTTGACCTCCTTCTCCCCTATCCTTCCGAAACCTGCATTTTTTGCCAGATAAGGTATATAGCGGTGCATATCTCCGTATACTTCAATATTTTTCACCACCTGGTTACGGTAGGCCTTGAGTCCGCAGTTGAAATCGTGGAGATTCTTTATTCCACTCACTTTTCTTGCCGTGGCATTGAACAGTTTTGTAGGAATCGTCTTCGATAATGGATCATATCTTTTTTTCTTCCAACCGGAAACAAGGTCATATCCGTCCTCCTTTATCATCCTGTAAAGTTCGGGAATTTCATCCGGACTATCCTGGAGGTCTGCATCCATAGTGATGACCACATCTCCCTGTGCCATCCGGAATCCTGTGTTCAATGCCGGAGATTTGCCGTAATTCCTGCTGAATCTTATCGCCCTTATTGCCGGATTCTTTTCGGCAAGATGCTTGATTTTTGAATAAGAACCGTCGGTAGAACCATCGTCGACAAATATGACTTCATAACTGAAGCCATTGGCTTTCATGACCCTTTCGATCCATTCCTCAAGCTCTGAAAGGGATTCCTCTTCATTATATAGGGGTATGACTATAGATATGTCCATGTCTTCGGAATGACTATTTTTCTGATAGAAGACATTCCTTATGCGAAATTACTAAAAATTATCCACTTCTCCCCCCTACTGATCATTATAACTGTCTTAAGCGGAAATCTCTTCGCTTACTTTTTTACCATTTTTTGTGATTATAAGGGCGATAAAAAGAGATAATAAAGAACCGGCGAAACAAGTAAACCAGGCCATTGTCATTAGGAATTCCATGCCCGTGGGCAAAATATGAGCATCCATGGCCTCTCTCATGAGTATCATTGTTGTCTCATATTCCGATGCATAGGGCGATGTCTCGATGGCACTAAGGGCATTCGCCACATATTTCTGCACAAAACCCGGTTCTATAAACACTACATATAAGGAAGAAAAAAGCATGCAGATCAATGTTCCGAATATTACTGTATAAATCCCTCCAAGCCATAACGATGAAAATTTCAAATATGTCGGTTCAGCCTTCGCAATATTTTTTAAAAGAAACCAGATAAAAACAGGAAAACCCAAGGCGAGGGGAACAAAAAGCATTGGGGTAATTGGAATCTGAAGGCTTAACAGAACACAAGCCGACATAAGTGTCAGATAAATACCTGTTGGCAAACCGGCTTCAGCGGCATAAGTATAAATTGATTTTTTTTGCATCTCTTTTTTTGCTACGTATTATCTCTTTCTCTTAACGATTCTCACCCTCTCCATATTGCCTTTTCTTCTCGCCCTCCCTTTTATTCTCTTTCTCATTTTTTACAAGGACGCGAATTAATTGGGCGATGCCCTCCGGAAGATGTTTCCTGTAAGAATATGTCTGCAACCGATTTTCATAACAAGCTTCCGTTACTTTCCTTTTTTTGATTAAATTTGCATATCAAACCCATCTTCATGAAAGTCCTTAAAAAATATTATCTCATAAAGTTCTTATCTGCGTTTGTTTCAATAGCTATTTTCATTTTGCTCGCAACTAATTCCTGTGCGAAAACCAATGCAGGTAACGAACCGGGGTTTGAAGATTCTTCACAAAACCCTTCCTCTTCGGGCAAGTTCTATCCCGGTCTTGAAACCGTATTATTACCTGAGGGACTTCCTGAACAGATCAAGGAATACACCGGTTTCACCGTTTCATTCAATAAAGACAATCATACCCCGAATTATGTGGCTTGGGAACTGCTTGGCACTGAAGTGTCAAATGAAGTTAGCCGTACCGACAATTTCTGGCAGGATTTAGAAATAGAAGGGTGTCCGGCACATTCTGATTACAGTTATTCCGGTTGGGACCGTGGACATATGTGTCCTGCAGCCGATCAGAAATGGAGCCGGGAAGCCATGGAGGATTGTTTTGTAATGACCAACATGTGTCCCCAGGATCATGATCTTAATGCCGGAGCTTGGAACACTCTTGAGAACAAGGAACGTCAATGGGCTAAACGCGATTCTTGCATTATGATTATAGCCGGTCCCATATACTCTGAAAACGATACCGACAGGATCGGTCGAAGTGGAGTAAGAGTGCCCGGAGCATTCTTTAAGGCTTTGCTGGCTCCTTATATTGAAAAACCGAGGGCCATTGCATTTGTTTATCCTAACATAAATTCCACGGGTAACATGGAAAAATATGCCATGAGCATCGACGATCTCGAAACATTGCTTGGCTATGACCTTTTCCCGGCTCTTCCCGATGATATCGAAAATGCTGTTGAGGCAGAATTCTCTTTCGTAGAATGGAACCGTTCCCGATAACTACTAATAATGACACAATAGCGGCCATTGCGACACCGGCCGGTATGGGCGCCCTTGCCATTATACGCGTCTCAGGTCCTGAGGCTGTGAATATAGTAAACTCCGCTTGGAAAGGAGCAGATCTCAGAAAAGTCGCAAGTCATACTGTCCATCTTGGGAAATATTTCTCCATTGATGGGAATCTGCTTGATGAAGCAATTGTCAGCATTTACCTGACTCCTGCATCTTTCACAGGGGAAGATGTGGTGGAAATTTCACTCCACGGTTCCAAATGGATTCAAAGAGAAGTACTCTCAGATCTCATTAAGAGAGGGACCCGGATAGCCTTGCCCGGGGAATTTTCACAAAGAGCTTTTATTAACGGGAAGATAGATCTGTCGCAGGCAGAAGGGATCGCTGATCTCATTGCCGCTTCATCGAAGGCGAGTCATGACCTTGCAATCCGTCAGACAAAAGGTTCTTTTTCTAAAGAGCTTGAATCCTTAAGAGAAAAACTGATTGAATTTGCATCTCTTATGGAACTGGAGCTCGATTTCTCTGAAGAAGATGTAGAATTTGCCGACCGTTCACGATTATTGGATTTATGCAAAAATATAAAATTAAAGATCGACAGGCTGGCATCTTCCTATTCTTCGGGTGCTGTCTTGAAAGACGGGATATCTGTAGCCATTGCCGGAATACCGAATGCCGGGAAATCGTCACTTCTGAATCTTCTTTTAGGAGATGAGAAAGCTATAGTGACAGACATTCCGGGGACAACCCGTGATACTATTGAAGACACTGTTGAAATAGACGGGATCCTTTATCGATTTATAGACACTGCCGGACTTCGTTCCACATCAGATATTGTAGAAAACAAAGGGATCGAGAGGGCCAGACAATCAATAGAGAAAGCATATATTGTCATCTGGGTACTTGATCCAACATCCAAGGACACGAATCAATATTCCGAGCTCAATTCCTATTTAAATGAACGGCACACAGGTAAATTGATACTTCTTCTTAATAAGTCTGATCTGTTGTCTAAACCCGGAAGTTCAGGTTTGGATCATCAAGGAAATAAAAATAGATCTGACTTTTTTAGGGGGGGCACTGATCTGGTTAAAAATAGCGATTTTCCAGATTTTTACGGATTATTTGGGAATGCCATACCCTTCAGCACAGTCACGGGAGAAGGACTTAAAGAATTAAAAGACAAGTTAAACGAACTCGCAACGGATAATCTTGATCTTGAAAATGATTTGATTGTAACCAATGCCCGTCATTACGAAGCGCTGGTAAAGGCCTCCGAAGCTCTTCAAAGAGTTGAGGAAGGGTTGGATTCCGGTCTTTCCGGAGATTTTATTTCCCAAGACATCCGCGAGACCATCCATCACCTCTCCCTCATAACTGGAGAAATCACCACCGACAACCTTCTCCATTCCATCTTCTCCCGCTTCTGCATCGGAAAGTAATACCTTGATTAACAGGTATCACTAAATATCAGCAAAGATTAATAAGACGTTCATTTTGAGCGTCTTTTCTTTTGTCCTTACATTCCGGTTTTAAGCGATAATAATCGATTTCAAGCCTTTTTAATCTCGATTTTGTACCTCATTTGTCACTCACTCTCAATGGGCTAAAATCCCAATGCGAGGTAGTGGAGGATATGTCACAACATGACACACTCTGACACGCCATGACACGGAATTAACAGAAATTAAAAGAAATAAAAATGAGTAGTACAATCGAAATTACAAAGATTTGTGAGCATTGCGGTAATAAATTTATAGCTCGAAAATGTTCAACAAGATTTTGCTCTAAAAGATGTGCAGAACATGCTTATAAAGCAGCTAAGAGAAAAGAACATGTTGATAGAGAACAAAGCATAGCAAACAACCATGCTAACGCTGATGTAAAATCTTTGGAGTTTTTAAGTCCGGGACAATGTGCTAAAATATTAGGGATATCCACCAGAACCCTTTATAGGTATTTAATTTCTAATTCGATTCCTTGTTATCAGTTCAAGGGTAAGACACGGATTCGTAGATCTGATATTGAAAAACTGTTTGATCAAAACATTGAGTACATAAAACGACCGGCAAGAGAGAAAAATCCGATCACTGAATTCTACACCAGCTCTGAATTAATTCAAAAATTCAATATCAGTAATTCCTGGCTTTTCAAGGTTGCGAAAGAAAATAATATTCCAAAAACTACCCATAGAGGTAAAACTTTATGGAGTAAGAAACATTGTAATGAAATTTTTGGAAAGAAAAATCAAGATGTTCAAGACATTCAAGAGTGGTATTCTGCTGATGAAGTCTGCAAAAAATTCAATATGACTATCAGTCAGGTTTACAATCTTGTGAATCGTCATAACATACCGAAGAAAAAAGAAGGTAATGTCACATCCTATTCTAAGAAGCATATAGATATCGCCAAAGGAATTGCTGTACCCGAAGAAC
>JAFLTN010000097.1 GCA_022510445.1 Muribaculaceae bacterium | reverse complement strand
CTTCAATGAAACGCAGGATGAGGGTGAAAGTACGCTCTTTTTGGTTCGGTATTTAAATACATACAAAATATCGTATCAAAGCGGAGTACTTTTCAACCGGCTGATGTTTCAAGGGAGTCGAAGCCCTCAGCAAGCCGGAAAGATGTAGAGAAGTGGCTCCGCTTTTTCATATTATTAACCTTTAAATTTTATCCGTGTCCGCGAGCCCCGAACGCAATCAAACTACGTTATGAAACCAAAAATTTTAACCCTTCTTTTCGTTTTGTTGTTTTCTTTCCTCACGATGGATGCCTCTTTATACAAAGAGTATATGGAATTTAAAGGCGGTTTGGGATCGGAAAAAATAGCCGGAGGGATCGCAATGACTGATAGTAAAACCTTTGGAACATTCTGTTATTACGATACTAAATCCCATGGGACTGGTTTATATAATCTAATATGCACCTCATGCAAATCTTTAGGAAAAGGGAAATATCAGATCAATTTTAAAGTTGAAAAGGACGGTAAGAAACAAGGCACCTGGTCTGTTACATTCAATTCCAACACAAGAAAGATAACCGGCACTATGAAAGATTTAAACGGTAAAAGTTTAAAAATAGATTGCTATGAATGGAGATAGTTAATTAAGCTCTTCAACCATTCTATTCTGAACAAATATTATCCTTAAATAATCTCAATAATAATATTTTATCATAGAACTCAAACATGAAAAAATCAATATTATGGATGGGGGTATGCCTGCTGGGCGTAGTAAGTTGTGGTGGCAACTCCGACAGAAATAACATAGCGAATTATGACACTGCCGCAACCGACACTGTGGTTTATTCAGAAGACTCGACCGTGTTTGTGGAAGAAGCACCGGATGAAACAACTTTAGCCCGGCAGAAATTGGAGGAATTAAAATCGCTTCCTGAACTGCAGAATTATAAAGCTCTTTATGAAGTAAAGGATAAGGCAGGTCAAATCTTCAATATTTATTTTACGAAAGATGATTCTGCCATAATTACTTCAGGCAGTGGTAACATCTATTATTGTACTTTAAGTGATTATACCAGTCTTGGGGATGGATATTATATCGATAGTACGGATGAAGCTGTTCCTATTGAGTATGAAGGAGGAAAAATCAACATAAATTATAACATGGTACTCAAAGATAATTGGCTATATGGTAAAATTGATTATGCCAAGTCCAATAATCCTAAATGGAGACTTCCGGTTACCCTGAAAGGGGGTTCGATGCGATCGGAAAACAAAAAATCTGAAAGCAGATCTCAAAGAAGTGGCTCTTCAAATGAAGAACAATTAACTGAAGAGGAATTGCAAGCTCTTGAAACCATCACATACGGTTATAACGAAGCCGCATGGCGTGCCAAAAGAAGGGCTGCCGCAAGAGGCGAGTAAACCTTACGAAATACTAACTCCCAACCAAACATCATAGAAAAGTAAGATATAGAAGCTCACTCATAAATGGATTATACAAGGCTGTGTTAAAAGGCGCGGCCTTTTTTACTAGTATTGGAGGGTGATAAAATCGTCGCTGTGCCTTCCACTTCTTTGTTTGGGAAACCATAAGTATACTTTTATTATCTTTTTGGTTAGGTGGTGTTGGCAGATAATGAAAATTATGGTATTTTTGCGATTAAGACCCCGTTTGATAAACAGCAGATGGTTATGGAAAAGGATTTCAATAAGGAATATGAATACAAGGGTTTGGTGGTCAATGGCTTTGCCACGATCTTTTTCACGTTTATCCTCATTCCCGGATTGATTGTACTCTTCACGCTGGCGCTCATGGAGCATGCAGAGGTTTTAGCGGTGATAATCGACGCCGTCCTGGGATTTCTGTTCATTTTGGGATGCATCGGATATTTTGTTCAGGAACCCAACCAGGCCCGCGTGATGATATTTTTCGGAAGAATTAATAAGATTCTTTTCTCCTCCGCGAAGGTTTTATTCATTTTTAAAGATAATTGAAACGAAAATTGAAGGTTGGGATGACAGTGGCGGCCCTCTTGTGGGTGGTTTTCTCCTTTGCCACGGAGCCAATTGGAAAAGTGAGTGCGGATGAAACTCTGAGGCAGTTGGACCGTGCTATTGAAAACAAGAGGCAATATGAGGATGAATATGCAGCGGCGATCACAAAAGCCCGGGCTGATTATGATTCTTCCAGCTCCCCCGCAGACCGCTACAATACCCTCCGCACACTTTATGAACTCTACCGTTCCTTCCGTATCGACTCCGCTCTGATAGTGGCAGAGCAGCGCTTTGAAGTGGCGGAAAAACTGGGAGAAAAATCCAAGATAGCCTCCGCAAGCCTGAATTTGGCTGAAGGATATGCCAGATCGGGAAATACCGACAGGGCGCTTGCGATTCTCGACGCTCTCGATGAATCTGCGCTTGAAGACTATCACAAGAAGTATCGCAACAGCATTTACCGGAGTGCGCTGACAATGAAGGTGGCCACTTCGCTTTTAGGTAGCGACAGGATGAAAGCCATCGAAAGGTTGCGAAGTTTTCAGGATTCAGCCTTCAGAGAGAGTCCGGTCAATTCCCGCGGCTATCTGACGCTGAAGGCGGAAAAACTCCGCGACGCGGGTCTTTATAAGGAAGCCGTGGCCGAAATTGAGAAAGCCCACAGGCAGTTCGATTTCAGCAACGACGCTGCCATGCTCTATACCATGGGGGAGATTTATGTCGATGCCGGCGACCGCCGGAAAGGGGCTGAGTGCCTCGCGCAGTCGGCAATCCTTGACATATCTTCGGGGAGGAAGGAATATAAGTCGCTCATATTGCTTGCGAATATTCTGTTTGAGGAGGGAGAGATCGAGCGTGCATTCAATTATATAAACTGTGCGTTTGAAGACGCCGCCTTTTCGCACGCCAATATGCGGACGGCCGAGATTATGCAAGTGATGCCCCTCATAGACCGTGCCTTCCACCATCAGGAAAGTGAGATAAGAAAAAGAACCAAATTATTCCTTATAGCCTCCGGGGCATTGATTGCCGTTTTGCTCATTTTTATATTGCTTCTTGTCAGGCTCAACAGGGAGAAACGCCGCATGATGGCCACAATCGAGGGTATCAACCGCCGGCTCGGCGAACAGAACCTGGCTTTGAAGGAATCAGACAGCTTGAAACTCCAGCATATAAAGAGCCTTATGTTGGCTTACTCCACCTATATTTCCAGACTGAAAAACTATAGGAAGGGCATCTACCGTCTGTTGAAGACAGGCCAGTTGGAAAAGGCTCTGGACGAGGTGAAGTCAAATTCCGCGGAGACGTCCGACATCACTGCTTTCCAAGAGACATTCGACGAGGCTTTCCTTTCAATTTATCCTGATTTTATTGACAGGTTGAATGAATATCTTGAAGAGCCGGTCAGAATCCGGGAAGGGAAAAGGCTGAGTCCGGAGTTGCGGGTCGCCGCCATGATAAGTCTGGGTATGACAACCACAGACGAGATTTCCGAGATGCTCCATTATTCCGCGCAGACGGTCTATAACCTTCGTTCCACACTCAAGGGGATGCTGAAAGTGGATATAAAGGAATTCGAGAAAGGAATCGACATTCTGCATTCGGCCGAAAGGGAGGAAAATTAGAATTGTAACATTAAAAAAATGCTTGTAGAAACGCCCGGGAGTTCTAACTGACTCGTGGGTTCAATCTACTTTTCGCCTCACCGTCTATAATCTTTAATCGCTGAATGTCAGATTGTTGCGTATAAATTAAATCTACTTGTCGTTTTTACCCGACTATACATTCAGTCCGGGAAATGATTAATTTCGTGCAATAGTTAATTGCTTCTAAAGCGCATACGGCTTAGACCCCTTCAATAAAAATTAAAATCATTTTCCCATGAAAAAATCAATGTTATTACTATCATCGGCTATCCTTGCCAGCACGTTTGGCATCCATGCGGTGACCTTCAATGTGTCAGTGCCTGAAAACACGAAAAGATGTTATGTCTGCGGAGATTTCAACGGCTGGGATGCCGGTACGGCCCTGGAGATGACACCGTCTGGAGTTAACGCTTTTACGTTGGATCTTCCCGATGTCACCACCTCGGATGTGGCAAAGGGTTTCAAATATCTCTGTGGTCAGGACTGGCTATATGTTGAAAAAGATGCCGCCGGAGAGGAGATTTCAAACCGCACGTCAATCGGCAATCCCGACAGGGTTGCTTCCTGGCGCTCCGTTCCGGAATGGGGAATAGAGACGGTAGAACTGATAGTAAACGGACTTCCACGTCAACTTAAGATTTATCTTCCTGAGGGTTACGAAGAATCAACAGACCGCTATCCCGTCATATACTACAATACGGTGCAAAACAGATACAGCAATGCCGGCGACGACAGCGACAACGGGGATTATTTTTTCGGTCCTCTCTCCTGGAACGCTCCTTCCACTATGGAATCTTTGCGCAGCCGGGGTGGCAAAGCCTATATAATGGTGCAGATATGCAGTATGCTTGCCGAAAACACTGTTGAGCCCAATCCCGACTTTGTCGGAACGGGCGGAGCCCAAACATATCTTGAAGGTTTCGTAAAGGATCTGATGCCTTATGTGGAGAAAAACTGGAGAGTGGCGCAGGGCCCGGAAAACACAACGATTGTCGGTGCCGACTATGGTGCTCTTTTCAGTCTTTATGCCGCGGCCACCCATCCCGAATTGTTCGGGAAGAGCGTGATAATGTCTCCGATGACCCGTATCAATCCCGGTGTGTATGAAAGTATAGCCTCAGGAGTGTCTGAAGGCCAGACCTATTATGTTTCCGTCGGATCCGGCGAACCCTCCTGGATGATAAGCGACACCGAGTCACTATATGACGCCCTCTCCTCAGCCACAGGTGCCGAGTGCTTTTTTACTCTCTATCCCGGAGCAACACACAACGACGATGCCTGGGGACAGTGCTTCCCTTCCATCCTTGCCGCTATCTCTTCCGGCGCGGAGCCTGCAGCCGTTTCGGCAGTCTCCTCCCGCAGGGCCGCTTCCGACAACTTTGAAGAGAAAACCTACACACTATATGCCGGAGCTGATGCTTCCAATCTGTCGCCGATAGGAAAACTGTCATACACGCAGGATTTCCGTAAGAAGGGGACCGACATTCCGGTGGCGGCTTTCGTTATAACAAACGATGTGTCGCCGGAATTTAAGAGCAAGTATTATTGGAATATCGCGTGTGGCGAGGATAAAAGCGCCGGATGGTTGCTAAGCGCGGTGAAGGATATAGGCTTCAGCAACAGCCACTCGGTGGTGTCATGGCAAAATATCGCCGTTTTTGAAGACGGCACAGTGGCCGACATTGCCGCCCATTCCAACGGGTTCAGAGTTGTTACTTCCAAAGACGTTGTAATGATGAGTCAGGCCGGCGACCATAAATCAAAGGCCACAGTGCAGTTCCCCGGCAGCGATAAAAGTTTCGCCGTCAATTTCGGCAGTGTCAACAGTTCGTCCGACATGGGTGCTCTCACTCCGCAATTATCGGTGAGCGACAATTGTATTGAGGCCGAAATCACTTATGACTTCAACCTTAACAAAGTTGATGTCACCGAAACAAAATTTGGCGAAAACATGGATAATGTGCGGGTAGTGTCGTTTTCTGCCGTTCCGGCTGTGGCTCCGGCGGGTTCCGATGTCATGGTGACTCTTGAGCTGAGCCGGCCTTGCGATGTGGAGATTGGATGCCTACGTGACTCCAAGACGAATGTTGGGGTCAGGGTAGAGCAAACGGGACTTTCATCCTATCAGGTGGCATTAAATTCTCTTGATGCGGGACTTTACACGCTGTCCCTCAATCTGGTATCGGGTGGAAACCGCCTCGATGATGCCGCTGAAATCAACGTGAGGATTCTTGACGACAAGGATGCGCCTGTGGGCATGTTGACCGTGAATGCCTACGAAGGTATAAACTGGAACTATACAGGGCGTTACAAGGCCAATTTCCACACCCATACGTCACAGTCGTTCGACACGCAATTTACCACTACTCAGGTGGTAGATAAATACCAGGCTGCCGGCTATAAGATTCTCGCTCTCACGGACCATGATGCGAATCTCTACCCCTGGTCGACGTTCAGTCTCTATAACCCTTCCGCTTCCGACCGTGACGCGGAATCAATGGGAATGCTTGCCATCCCTGGCAATGAGTTGAGTAAAGACAGGAGAAATTCATGGAGCGAGACAACGGGTGGAGAATTCAACCATCACAATGACTTCTTCACCGGACGCAGAGGTCAGGAGTTTATGTCGCTCCGCGAATCCTATGCCTATACCCAGGCTATAGGCGGTTTGCAGATTATCAACCATCCCGGACAATACTGGAACCTCTCGACGGAATATAAGAACGGAGAGAAAAATTCACCCGAATGGCATGCGGAAAATTTCAGGCTGTATGAATCGCTCATAGGTCTGGAAGTCTACAATCAGGGTAACCGTCGCCCCAACGACCGCATTCTCTGGGACCAGATACTTACTCTCACCATGCCGAATCGACCCGTATGGGGATATTCTTGCGACGACACCCATACTGCCGAACAGTATTTCCGGAATTATCAATATATGTTGATGCCGGCTCTGAGTGTCGATGATTTGAAAGAGACGATGAAGAAAGGTGCCACGGTATTCTCCTATGAATATACTGGTTCCGGCAAGGCTCTTGCCCCTTCTGTCAACGAAATTTCGATAGATCCTGAAACCCGCACTATAACGATTGAGAGTGACGATGCCGACAAAATTGAATGGATCTATTCCACACATCGCACGTCGACGTCAGCTTCTTCCACGAAGAGCACGGTGATAGGTTACGGTAAAACGTTTGATTACACCGGCTATTGCGGCTCATACGTTCGCGCCCGGTTGATTAACGACAAGGGTGAGACCGCCATTCAGCCGTTCGGGTTTAGCGCCGGAGTTATTGATTCGGCGTCGCAAATCAAAATTGAGGAAGAGAATGGTCTGTCTGTCCTCGGTAATCCCGAGATGGAAGAGGTGACTCTGAAATGCTCTGAGCCTATGAAGCGGATTTCGGTTGTGAACTCCGCGGGAGCGATAGTTTCCTATATAGAATGTGGCGATGAAATTGAAAAAACAATTTCAACAGTCGGGTTGCCGGCCGGCGTCTATATAGCGGTAGTTGCCACCGACCATGCCGCCTATACCGGCAAGTTTGTCTGCAACTGACAAGTCAGGTAGGATCCCTTGGGTTTAAGACAAGATTGGGGCTGTTTCAAAATAATAAATTTTGAGGCAGCCCCAAAAGTTTTATGTCTAACTTTTGGGGTGTAGTTCATTTGGGTCCAGTACTATATCATTGCCTAAATATTTTATCATATAGCTTAATCGGCTGATGGAAATTTTTGGGTCGTCTCAGGGTCAAAACGGGGTCAAAAAACACCATTTTAACACTTCTGATGGAAATTTTTGGGTCGTCTCAGCCAAATTTACGATTTATTGATTTCTTTTCAACACCTCTATAAACTCATAAATATTGGTAGAGGGATTTTTGGGCCAATACAATTTTTTAGCGTTGTCAATTGCCCGATCCATACTCCTACTAAGAAACTCCTGTTGTTTAAGACTGAGTTTCCCTTTTTTATAATCCTTCCAGACATCATTGCAACCGCTTAGTGTTTTAATAATTGACTCTGACGAAGTTTCCTTTTTCAGTTCGACATGATGCAACAAGAGCCATAACTCAAAACAAGGATTAGAAAGAATCTTAATTCCGGGAAGAGCCGACAATCTTTCAACAACATCGTCAACGTCGGCATCATACATATAAACTACATCAATAACGTCGTCCGGACCCACACTGATATCCTTGACATACTGTTTGACAAGACGAAGATTTATTTTATTGCCCGGCACCTTAACTTTAACGGCGATAGGAAGCCTGAAATATGTTTTCAAATATTCAACGTATACGGCTTCAGAAAGGCCTTCGCAAATGACAAGCAACATCCTTCGAAGCGCCCGGGAGCGAGAATATTTTCTTTGTCTCATCTCCTCTTATTGTATTAAAGTCTCTCCTAAATAGGGAATCCCATCAAAACGGCCTTGGAGATAAGCCTTCCTGAGATCAGTCTTCAGACTTAATCCAGAGTAGTCGGACAAGGCTGATGCTTGTGTAATTCCCTCATTGTCTTTAGAAACGATAACTATTTGATCCAGTCGTCTTCTGTCATAATTGATCAGCGCCGGATTATGAGAGGAAAAAAGCAGTTGCAAGGTAGAAGATTTTGTTATCGTATCCAAAAGGAATTCAGACAACAATTGATGAAGTTTCAAATCGAATTCATCAAGTATAAAAGTTACGTCGCGATTTTTACTCTTAAGAATCAATAAGATTATATAAAGTAGTTTTTTTGTACCCTCGGACTCCTCGGATTGAAAATTAAAAGGAATGTGCATATTACCTTTATGGTAAGTAAAAATCTGATAGATATCAGGGGATGTCTCTACCATCTGAATGTCGGTTATGTCGCTATCGGCAACTTTAAAGGCCTTTAAAATATCCTCCTTATTTTCTTCCAAATCTTTCTTATTTATATACCTAATATTATATTCCCCATATCCAATCACCATATTTTCGGCAAAGAAACGAAAAATCTTAGCCGGTAATTGGCGATTAAGTACGCTAGCTCTGCTTAAAAAAAGAGTTTTAGGCCCTGTATTTGAAATAATTGAAGTCGGCCGGCTGATTAAACCTTTACCAAAGGTATAATCATAAGTATTCTCTCGAGAAAAAACTCGTGCCCTTCTCTTATGAGGAAAATAATAGAGATGCTCTGCTAAAATCATGTCGTTTAAAAGAGAAAAGGAGTACTCATACTCGATTCCTTCTACCACGAAATTAATATAAAATTCAGAGGGTACATCTGTTTTGAACTTAAATGGTTCAAATCTAAATTTAGTGTTTTCGTTATAGTTATGGGATTCCAGGATAAGATTGCGACAAAAATCTATGGCTTTTATGATGTTGGATTTCCCGGATGCATTTGCACCGAATAAGCCTATAATCTTAACAAATTTATCTCCATTGTAATCAATCAGATTGCCCGGGAGATGTCGGCGGCTACTCGATGTCGAGGTGTCGGCGGTAAAATCTATTGCTATCTCATCAAAGAGTGAATAAAAATTCTTTAAGCGTATGCAAATAATCATAGAAAAACTTTTTCACAAAATTAAGTAAAAAAACCGTGTGATGGAAATTTTTGGGTCGTCTCAGGGTCAAAACGGGGTCAAAAAACACCATTTTAACACTTCTGATGGAAATTTT
>JAFLTN010000096.1 GCA_022510445.1 Muribaculaceae bacterium | reverse complement strand
GATCACAAGGTCTTCCCAGATCATCCATAGGTCTAATTGCTGTATCATCAGCCTTCGCATTGCATCAATGTACCATCTGGCAGGAATAATACATGATATCCATTGAAGGATAACCGGCATATTGTCTATAGGGAAAATCATTCCGGAAAGCATAATCACAGGCAACATGAAAGCAACTGCTGAAACAATCAATGCGGTCAGCTGTGTGCTTACAATAGTTGAAACAAGTAGACCTATTGAAAGAGAGAGCACAACATAAAGCAATGAAACCCATATCACATTCAGAACGCTACTTGAAAATGGAATTCCTAAAACTGTATATGAAATGGCAAGCATTATACCGAGAATAATACAGGAGAGGAGAAAGTATGGTACTAATTTCCCGAATATGATTGTCCTTGGCTTTATGGGTGAAACTAATAACAGACTCATTGTGCCATTCTCCTTTTCACCTACAATAGACACCGATGTCATTATGGCACAAATCAGTATAAAAATCATTCCGAGAATACCCGGCACAAAATTATAAGAACTCTTTAATTGAGGATTATATAAGGTCCTGATCAAAACATTTGAAGACACCTGTTGCCGATTCAATATATTCTGTATGTAAACAGTGGCTGTCTGTGCAGTTGTTGTGTTTGAGGCATCCACTATAATTTGTGAGGTCAGAAACCCTTTATCAGTTTTCAAATAAACGGCAGCGTCGGTCTTACCGGCTCGTAACATATCCTCAACTTCATATGCACCTACAAGCCCCATGAAATCAAAGTATTCATTTATCTGAAATTCCTGAAGGATATTTCTGACTTCATCTGTAAAATTTTCTGTGACAGCAACCACTTTCACTTTATTCACTTCTGTGGATATAGCAAAACCGAACAGCAGGAGAAGTGCCAAAGGCATGACAAGTGTTATTACAACCGTCCTGGTGTCACGCAACACATGAAGTGTCTCTTTCTTTATGAGAGATTGTATTATAGCCATCTATTCAGTTCTTTTAGCCTGAGAAGCTACTTTTCTGAAAACTTCATCCATGGTTTCAGCATTGAATTCCTGTTTCAAGCCTTCCGGAGAATTAAGTGCTGCGATTTGTCCGTCAACCATGATTGAAATTCTATCGCAATATTCAGCCTCATCGAGATAATGGGTCGTGACAAATACTGTCATACCTTTCGAGGAAACCTCATAAATAAGTTCCCAGAATTTCCTTCTCGTTATTGGATCAACACCTCCCGTGGGCTCATCAAGAAAAACTACTGCCGGATTATGCATCGTGGCAACCGAAAATGCCAGTTTCTGTTTCCATCCTACAGGGATATCCTTTACAAGTTTTTTCTCCATACCCTCCATATCGAGATATGAATAAAGCCGTAGTGATTGCTCTTTGATTTCTTTATTTGACATTCTGTATATGGTGCAGAAGAGTCGTATGTTTTCAGCCACAGTAAGATTCTCATAGAGTGAAAACTTCTGACTCATATATCCGATATGTTTCTTTACCTCCTCCGCTTGGATTATTATGTCATAGCCATCTACTTTCCCATCTCCGGATGTAGGATAACTTAGTCCGCACAACATTCTCATGGCAGTAGTTTTCCCTGCTCCGTTGGCACCCAAAAAACCGAAAATCTCTCCTTTCCTCACATCAAAGGAGATATGGTCAACCGCTGTGAAGTTTCCGAACTTCTTCGTCAGATCCTTTACCGATATTACTATATCACTGCCTGTCATTCTGCATCAGTTTTATGAAAAGATCCTCTATTGTGGCATGAGCCGGATAAATCCTCACATCTTTCAATCCTTTCTTTTGAAGTAGCTCTATGGTAAATTCGGGAGAAAAGTCTTTTTCGGCAACAATATGTAAGGTGGCGCCGAATGTGTAACATTCCTTTACTCCTTGGATTTGCCTTAATTCTGTCAGTAGCCGGAACATATCATCGGCTGAAGCATTGTAAAGAATTTCACCGATGGATTCAGACAATTTATCAGGTGTATTTACAGCTAATATCCGACCGTTATTAATCATGGCTATTCTTTCACATAATTTTGCCTCGTCCATATAGGAAGTGGAAACAAGTATTGTAATACCGTGTTTTCTTAGATCTGAAAGCATATTCCAGAACTCACTTCTTGAAACAGCATCAACTCCGGTTGTCGGTTCATCAAGGAGTAGCACTTTGGGTCTGTGAATCAAAGCACAACTTAATGCCAGTTTCTGTTTCATCCCACCGGAAAGGTTTCCAGCCAATCTGTCAGGAAACTGTTCAAGCTGTTTAAATATCGGAGCTATAAGGTCAAAATTTGTCTTTACACTCACCCCAAACAAAGAAGCAAAGAATTCAAGATTCTCTTTGACCGTAAGATCTTGATAAAGTGAAAATTTTTCAGGCATATATCCGATTTCGGTGCGAAGCTTTCTATAATCCTTCACTACGTCCAACCCTGTCATAGTGGCTTGACCCGAATCAGGAAGAAGAAGTGTAGCAAGAATTTTAAAGAGTGTGGATTTACCGGCCCCATCAGGACCTATAAGACCGAACAACTCACCTTCATCCACTGTGAAACTCACACAGTCAAGAGCTTTTGTCTTGCCGTAGCTTTTGGTTATATCAGATATGACTATCCCTTTATTCATAAGCGGACTTCTCCGTATTGGCCTAATTTCAGTCTCCCGTCATTTCTGACTGCAATCTTTACGGCATATACCAGGTTGGCTCTTGAATCCTTGGTCTGTATAGATTTGGGAGTGAATTCACTTTCATCTGAAATCCAGGTTATGGTACCAGGATACTCAAACTGTTCCTCACCACCAAAATCTGCAATGACAGTAACTTCCTGACCAAGTTTCAAGTTTGCAAGCTGGTCACAGGTGAAGTAACTACGGAGATAGATATTCTCCATATCAGCAATTTTATAAAGTGGTTTACCGGGAGTGGCGTATTCACCTGGTTCAGCATATTTTATCAAGACTGTGCCAGACAAAGGTGATTTTATCATGCATTTCTCTATCTGCTCCCTTATTTGTTCGGTCTGGAAATAAATCGCTTCAGAATTATCATTGATGGATGTCTTGCTTTTATTAAGTGATGATAGCAATGCCTCAAGCTGACCTTGCAGAGTTTTCAGATAAGCTACAGCATCATCATAGGTCTTTTGGGTTGTCGCCCCATCTTCAAGTAACCTTCCAAATCTTGCACATTCCTGCTGTTGGTGTGCAATCTGAGACCTCAACGCTGCTGCCTGTGCAGAAATATTGGGTGAACTGTTCTCAGTCGACTTCCGTTGGCTTATAAGCTGTTTTAACTGGATTGAAAACATAGTGGTGTCAACCTGTGCTATCAGTTCACCTTTTGTAACCGAGTCTCCTTCAACAACAGGCATTGATTCAATTTTTCCGGCGGTCTCTGCAGAAACCGTTACTGTGGTTGTCTCAAAGATACCTGTGGCATCATAGCTTTCTTTCTTATGGCAAGAAAATAAAGTCAGAAGAACCGGGAGAATATATAATATCTTTTTCATTGGTTGAGAGTATTCTTAAGGTTGTAAATCTGTTGTATATATTGAATCTCATGAAGTTTAGCCGTCAGTCTGGCAATGTTTTCATCAGTGATTTTAGAGAGCAAGGCTGTTGCATCTATTATTCCGTTTCTCAATTGTGATTCTGCCGCTTTTCTTACGTTCTGTCTTAATTCAATAATTTCGGCATCATCTTCCATGACTTTTTTCAGACCCTCTATTGCTTCAAGCTCTTTTTCCGTCTGAAGATTGGAATTAAAAAGGAATATTTCCCTTTCAATTTCTATATTGCTCAAATCCAAGTCAATCTTGTTAAGCCTATTCTTTTTTGTATAGAAAGAATCGATATTCCATGATGCCTTGACTCCTGCCAAAATATTAAATGACAAGTTCCTGGTCATCATGCTTTTGAAATAGTCGAATCCGGGATATCCGTAATATGCCTGAGCAAATAACCCGATTTTGGGCATTAACGAAGCATTAATAAGATTTCTTGATGATTCTGAGGTTAGAAGCCTGGATTCAAACAGATGAAGTTCGGGCCTTTCGGAATTCAGAGAATTAGGCAGCGTGGCATTTGGTTTTATAAGTGTTTCATTTGAAACATCTTCTCCAACATAGATTCCTAATAATTTCTTATAGGAGGTTACACTGCTTTTAGCCTGAGTGATGGTTTGTTTCAAAGTCAATGCCTGAGCTTTTACCATATCTATGTCACTCCTCATGGCCGTTCCATTTTTATACATTGATTCAAGCAATGATAGATTGGCATTGAGTAATTCCAGAGTCAACCGGCTTTGATTTATTTGTTCATCGGTAAGCAATATCGCAAAAAAGATATTTTCTACTTTTTGCCGTAAGGAATACATTTCCACCTCAAGACTCGCTTTTTGCATTTCATCTTGTGACCTTACCAAATCTCTTTTCGCTTTTGAAGCTCCTCCGTCCCAAATAGGCTGTGACAGGTCAACTCCAATTTTATACTGAAGTTTTCCAAGACCTTTGATTTCCTGACCCATTTGTACCAATACATCCTCCAAGGCATTCGGGAAACTTGGTGTGATGTTCTGGATAGTTCCCTGCCCATAAAGTGAGATGGATGGCAGCCATGACTTGTTGATATCACTCAGATCTATCTCCAAGGATTTTTCTAACAGGCCATATTTCTTTATGGCAGGATAATTTTCTCTTGCCAGTTTCTGACAATGTTCCAATGTCAATTGAGCATTGAGATTGAATATTGTCAGAGAAAATATTAATAATGTGAAGAAAACTTTTTTCATCTTATGCCTTAATTTTTCTCATTATTGTTTCAAAGTTTTCTTTCTTCCGTAATTCCTTAAAGTTTTCCTTGTCAGTCATGAATCCTGTTAGAATTGAATTGATCAATGGAGAGGCCATATAAGGAAATATATTGAGAGAGATAATATCTATAAGCATCATCCTTGCATCTGTTTTTCTATATTTCCCTTTTTCAAAGCCTTTATCCAATTCTTTTTGAAGGTTTTGAATCAACAAAGGAGCAAATGTTTCAAATCTTGCTTTCAAAATCTCAAAACGTTCCGGATTATTGAAAATTTCTCTGACTAAGAAACCTGGCAATTCCGGATTTTCAGAAACAAAATCAATATGGCTTTCAATTATCCTTTTCAGTTTTTCTTCGAGGCTAAGGTTTTCCAATGAAATGGAATCCATAATTAATTTAGTCAATAGTTCCAGTTTTTGAGATATGATTTTCTCAAAGATCTTTTCCTTAGTCCTGAAATAATAGTGAAACATGGCATGGGTTACTCCTGCCTTCGCGGCTATTGAGGTCGTTCTGGCTCCGTCAAATCCTTTTATCAAGAACTCCTGTTCCGCTGCTTCAATTATCTTTTGTTCAGTGTTTTGAGCTTCAGCTTGATAATTTTTATCCATAAATTTTTATCACAACAAAATTGATTAACAATATTGTTAATGCAAAGGTATATAAAATTTAACGACAACTCACAATAAACCCTATGTTTATTACGGTAAAAGGAAATTTTTGTTAGAATTTTGAATAACATGGATAAAATCTAATATTTGAGAGGTGACATCAGTAAATTCCTGTGCCACCTCTCACTATACTTTTGCCACGACGCAGTTATGGCTACGAACTTTCAGTTTATTTAGTTCAAAAGTTAAAAGATCATATTCAGAATCTGTCAAATCTTATGTTTAGTGCAGTCAAATTCCACAATTTCATGTCTCGATTCTTTTGCTCCTCTTATAAATTCATCTGTAAGCATATTGGAGTTGCCGTTTGTTCTTGGACTCTCTTTCAAGACAACTATCTTCATTTTTCCTTTCTTTTTAAATCCTAATTCACCACCAATTGAAAAGGCTTTTACCTTTTTCCAGTTTATTGATATCTTCCATTTCTCCTTTGGTAAGTTCAAAATCCAGGATATTGATATTTTCTTCCATTCTTTCCTTATGAGTGGATTTCGGAATGATAGGTATGCCTCTTTGAATGAGCCATCTCAAAGCTATCTGTGCAATCGTTTTATTATGATGGCCGGCAATTTCTTTTAAAACAGGATTTTCAAATATACTGCCTCTCGCACATGCAAGTGGTGACCAGGATTGAAGAACAGTACCATATTCTTCCAACATTTTCTGCATTGGAACCTGCTGACGGAATACATGTGTCTCTATCTGATCCACAGCCGGTATAATCCGGCAATTATTTATCAGATCGATAAATGTGTCATCTAAAAAGTTTGCAACCCCAATGCTCTTTACATTCCCTGTGGACAAAGAGTCCTCCAGAGCAACATAAATTTCTTTGTAATCTCCCGTAGGTTCATGAATCAACAGGAGATCTATATATGTGTCGAGCCTGTCGAGAGATTTCTGAATGGAATGAATAGTATCGTTATATCTTCTTGTGCCCCAAATTTTTGTGGTAATAAAAAGATCTTCTCTTTTCATTCCGGAATTCTTCACTGCTCTTCCAACTTCGGTCTCATTTCCGTAGCATTGCGCAGTGTCTATTAATTTGTATCCGGTTTCCAATGCCTCATTTACACATATTTCAGTGATAGAAGCAGGAATCTGATAGACTCCATACCCTATCATGGGCAACCTTTTACCATTATTCAAAGTTATCTTTTCTTCCATATCAATTTAATCTTAATATCATGATACCTGCTACCACACAAATCAATCCTAAATACTGAACAGTCCTGATTCTTTTCTTTACCGTGCCGAACCATCCGAATTTATCAATTGCCAAGCTGTTGGCAAGGAGTCCGCAAATACTGGTTATCAACAATATCCCTATTCCGGTTTTAGAAGCGAAGAACGCAAATCCGGTTACAAACGTTCCACCTATTACTCCCCCAAGCCATGACCACCATGGTCTGTTAAGTGAAAATATCTGTGGTAGGTGAACTCGGTTTGAAGGAATGAGCACTGCTACTGCAATAAGAACGATTGTGGCAGTAAAGAAGGAAATAAAAGCAGCATGAACCGATGAATACAGACCGATTGACAAAAGACTGTTCATTGAAGGCTGCATGGCAAATATAGCACCGCCACTGAAACCTATTGCCTGCCATATAAATTTATTTTCGCCCTTTTTACCTGATGTCTTCTGATAAATCACCATGAACATTCCAAGTAAAATTATGATTACAGAGACGAACCGGAGAATTGTAAATGGAAATTGTGAAGATTGCAGCAGACCGAAACTGTCAATTATTATTCCCATTATAATCTGGCCCAGCATCGGCATCAAGGCTGTTTGCATGGCTCCCAGTTTCGGGAAGATAATGATATTTACTGTGAGTCCCCATAATCCGCAGACACCACCTAACCAAGCCCACCAGGGGAGTGTGGAAAACAATTCCCGGTCGACCATTACTCCTCCTTTTTCACAAAGTGTTACGACAAGAAGGAAAATTGTTCCTACTGAGAAAGATACCAACGAGGCAATAAAAGGTGACACCACAGACTGTCTCAAACGAGAATTGGCGGCAGTCTGTATCGGTGTCAACACTCCCAAAAAGAATATGGGTATCAGATACCACATTATCTGGTGTTGTTTTAAGAATTTGTTATCGGTAGAAGTTTAAGATTTTATTTCACATCTTCAGAGGCATCACCGATTGCAAAGGTATTGGCGATATTTTCCAAGTCCCGGTCCGGCTCCGATAACTACTATAGTCTTTTTCATTTTTCCTCATTTAAATTTTGATGTTGCGAAATTACATCAAAACAAAATATTTTGTGTTGTTTTAAGGCTCAAATCTATGTTGCTCTAAGGCTCAAAAAAAAGTGGCATCGGTTATCCCGGTGCCACCTCATTTGACTTTTGCCTCAATGCAGGGGATGCTGCGGTTTTGAATTAAGACTTTAAATTATTCTTACAATTTTTTCAAGGGATTTTCTCTTCTTTGACGGCATTTCCTCATTAGCAGGATAACTAATGGTAAGAATTGCCATAGGATCCAAATTGTCAGGCAAGTTCAAAATGAGTATCTCGATGATTGGATTAAGGGGGTTGGGCAAAATGAAAATCGTCTGCGCTGCTTTCGGAATTCGGTTTAAGTCATTTGCCTGAATTTTAATATACTTTCCTTAATTTGTCAACTGCTTTTTCAAGCGATTCAGTTGGTTCGATGATATTATAGTCATTCCAGAAATTCTCATCCCAATAATTTTCTACTAAATCGGAAAATATTTTTCTGCTACCGAAGCTGTCATTAAAATTCGAATTCAGATCTTTGTAATTATTTCTGTCCACCATAACCATTTCGGCATGTGAAGTGTAGGTAGAAGAAAAAAGTCTTTTCTTCCAATCACATTTGAATCTCATTTTCGAACTTATGTAATTAATATAGGATTTCCCGTCAACAGTAATATATGTCACTACTCCGGAAACCTCCAAAGGTTTAAATTTCAAACCCGAGGGCTTTTTCTGGAGAATAGATCTTGTCACTTTGGCTTTGTCTTTCATATCCAATTCGAACTCAACCCTGCTTATCGAGAGGTTCTCACCGTCAATATATAAGGTGCCTTGATTTAGTGGATATGGCAAGTCTACCATTGGCCTGAATGATATAGAATAATGAGGGCGTCCATCTATGGTTTCCCCACCTTCCATTCTGAACTGGAAATTGTCAATTTCCTCTATGGTAAAAAGATGGTCACCGTTTTTTACCGCATCGAGGGCCAAAGGAATATATGGTCCTCCCATAAGTTTTACACCAAGGGTATCAGCCGGCTTTGGACTAACCAATTTTCTTCCCCTGTTTATCTTTACTTTTTCTCCGCGGGTAGTCCTTAGGTCATAAGGTCTTTTCAAAATATCAACCATAGCTTCCGAAATGCTTATAAACCGGTTCCCCTTTTGTACTGTTTCTCTATAAAATCCTGAAAAAAGGTCATCTTTGTCAGAATAATTTTGAGGTATTTTTTTTATTGCTGCTTCCACAATATCCCGTGGGTTACCTCCCAGTACAAGCACTTCTTTTAGTTCTTTCCCAGAAGGCTGAAGGAATATTTGCAAAGGGGGATTTCTATGGTCTAATGGCATTTCAAGGTTTTGATATCCTATTTGTTCAATCTTTATCCCATTCTTTACACTTGAAGCCGGGATTTTCAATTTGAAGAAACCATCTGAATTTGTGACTGTCCCGATGTTTGTGCCGGGCACCGTGACGCTTACATTCCCAATAGCTTTCTTGTTCTTTTCATTTTTAATAACACCTGAGAATTCAACGATTTGGGAATCCGCTTTTACCATAGCGGGATTACTGAAAATAGCTAATATCAGGATAGTGGTAATAACAAGTATTTTATATAAAGAATTCATATGAAACTCTCTTAATATTTAAGACGAGGCTTTA
>JAFLTN010000095.1 GCA_022510445.1 Muribaculaceae bacterium | reverse complement strand
TAAATCTCTTAAGGAATTAGAGAAGGATTATAACAATAATGATTAAATATATTACCATTCAGTAATGGGTATAATTTTCGGCATATTGATAATTCTTATATTAATTTTCGCCGGAAGATTCCTCCTCGCATTCCTGGGTTTTATTTTTCAGGCTATGATTGCTTTATTCAGCAATGGATGTTTCTGGGCATTTTTAGGGTTCTTTATTCTTATCCTTTTAATTATCTGCATTATATAAATAGGTAATTGCAATGGCAAAAAGGCAAAATTCGTTTAAATTACTTGGGCAGGCGATAAAAGATTCTCGTAAACCAATGTGGGCCTCTATTCAAGTACTCATAGTGCTGACCGTAATTCTTGCCACAATCTTTTTTATAGCAGAGTATTCTGTACAACCCGAGGAATATAACTATGGGAAATCCCTTCTTTGGGCATTTACAAGATATATCGGCGACCCAGGGAAGTTTTCAGGGCCCGGTCCAATTACGTTTACAGGCCGGTTTGTTGCCTCCCTTATCGGAATTGTGGGAATTTTGATATTTGCGGTGCCTGCCGGTTTGATTTCTTCCGGTTTTAGAGGAGCCATTGACAAAGAGTTGCGTAAAAAACATCTCGATGACATAGGTGAAAGATTAAAAAAGGCATTCAGACGCAAACAGGATGGCAAAACCATGTATATGTGCGTGCCAAGAAATATTCCTCTTGGTCAATTGCAGGCTCAGAAACATATGAGCGAAAAAGATGTGATCGATGCTGTGGACTATAACCCTCCTTTCCGTCTCCGTTATATAATACCGACAGAAACCGGAACTTATGCTTTGGAACAATTGGTGGTGGAGATGTTTCCCAAAAACACTTCTTATGGCGCCTGTATAGACCGCAATTCAAAAATCACTATTGTTTGTCCTTCAGCAGTGAATGAACCTGCAATAGGAAATTTTACTTACTATCTTGCTCTTATCGGCGGATTTAATTATATCAGCAAGGAAATTGATCCCACCCCGGATGAACCTTCGAGCTATTATATTCTGCCTAAAGATAATAAAACAACTCAATTTGCTCAGTATCTTGATGATTTAAAAAGATTGTCGGATGGTGAAGACCATTGGACAATCTTTTTTGTCACAAGTGAAAGTAAAAAAGAAACTGATGTGCATTTCATCACGAAAGCAAATTCAAAAACAGAAAGAGAATCAACAATATTAGACGCTGAAGGGTTCAATAGACTGTATGAAGAAGCGAGCAAGCAACTAAGGGATCAATTTGATATCTTAAGCGACATCGATGAATATAAACCGGTTGGCCCGAGGAATATTTCCGTCATGATTGGGGGAGGCTTGACAACCAATACTTTCTCAATAAGAATTTATTCTGAACTGATGATATGGGATAAAAGATATATAGCCATTGCCAAATGCATGGCTGAGGCTATCAACGTCACCATAGGAGATCCTGAAAAGGTGACACCGACAGAATTGTTGAAACAAAGAGGTCTTGAATATCAAATTTAAAAGAAGTTGACATATTAAGTGAGTTCAAGAAACATCTTGAGAAAGGCGATAATAGAGAACAGTGATTAGTGAATAACCTTTTAACCTCATAACCTCATAACCTTTTAACCATCGCCTGAGGCGACTTAGGCATGAAAGAACTGATTAGTGATTGAAAAAAGGCGTTCGCTACTATATAGCGGTAGCAGTTAACGGGATAGTTTTCTGTTACCTCCTTCTGCAAAAGAAAAAGAAATCCTAAACTACGAAAAACACCGAAAACGTAATTCCGTAGCCAAGAACCCTTTAATCCAATACCAAAAATTAAAACCCAACGATGAACTTTAGCATAAAGACAGCATATAAGTGAAGAATGGAATTGATTCGGAAGTTATATAAAACCTATGCTCCTACGGGTCGCGAGTGGCCGATGATTCAGTTTGTGCTAGATTATCTCTCAACCCATGTTCCGGAGACCGATGTCAATATTGATTCAGGGGGGAATTTATATATTCGGAGAAGCCGAAATTCAAAAGTTGAGAAGGATAAGCGGTTAGCAGGATACCCGACCTTGTGTTGTCATCTTGACCAGGCTCAGAAGACCCATTCAGAAGATTTTGAGGTCAGAGAAGAAGATGGGATCATCACAGGCTTTAGTCCGTCAAGGAATGCTTCTGAAGGACTTGGCGCCGATGACAAAAACGGCATATGGGTATGTCTGAAGGCTCTTGAACAATGTGAGCATCTGAAAGTTTTTATGTCAGTCGGAGAAGAAAAGGGATGTTGGGGGAGCAATCGTGCTGATTTGGCTTTTTTCAAAGATTCCCTATATATACTAGAGCCTGATTGTAAAGGGGGAGAAGAAATCAGAACTTTGCTAAGAGGTATTCCGGTAGCCTCTAAAGAATTTGAAGAAGCTCTTGAAAGAGAGAAATTCGGATATGTAATAACAGAAGGGAAGACCACTGATATCTTGCCACTCACTTTAAGTGGAGTGGGAGTCAGCTGTGCAAACATCCCCTGCGGCTACCACAATCCCCACAAAGACGAAGAATATTGCAATGTAGCGGAATTGCAAAAATGCCTCGACTTTGTTCTTCACACAGTCCAAACCCTCCGCGCGAAATTCCCTCATGAATATAAAACCGAAACCCAAAAATGGGCAGAAAATAACCCTCTGACCTTTTAAACTTATAACCAATTAAATTAATAAGCTTCGCGGCAGGCGAATTAAAACGGAAGAAGTGGATGAGAGGTTTAATAAAACTATAATTTAATTTTGTGTCGGTAAAGGGAAAAAGATAGACCTACGCTAAAGCCAAATGAAGTCCAATTAGATTAAATAACTTTAATTTTTTTGAAAAAATTTAAAGAATATTTATATTTGTGACTTCATTCAATGGGATTTTGTTAAAATCCTGTAAAATATTCCGACACCACGCTTTTTATTTTATCAGGCCGGTAAGTTGATTTAATGAAAAATTGCAATAACAATTTTTGTCATGATGGATGAATTAAAGACCATTTCCCAGTCGGATCTCAAGGAACTGCTTAAAGAACGTCTTGACTATCCTGAAAAATATGTTGACAAGCCTTTAATCATCTGGCGGAGTTATTTTTATGATGGTATTCTGGACTATATAGCCTGGCAGACCCGAACTGAATATAACAAAGAGAAACCAGAAGGAGAATGGAAATGGTTTTGTGCCGATCCCAGCAGAATTAAAAAAGAGAAACTTACCCTCTGTATAATCACTTTTGATGAAAATGACGATAAAATAAGGGAAACCTATGGCGGTCTTCCTATGGTTTTGTTTGTGCCATTTGAGGATAATGATGGAGAAATTAGAAATTCCTATCCGAATGCTGAAGAATATATATTTCAACCTGATTTTAATGAATTGGAATCTCAAATCAGGAGGATGCAAGGTGTCCCCGATTTCCTTATTGATTTCCTAAAGTCAGTGAATAACTCTTCAGACACCGTAGACCCTTACCGCTGGTATAATTATTTCAATTATTCCGGCAGGGGAAGAAGACAAGGATGCGATTACCCATCAGGCTGGTTTGAATCAATCAGAAAACTTAAGATGGCACTGAAATTTTCGCGTCAAAAGAAATTTTCCAATCTCAGCGATTTAGATTACAAATATTTATTCAGCACACGAGTTTCGGATGATTTAAAGGAGGAATTCAGGGAATATTTGATTAAAAATAATTTGTGAGTTAGAGATATTATTAATTATTCTACTTTAAAATCTTAATATTATGGGACTTTGGTCAAAAGGTGTAAAGAGAAACGAGGCAGGACTTCGTATGAAAGACGGTATATTGGAAAAATGTCCGGTAAAGGAAGGTACCTTTACAATCCCGGATGATGTGACAGCTGTGGCCGGTGATGCTTTTGAGGGTTGCGAAAACATAAAGATAAATTATTCTGAAAAAGATATTGAAACAAGATTGAGTAATCAAATTTTAGGAGTCTTAAAATCATTGATATCTCAGAATGACAATTGGACCAAGCCCTATACTGAATTTGAAAATCTCGGTCCTTGCATGGCTGTCTTTGGAATGCAGGCCCCTGAAATTGACAGAGCCATTAAAGTTTCTCTTAAAAAAATCGAAGAAAAAAATCCTGATGTAAAATGGAAATACATAGAGATAAACATTGATGCAGTGAACGATATTAACGCACAAATTGAATCTAAAGGGAGAAATAATTTAGTCACTTTGAATGGTGATTCGGTTTCGACCTTTCTAAATCTCCCTTTTTTATTTCACAGACCGGTGCAACAATTAGGCCATTCAATTCAATATGCAAACGACCTGATTGCAAAAGAAGGGTTCGGTGTTATTTTCGTTAAGAATCTTAATGAAGACAATTATAAAAATTTACCCGACAATTTCATCTATAGTCTTGTGAAAAGTCATTCATTCTGTAAGGTTCAACTGAGCCCTAAATGGCAGGTCATAATAGAAGTGGGTAAAGATACAAAACTTGATGCTCCCGGTGGAGTAAGATTCTCATTCAATGGCAATTGGTATCGTGGTGTTGAAATTGAAAAATATTTAAAAGAAATGAAAAGAAAAGGGAAAATCGTTGAAGTAGAAAACAAAACAACCACCAAAGGTAAATTTGATGATTTATTTGAGGACGACGAACCGGAAGAAACTATTTCAAACGATATTAAAGAGAAGGAAACTCTCGCTTCTTCCTCAATTAATAAGGAAATCGACTGGGAGGAAAGACACTTTCAGATATGCTTAGCTCTAATGCAAGGAGAAGCAACCCAAAAAGCCGGGTCTTCTTTCCCATACGCTTATATAATCAAAGTCGCCGACAGAATGGTTGAGGCTTTGAAAAAACATCATGAGGAACAAAATCAAAATAAAATCTGAAAAATAGGAGTCATGGAATTTTTATCTACGCCGAATGCCGAAAGGCAATATTCATCGCTGATAGGAGAGGTGAAAGAATTTGTGAAAGACAGGAAGAAGTCAGGATTTCTTCCTTGGCTTCTTCAGAGATTTGAGAAAAAGTTTTATGACTCTAGTGTTCAATTCGCTTTGCCTATATTTTTTGTGGCTGAAGAAGATTTAGACAAGACAATTCCAATATATGACTGGATTGGCTTTCGTGATTCTGTCTTGAAATTTCCTGATACTGTCAAAGTCCCTTCGGCCGGTGATTTTGATTACAGGCATAACCTGCTTGAGAATATTGAAAGAGCTTTTAATCCCCAAAATGAAAACCAGAAGCAGCTTCTTGTTGAATGGAAAGGCTCTTTCGACTGGCTCGGACTATATTATGGTTTCAAGTCATCTTTCAGATGTATTTTCATAAGGATTGAGAAGATAATGAAAGAAGTGTCCTTGCTATCAAATCCATTCGGAGTGACGAGTGTGGTACTTCACGAAGTTGCGCACGCCCTTATGGATCCGGGGTGTTTCTCAGATTTGAAATTCACAACTCCGGCATCGAAACAAGTGGCTGATGTCCTTGATTACTGTCTGGAGGAAGCTTTGGCTAATCTTATAGCATATCGTTCGATAAGAAGCAGGAAGATAAGCAGGGAAACTGTCCGCAGTATTGCTGAATTTATGAAAAATCAGCCCATGCCATACTCCTTGGGAATCAAGATGGGATTGGCAGAGCGGACTAAGTACTCCTCGCTTGATTTCATAATCAAAAGCTATGTCTTGAAATGGTACATGGCAAAATCAGACAAAGAGAATTTGGCCATAGATGATTATAAGGGATGGTGGGGAATGGTAAAGAAAAGCGGCCCATTCACCGATACTGAACTTAAAGAACAATACGAGAGACTCTTCTCGTAATTTTGAGGTTATAGGGTTATAAGGTTATAGAGGTTAGGATGTTAATCAAGGGAAATGGTTTGATAAAAAGCCCAAAAAATGAATATCCCAATGAAACAGACAATGAAATCCAAGAGAAAACACGGGAAATACGGATATGTTGATGAAAATGACAAATGGGTAGTAGAACCTGTTTATCAAGTTGCGTGGGATTTCAAAGAAGGCTTCGGAAGAGTTAAGATCCCACCCCGCATTTCCGGAAAATATGGATTTATCAAACCGGGTGGTAGTTTCCTGATAGAACCCATTTTGGAGAAAGCTCGGGATTTCAAAGAAGGGTTGGCGGCTATAAAAATCAAGGGTAAATGGACTTTCCTGAAACCCGACGGTTCTTTTCTTACCGAACCTATATTTGATAAGGTATGGGATTTCCATTTAGGAATAGCTATTACGAAAGAAGGTGACAATTACCGTTTTCTTCTTCCTGATGGAACATTCAAAGAAATCAATCGTACGGAACAATATGTTATTGACTGCTATATAAATCAGAACACTGAGTGTTCTGGATGGTCTTTTCTTGAACCTACATGTTCAGATGGCAAATGGTATTTCAAAAGTTGGTCACGTCAAATGGATGAAAACCAGAAATGGTATGATGTCAAAATCACGGATGAAACTGAATTCATACCTATGCTGCGGTATACTGATATAATTCAAGAGAATAATTCTTTTGCCTGCTGGGCCAGTTCACTAAAGCTTTCTACATCAGCCGAAATTGGAGAACTTTTATGGGCCAATGTATATCAATTATTGTTGGAATCAAAAGATGAACAAAAGCAAGGTAGATATATTGCTCCATTACGGGATATTGTCGTAATGATTCAACTTTACAACCAATTGAAGGTGATTGAAAATCTTGGATTATCAAAATTTCAAACCAAGTTCCCTTTTACTTCAGAAGATAAAAAACTACTTGATTCCGATCAAATAAAGAAGCGGGGTATAGAAATGTGTAACCGTGAAATGATGTTTGATGAAGACGGATTCATTGACTTAGACTTCAATGAATTTATTGAAAAATCAAGAACTCCGGGAAGATTTGACCATTTTACAGATTTGGAACTCTTTGACATAGAAACGTGAAAGCATACTCACTAAAATACAAGAGAAATAAAGGAAATATAGGGATAAAAATAATTTGCAGAAAAGATGAGTGAAAGAAAAATTATAAAATCCGGTTCATGTCTGTCTCTTTCCCAGGAAAAAGCAGTAAAGGAATCGGAGGAGAATTATCAGATGATTTATGCACTTAGTGATGACGGAGTGCTAACTATTTCAGGAAACACACGCCTATGTTGTGTGGCAGCTGATGAAGATGTTTCTCCTTATGATGAACCGATGTATGATTATCCGGAGGATGGGAATCCTGAAGATTATTGGTCTCATTATAAATCCCAATTCAAGGATATGGATTTCCATACCGTAGTGATTGAAAAGGGTGTGAAATGTCTGGGAGCATTAAGTTTCAAAGACTGCAAGAATTTCCGCAAGATTGTTCTTCCTGAGGAAATGCCTGTAATCAGAAAAACTTTTGCTATGGGTTCTCCTTTGGAATACAATGAAAAAGATGGACTTTTATTTCTTGGTCCGGCCTCGGATCCACTTTATTATCTCATGGGCTGCAAGGATGATTTTGATAAGGAAAAACTGATTATACCGGAAGGAACAGTGTGTATTGCAGACTATGCTTTCAAAGACAAGAAATGCATTAAGGAAGTGGTTTTCCCATCCACACTGGATTTCGCCGGTTGGTATACGTTTGACGGCACCTCCATCAAAGATGTCTTTATACCCGAAGGGAAGCTGGCAAATGATGAAACCTTTCTCGCCTTCGATGGTTGGGATATCAGGTTAGAGAGTATCTCTGTCCCTTACAACATGTATAAAGAATATAAGGAAGGAAACGACCACGGATGGGTGGAATCATACCGTCTTACCACGAAAATCATTTTCAGAAACCCTGACGGTTCAATTGCTGACACCCTCGAACCAAATCCATAGAAATCCATGACCGAAGAAACAACTAATCCAAGGTTCTGAAAAAGATTGTATATAAATAATTTAGACATATTTATCATAATTAAAACTTATTTGATATGGCACTATTGAAAAAACTTTTTATAAAACAAGCAGAAAATAAGAAATTCGGTGTAGTTGACAAGAACGGCAACTGGTTCCTTGAACCCAAGTATAGTAAAGCTTGGAGAACAGGACGATATATTGTTATAGGGAGAAAAGGTAAATGGGCTGTTATTGACGCTCTTAAGGGAACCTGGCTTGAAAATGTCAAAGATATATATTATGATAACGTGGAGGATTCATTTGAATATGGAGCATTGAAACTTGAACAAAAGATTGATGATGATGAAGAATATACCATATATCTTTTTGATAATGGTGATGAACATTATGATGATGAGGTTGATACGAAGTTAGAAATAGCAGAAGAGGAAGACTCTGATTTTGATTATACATATAAAAAACCCATTCCTCATAAGGATGAAAATGGCAAATGGGGGTATGTAAATGAAAAAGGTAAGTGGGTGATTCCACCTCGATATGATTTAGCCAAGGCATTTGTTAATGGGACTGCAATAGTGAAAGTTGAAAGTAAGTATGGTATTATTAATGATGATGGCTATTATGAACACGAACCCGTGCTTGACGATGCTTGGTCTTGGGAAGAATTTATAATAGCACGCCAGGGAGAAAATGACGAGTGGGGCATTATGAATAGATATGGAGATTGGCTATGTGGCGGAAATCTTCATACAATAGAGGGCCCTACAATTAGGCTTAAAGGCCCGAACATCATTACCCACGATTATTTGGATTTATGGGATGATAATGGTGATGGAAATAAATTGTTTTCTGGAGGAACTTTTGAAGAAATTGATGATTATGGAATTTATTATAAAGGTTTTGAAGAAGATGACGATTAATATTAAAGAATCAAATCCCAACTAAATTTAGATAATTAAAGTCCATCAGCTTGAACTGGACGAGAAGAAACAGCTTATCCCAGGCTCTGAAAAGGAAATTTATCTATAAATAGTCTATAATTCAAGAAATCAAAGATATGGCAAAGAAGAAATTATGGGCAAAGCGGAATGACCAAGACAAATGGGGCTATATCGATAATGTGAAACCAATCAAATTAAAAGATGGTTCAATTGGAGGATTTAGATTGGTGGAAGATTGGCGAATAGAACCAATATTTGATATTGCAAAGAATTTTATAGATGGGAGTGCCATTGTAAAGTTAAACGGTAAATATGGATTGATAAGAGAAGATGGTTCTTACATCCACGAACCAAAATTCAAGGATGCTTATTCCTGGGAGAATTATATCATTGTTTGTGATGATTCTGAAAATCTACCATTTAGTATGCGACCAGCATGGGGGATTATGAATAGAAAAGGAGAATGGATAGAAGAACCAATGTATACATTTATAGAAAGAGTAGAAAATTCTAATGATTATTTAGAAGCCTCTTATGACGGAGAAGATATATTTCTCATATATGCTGGATTCTTTGATGAAGAGGAAGGGT
>JAFLTN010000094.1 GCA_022510445.1 Muribaculaceae bacterium | reverse complement strand
TGCAAGCGGCGTGATTGCATCCAATCCCGAGGAGAGAAACAACGAGGAAATTAACTGGATTCAAAATAATAGAGTATCCATGGATATTTCCAATGTGATTAAATATAACCGCAGAAAGGCTCCAACATCTCCATGCAAAATAAAAATATCTGATTTTCCCTCCATGGGACATCAAAAAACATTGGTGGTGCTTGTAGAATTTGAAAATAAAAAGTTTTCTACTATTCCAGATGCCTATTCATTTTATAATTCTTTGCTTAATGAAGAAGGATTTACTCACCAAAATGGTGCGAACGGAAGTGCCAGAGATTATTTTCTAAAATGTTCTGATGGTCAGTTTAGTCCGGAGTTTGTGGTTGTTGGTCCCATAACAGTTTCCCGAAATTATGAATATTACGGAATAAATACTGTTGAGGCACTGGATGCAAATGTGGCCGACATGGTAACTGAATCATGTCAATTGATTGACGATTTGGTAGATTTTAAAAACTTTGATGCAGATAATGATGGATATGTAGATAATATTTATTTCTTTTATGCGGGCTTTGGAGAAGCAGATAGCAATGATTATGATGCAATTTGGCCTCATTCCGGTTATCTGGAAGAAAATTGGAATAGAAATCTTATCTTAGATGGTAAAAAGATAAATCGTTATACCTGTAGTAATGAGATCCGTTATGATTCTGCTCCAGATTTTTTACCCGTAGGTATTGGTACATTTGTCCATGAGTTCGGCCATGTTTTGGGTCTTGCAGACCATTATGATACTAGATATACTTCAGGACGTTCAGGTGTCAACGAATGGGATACAATGGCTGCTGCTTCTTATCATGACAATCAGAACACACCTCCCCTTTATTCCGCTTTCGAAAGAGCAGAACTTGGTTGGTTGGATTATAATGAATTAAACGAAAAACAAGAGGGTCCAATTTACATTCCTGTTCTCTCCGAAGAAAACAAGGCATATAGAATCAAGGCAAAGAATTCTGAAAATGAATATTTTGTAATTGAAAATCGTCAACTTGATGGTTGGGACAGGACCCTTCCGGGGCATGGTGTTTTAGTATGGCATATTGATATAGACGAAAATGCATGGTTCTCAAACTTTGTCAATGTGGATCCTTATCATCAAAGAGTGGATGTGGTAGAAGCAGATAATCAAGAAGACCCGATAACACTCTCTTCTGACACTTTCCCTGGTACACTTAATGTAACCCAATTCAAATTTAATTCATGGGACAATAAAACTCTCTTCGTTTTTGATGACGTTAAAGAAAATGAAGAAAATGTGAGAATAATTTTAGGAGATACATCTTTCAAACCAACATTACCTGAAATAAGTATAAGTGACGTTTACGGAACTTCCTTTTATATAGATTGGTCTAATTCAGATATGGGGGACTACTTTTTTGTGACTGTTAAAGATTCTGATAACTTGGTCCTACCATTGTATGACAATCTTAAATTGGAAGGTCTGGATGGATTGAAGGTAGAAGGGTTAGGTCCTCTTTCTGAATATGAAATAGAAATCTATTCTACCTTGGGGAGTTACAAATCAGATATAGTTAAACTATCTGTTTCCACTTCAAATTTAGAATTCTTTGAAACAATCCCGGAATTACCTTTTGTGAAAGAAATTGTTCCTCAGGATCATATTTCTATTGGTTGGGCTCCCGTTGCTAAGGCAGATAAATATTTAGTAAATGTATATAAAGAGGATTGGAGTTCCGAACTTGAAGTGAAGTTTGATTTTTCTGAAGAACTATCCTTACTCCCTGAAGGATGGTCTACATCTTCCAATGTTTTAAGCCGTTCTATTTTTGGGGAAAGTTCCCCTGCACTTCGTTTGGATAATGATGAGGATTTTATTATGTTTTGCTATGATGATGTGATAATCAATAGTTTACAATTTTACAATCAAACTCAAAACACTATGAATAACCTTATCATTGAATATTATGACCCCATTTTAAATGAATGGAGTTTAATAAAGACATTGGCGGGTCAAATTAATGGAGGTTTATCGGAAGTTGAAATTGGAGGGAAAAATATAATACGAATTAAATTCCAAAAGCAGGGAGGGTATGAAATAATTGACGATATCATCCTAAAAGGGAATAAGAATGTATTATATTCACTTTACGGAGATTTTGGTGAAGACATAGGTAACCAACTAGATTTTACATTATATACATTCGATTCCCAACAAATTTATTATTTCTCAATTACAGCCGTGAGCAACGGAATTCAATCTTTACCCTCTCCTTTGTTGAAAGTTTCAGGAGCTGAAACCACTGTAAAGGATACTTTAGTATCTAATTTACAAGCAAATCCAATAGCATATAACGACATCTTAGGGCGAAAAATCGATAAGGATTATAAAGGAATCTGCATAATTAAATATTCTGACGGTACGACTCGGAAAGTAATAATACAATAATCTCGGAATTGTATATAAGATTGCCGTAAGGATTATGAATAAGATTATTGCCTTCTCGTTCATATCCCCTTAAGATTCCTATAAGTCTACGCTGTATCGCGGCAAAAGCAAAGAGAGGTGACACCGGAATGATGTCACCTCTTACTATGAGGATGGAATGAATTAGATTAAATTGAATTATTTTCCAAGTTGAAGATAATACTCGTCCTCTACCGGTTCAAGCCATACATTTGATGAATTTTCTCCTTCTATTTCAAATGCAAGATGAGAGAACCAGTTGTCTTTCTGGGCTCCATGCCAATGTTTCACATTTGCCGGAATGTGAATGACGGTACCCGGAAGGATTTCAACTGGGTCCTTGCCTTCTTCCTGATACCAGCCTCGTCCTGCCACTCCTACAAGGACTTGTCCCCCTCCCTTGTCAGCTTTATGAATGTGCCAATTATTACGAACTGATGGCTCAAAAGTTACATTAAAGAAAGTAACTTGCTCGTCTGACAATGGTGCCAGATATGAATTGCCTGTGAAATATTGAGAGAAGGGATTGGGATCTCCAATCGGAAAAATCATTTTCTTCTGATGTTGAGCTTTTGCATCTACTTCCGAAATATCATCATTCCATACTTCTTTAGCCAATCGGAAAGCAGCCCAAGCTTTCGGCCATCCGGCATAAAAAGCTATATGGGTTATGATTTCTGATATTTCGGTTCTTGTTATACCATTCTTTTTAGCGGTCTGAAGATGATATGTTAGAGAACTGTCGGTTATTCCCTGCGAAATGAGTGATGTAATTGTGACAAGGCTTCTGTCTCTCAAAGAAAGAAGATCGGTCCGACTCCATACTTCTCCGAATAGGATATCATCGTTAAGATGTGCAAATTCGGGGGCGAAATTACCTAACTGATCTCTCCCCGCTGTCTGAACTATTTTCTCCTGTGCCATAACATTAAATGCTGTTGTCAAAATAAGAGCAAATATGCCTAAAATTTTCATAGAATAAGAGGAATTACCTGATTAATGTTTTCTTGCCATTAATGATATACACACCTGCCATAATAGGACGGTTCATAATCAAATTTCCTTTCAAATCATAGACTTTCTCTTCTTTGACATCGGAAATTTTCACTTGTTTTATGTCAGCCATATCTTCTAAAGAAAGATAGACGCTTACAGGATTTCCTGAAAGAAATTCCTTTATTTCTTCTGCAGTCATATTGTCGAGTGTGCCAAGCTTCGTATAAGCCCAAGTGTTGGAACCATAGAATATACACATCACATTTCCAATATAAAGCATTATATCTCCTGATTGTGCAGTCTGCCTCACATCCGAAGTAGGTAAAGATTGTGGAAGGTTTCCGACTTTCTCAAAACCTCCGTTTTCCGTCATCGATAATGGTATGGGTCCATTCTCGAGAAGAGAAATCAATTCTGTTGTGGCATCATTTTGAACCAATGTAGCTGTCTTGGTCACTCCATTTGCAGTCAGATATAATTTATTCTGACTATTTGCCGGAATTAAAGTCATAAGAATTAAAGTTATCAGCAAAAAATATTTATTCATTTTCTTTAAAAGTATTTATCCATTCCTGGATCTGTTGCTTATTCATTTCATTCAACACTTTGCCCGGCTTAAAAACAGCTTTAGGGGCTGATACCACAAGGTCTTTTTCAGTTTCATCATACTCGCTTCCCCCGGAAGTTGCAAACGGAATGATAACTTTTCCCGACGTGTCGTACTGTTCCATGCCTGTGTCAAATTTAGATTCTCAACAGGGGCTAAAGAAGTGTTGAGATTGGGATTTTCCATGTTTTGAGCATTTATAGATATGGAAAGGGCTGAAAGTAACATTGATAGAAAATATTTTTTCATTTTAACTTAATTAATTTGCAAATTTAATTTCTTTGAAATTAATGACACTTACCAATTTTAAGGATTTCCTTACCAAATTTAAAGATTCTTTTCTATGGATAAAATTTAACCTTATTTTTGCATTCTAAATAAATCAATCAGGTAATGGAAAAAATAACACTTGACTCCCTGACTACCTATAATAACCTTTATGGTCTTAAAACCTCTCATCCCTTAATAGGAGTCCTTGATATCAAGGATGCCACTAAGATTGTCAACCATATTGAAATGAAATATGAGGTCTATGCCCTCTATCTTAAAAATGGGTCTCAATGCACTTTAAAATATGGCAGAAAAAGTTATGACTATCAGGAAGGGACAATAGTAAGTTTTGCCCCGGGTCAGATTGTTGCTTTAGATGATGAAAAAGATGAGTTGGGTCCTGATGTCGTCGGACTCATGTTTCATCCCGATCTTATTTACGGCACTCCTTTGGCAAATAAAATCAAAGAATTTGAATTTTTCGGATACTCACAGACAGAAGCTCTGCATTTATCGGAGCAAGAAAGGGAGAAATTTAATTTTTATCTAGACCTCATTAGAGAAGAACTGGAAAGACCAATTGATAACCACACTGCAGCTGTGCTATCTGCCCATATCCAGTTGCTCTTGGAACATCTTGACCGATTCTATGACCGTCAATTTATCACCCGACATAAAGTCAATTCAGATATAGTATCACAATTCAAACAGAATCTTAAAGATTATTTCTCGGAAAACGATATTATTACTGTACCTAACATTGGTTACTTTGCTGATAAGGCTTCTCTTACAACCGGATATTTCAGTAGTCTGGTTAAAAAGGAAACGGGGATGTCGCCTAAAGATCATATTTCTTTTCAACTGATTGATGAAGCGAAAAGAAGGCTTGTTGAAACTAACCAGGATATAAGTGTCATCGCTTATAGCCTTGGTTTTGATTATCCTGCTCATTTCTCACGATTATTTAAGAAAATAACAGGTTTTACACCAAAGGAATATCGATTGAAGGTAAATTAAAATTTTTAGAAAATATGACCATTGATGAATTTAAAGAATATGTAAAAACCGGGAAACCGTTGGCCTCACCTGAAATATTTGAAGTACTGAATCGTCAAAGTGATGAGGCACGAAAAATCACTTTCAGATTGAATGGTGCCTATCATTCAATGGAAGAAATCCGAAATTTACTGTCTGAACTTTTCGGTTATAGAGTTCCTGATTCTTTAAGAGTTTTCCCGCCGTTTTATTCGGACTTTGGAAGAAATATAAATCTAGGTGAAAATGTCTTTATAAATGCTTGCTGTCAATTTCAGGATCAGGGTGGAATTTGGATCGGAGACGGATGCCTGATTGGACATAATGTAGTTTTTGCCACATTGAATCATGATCTGACTCCTGAAAGAAGACAAATTTGCATTCCAAATAGTATTGAACTTGGGAAAAATGTTTGGATAGGTTCTAATTCCACTATCCTTTCCGGCGTGAAGATAGGGGATAACGCAGTGGTAGCAGCAGGAGCTGTAGTGCATAAAGATGTAGAGGCCAATTCTATCGTTGGTGGTGTTCCCGCCAAATTCATTAAATGGATAGAATGATTATTCTTTTAATAGAATCCTATGAATAAAACCTATTTTAAGAATACAGAATCTTTTAAAATTAAAACATGTGATGTATATTGTATTAGAATTACCGGGTCCTCTCACAATATTCCTTCAAATGAAAGAATTTTGAAAATTGATTGGAAGAATGCAGAAATCCTCTTTTATATTGATTATGACTCTTTTGACATTTATTAATTGTCAAATAGTCAAAGCTGAGATATTTAAAAATGCAAAATGGATAGGAGTGCCAGGAAACCAGCTTCCTTTTAATAGCAAATATCTTAATGTATTTGATGTGGAATTTAGTTTAGAGGTTGCTGACAAAGATTCCATATCTTTTATTTATGGAATGAATGATCCTCGATTAATGCGTTCAAATGAAAATCCTTTCAATCTATCGAATCCTAAAGATTCCAGTTATATTGAATTCAGATTTAGGGCACCAGACAGGATTGAAATTTACAGGAAAGGTTATCATCCTGATGACATTTCTAATATACCTCTCGCAAAATTTGTTTCAAAAGATTTAAAACCTGGCGGGAATAAAATAAAGATTAAATCTAATTCCGGAATCACTACTTTATTTATAAACGATGAGATCATCGGTGAAACAGTTTTAAATCCTTACGGAAGAGGAGGAGACTATTTGGCATTTCCTGTATTTGCAGATTGCGGAATAAAGATAAATGAGGGGAGCAGCTCTAAAATAGGAAATTTAAGGATAAAGAATTACAGGGAACCAGGAAATACCATCTATTCTATTGATGGATGGTTTGATAAATCAATAGATTTTTCTTTGCCTGTGCGCTCTATGCCTGAATTGAAGACAATTATAACTATCCCTAAGGACAAGGAAGTTGAAAGGGCTGAAATAAATGCCTCTGCAAGGGGAATCTACGATATATATTTGAATGGTGAAAGAATATCTGACGATTATTTTAATCCGGGTTCAACACAATACAATAAGACACATCTTTACCATTCGTTCGACTTGAAACCATATCTTCAATCGGGTGATAATGAGTTACGGATATCTCTTGGAGAAGGTTGGTGGAGCGGAGGGTCAACTTATAGTACTGAAAACTGGAACTTTTTCGGCGACCGACAATCATTTATATCTGAGTTAAATATAGATTACACTAACGGAGAAAAAGAAATAATCTCTACAACTCCTGAGAACTGGAAATACAGTATTGACGGACCTGTGATGGAAGCAAGTTTCTTTAATGGAGAAGTTTATGATAATTCCCGAAACACAAAAAACAGGGAATGGTATACGACTGTGGAAATTGGATTAGATTCGACAGTCAATAATACCATCGGAAGTTGGGAAAATATAAAATTTCAACCTTCTTACGATGACAGGGTTATCGCCGTAGACACCCTCGTTGCAAAACAAAGGTTTGAGCCCCGAAAAGGAATTTATATATACGATATGGGTCAAAATTTTGCAGGAGTACCATTAATTGAATTTTCAAACTTACAGCCGGATCAGGAAATAACTTTCAGATATGCTGAAATGCTTTATCCTGACATGCCTCGATATGAACCGAATGTAGGCATGATAATGACAGAAAATTTGAGAGCTGCAATGAATAAAGACTTGTATATCGCATCCGGAAGAGGAACGGAAAAATTCTCTCCAAGAATGACTCTGCATGGTTATCGTTATATAGAAATAACAGGAATCGAAGAACCTTTGCCTGTTGAACAAGTTAAAGGACTTCCCTTAAGTTCCGTTCATAAGATAAATGCACATTATGAATGTTCCGATTCTTTGGTGAACCGGCTTTGGGATAATATAGTATGGTCTACAAAAAGTAACTTCATTTCCATACCAACAGATTGTCCCCAAAGAAACGAAAGATTAGGATGGATGGGAGACATTTCTGTCTTTTCCCCGACGGCTACTAAACTGGCAGATATTTCATCTTTGCTTCGTCAGTATCTTACTTCTGTCAGAGACTGCCAGTTACCAAACGGCAAATACCCTGATGTAGTTCCCACCGGCACTGGATTCGGAGGTTTGCTTTGGGGTAGTGCAGGTATAATTGTTCCCTGGGAAAATTATCTCCAATATAAAGACATTGAAACTCTTCAGGAACATTATCCATCAATGAAAAGATATGTTGATTATGTTCTTAATGAAACCATCGATTTAGAAATCGGGATAATTATCCAGAATCATGAATGGGGTGATTTAGGAGATTGGCTAAGTCCTGAGTATGAAAAGAATGACAAGTCGCTTTTATGGGAATGTTATTTTATCTATGACCTCCGGATAATGGAAGATATTGCTGATCTGTTAAATAAGAGAGAAGATGCAGACTATTATAGGAATTTAAGGAATTCAAGAATTGAATTCTTTAAAGAAACCTATATCGATAAAAAGACGGAAAAGACAGTATGGTCTAATTATGAATCAGACAGAAAAGGTAATTTGGTAGACACCCAGGTTTCTTATGCTCTGCCAATAGCTTTTGATATTTATGATTCTCCAGTTTTCAGAGATAATTTCAAGCAAACCATATTGTGTGAGCATATTGATGATAATGGTCAATTTTGCCCTCCTTATTCATTAATGACGGGATTCATTGGCACTGCTTGGATTTCTGAAGCCTTATCCAAAATAAACGAGCAAGAAATAGCTTATAAAATTTTAACGAATACTGCCTACCCCTCTTGGCTTTATCCTGTCACTCAAGGTGCTACCACAATTTGGGAACGCTTGAACTCTTACACAAATACAGACGGATTTGGGAATAACAACAACATGAACTCTTTCAATCATTATTCTTTCGGTTCTGTCGGCAACTGGCTAATAACACGTTCTTTGGGTATTAATGTGAATCCGGATGGAAATATAGAAATAAGTCCCGAACCTGATTTTTCCGGTAATATCACTTGGGCGAAAGGATGGCTTGACACAGAAGATGGTAAAATAGAAAGTTTATGGAGAATTGATAATGACACAATAATTTTTGAGATTTCTATGCCTGAAGCTAAAACAGGTTTTTTCAATTATAGGGACAAAAAAATAAAATTACATTCAGGTTTTCAAAGCTTTTCCTTTAACATCCATTTGTAAAATAAAAGATTCATGGATATAAACAGAAGGAGTATGTGGAGTCAGAAAGAGATAGTGTTAAGACCGAGGGAAAGAGGAATCCATCTGGTGACTAATGAAATTCTTCAGGAGTTGCCACCTTTACCGGAGGTCGGTCTGCTGAACCTGTTTATCAAGCATACTTCGGCTGCTTTGAGTGTCAATGAAAATGCAGACCCGGATGTTAGAGTTGATATGGAATATATCCTTGATAGATTGGTTCCGGATGTTGATCCAAATTATATCCATACCGCAGAAGGACCCGATGATGCCAGTTCTCACACTAAGACCTCACTCATTGGACCTTCTTTAACGATACCAATAACGAAAGGTCGTCTTAACCTTGGCACATGGCAGGGCATCTATCTTTTGGAATTTCGTGAATACAAATCAGCCAGACACATCATCGTCACTATAACCGGAGAATAATAAATAAATGGTTTTATGAATTTTATAAGTGTAACCTATCGCACTGACTAAGGAACATAATTTTCGATTCATAAATTTGATATCT
>JAFLTN010000093.1 GCA_022510445.1 Muribaculaceae bacterium | reverse complement strand
AGAATTATGAATTCTTTTAAATCGGATCAAATATTAAAAAATTACCCCAAAATGTTTTTTTAGTCATTCAACAAAATTTATAGAAGAAGGTCTTAAGAAATTTCATTTTTTATTATATTAGAGGACAAAATATAAAATCAAGGAAAGTGATTAGTATTATAGTTCCCATATTTAATTGTTCTGAATATTTGGATGAATGCGTCAACAGCATTTTAAATCAAACATATCAAGATTGGGAATTGATCTTAGTTGATGACGGATCTACAGATAATTCAGGGGAAATTGCAGATAAATATGCATCTGATAATTCTCAAATAAAAGTAATTCATGCTTCAAATGGAGGACTCTCCTATGCCAGAAATATAGGAATAGATAACTCTCAGGGAGATTATTTAATGTTTATTGATGCTGATGATATAATCTATCCACACACTTTATCCGTTTTGACGGAGAATTCTTTTAAATATCAGGCAGATATTATAGAAGGAAAATTTTCTTATGGTAAAATTCCGTTGAAAAAGCCCAAACGCAAATACAACTCAATCAAATTATATGATTCTGAGAAAGCCATTGAAAGAGTTTTATATCAAAAAAAACTTTTACCTTCAGCGTGTGGGAAATTGTTCCGAAGTAATTTATTCAAAGAAATCCGATTTCAGGAAGGTCTTTATTATGAAGATCTGAATATTTTTTATAAAATCTTTTTTAAGGCTAACAAAATAGTTTATAACGATTCAGACATTTATTTTTATAGAGAAACGCCCGGTAGCATAGTTCATTCCTGGAATTCTCGCCGTCTTGATGTTTTAAAAGTGACAGCGAATATTGAGAATTATATGAGAGGGAATAACCCGTCTCTAATTGCAGCTGCCCGCGACAGGCGTTTAAGCGCCAATTTTAATATTTTTTGCCTTGCTTCGGTTAACAATGAAACTCAATTGGCCATCGATTGCTGGGAAATAATTAAATCCTACAGAAAGGAGTCTCTATTTAACATAAAAGTAAGGATAAAAAATAAAATCGGAATTATATTATCTTTTTCGGGTAGAAAAATTTTTTCATTCCTGTCCAAATTTATCTATAGTTAATTATTTTCTTATCCTCGTCCTTTTATTCTTTTTTCTTCCGGAAGATATTTGATTGATTCTCTTAACTTTTTATTATAATCTTTTCTTTGAGGATCATAAAACCAGCCCCATTTATTAAAATATTTCACCATATTTATAGCATGGATCCGGAACATTTTAAGATTTTTTCTTGAGGCAGCTGCATGTTCATGTATTATTTTTACATTGGGCCAATACATAGTTTTCCATTTTTCATGAATCCTCCGGGTTATATCAATATCCTCGGGATACATGAAAAATCTTTCATCAAACAGCCCGCAATCTTCAAGAGCTTCTAACCTGAATAAGAGGAAACTCCCTAACAGATATGGACAATTTATTGCTACATCATGGTCATGCTCTTTTAAAAGATATTTTTCCATTCTTTTCTCAATTAATTTTTCCGGAAGAAATCTTTTAAAGAAGACATCAGTCGGGCCTGGCAACATCCTGCACGTAAATTGAAGGTCTCCGTCCGGATAAAATACTTTTGGCATAACCATACCATTTTCTTTATGGTTATCCATGTAATTGATTAAAATTTTGATAATATCCCCCTCCCAATAAACATCTGTATTCATGACAATGTGATAACTGTCAGCGAGGGATTGTCCACAGGCTTTACGTTTTTCTATTATTTCTTTTATTGCCAAATTATGGGCGTTGCCATAACCTTTATTCTCAATATGCCTATATTCAATCAGAGGACTTCTTTCTTTTATAATTTTTAAAGAATCGTCAGGGCCATTATCTATTATATATATATTCTCGATGTCTTGACATTCCAAAACACACTCGACCGCCCGCTCCAATTGACCTAATGGCGTGCGGTGACATACAAGGGATACAGTAATAGCCATAATTGATTTGAATTAAATAAGAGAGAGGATGAATCAACCCTTTCGATATGATGCATCCTCTCTATATTCGGACTTTAAGGCTTATTAAGCCTCCGCTCTTTCTTCATTGAGAAGTCTAACCATTTCAAGTGCACTCTTGGAAACTCTGGTTCCTGGGCCGAAAATAGCGGCTACGCCTGCTTTATAAAGGAAGTCATAATCTTGAGCTGGGATTACACCACCGGCAGTCACTAAAATATCAGGACGTCCGAGCTTCTTGAGCTCCTCGATAACTTGTGGAATTAATGTCTTATGTCCAGCCGCTAAAGAAGATACACCAAGGATATGAACATCGTTTTCAACTGCTTGACGAGCAGCCTCGGCTGGTGTTTGGAACAATGGGCCCATATCTACATCATATCCGACATCGGCATAACCTGTGGCCACAACCTTAGCACCGCGATCATGACCGTCTTGACCCATCTTGGCAATCATGATACGTGGCTGTCTTCCTTCGCGTTTAGCGAAATCAGCTACAGCTTTCTTGGCTTCCTCAAATTCGGGATCACCTTTTTCTTCGTTACTATACACTCCAGAGATAGTTTTGATTACAGCTTTATATCGTCCTACCACTGCCTCACAGGCATCAGAAATTTCACCTAAAGTAGCTCTTACTCCAGCTGCTTTCACTGCGAGATCAAGAAGATTTCCTTTAGAAGGATCTTTTACGGCCTCTGTTATAGCTTCAAGAGCCTTTTTAACGGCTTCCTCATCACGTTTGCCCTTGAGGTCTTCAAGACGTGCACATTGCTCTTTACGTACTTCTGTGTTATCAACTTCGAGGATATCAATTGGATCCTCATGATCTAGCCTATATCTATTGATACCTACTATAGTCTGCTTACCGGAGTCTATGCGGGCCTGTGTTCTGGCTGCAGCTTCCTCTATCTTAAGTTTGGGAAGTCCTGTTTCAATAGCTTTTGCCATACCACCGAGTTTTTCTATTTCCTCGATATGTTCCCATGCCTTTCTTGCAATTTCATCGGTGAGCGCTTCAACATAATAAGAACCTCCCCATGGATCTATTTCTTTGGTTACGTATGTCTCCTCCTGAATATAGATCTGAGTATTACGTGCAATACGGGCAGAGAAATCAGTTGGCAAGGCAATTGCTTCATCAAGAGCGTTAGTATGTAGAGACTGCGTATGTCCTAAAACTGCTCCCATGGCCTCTACGCAAGTTCTTCCGACATTATTAAACGGATCTTGCTCTGTCAGACTCCATCCTGAAGTCTGACAATGGGTACGCAAAGCAAGAGATTTAGGATTCTTGGGGTTAAATTGTTTTACAATCTTAGCCCACAGCATACGAGCAGCTCTCATCTTTGCAATTTCCATGAAATAATTCATAGAGATTCCCCAGAAGAAAGAAAGACGAGGCGCAAATGTGTCGATATCCATTCCGGCGTTTACTCCGGCTCTTAGATATTCCAGACCGTCTGCCAAAGTATATGCAAGTTCTATGTCGGCAGTTGCACCGGCTTCCTGCATATGGTAACCGGAGATTGAAATCGAGTTGAACTTTGGCATATTCTTCGCTGTATATTCGAAAATATCAGCGATTATTTTCATTGAGAAGGCCGGTGGATAAATATAGGTATTTCTTACCATAAATTCCTTAAGAATGTCATTCTGGATCGTTCCGGCCATTTCATCAAGTTTGGCACCTTGTTCAAGACCTGCATTAATATAAAATGCAAGGACTGGAAGAACGGCGCCATTCATTGTCATTGAAACAGACATTTTGTTCAAAGGAATACCGTCAAACAAAACTTTCATATCTTCTAATGAACAAATGGATACTCCGGCTTTACCTACATCTCCAACCACCCGTTCATGATCAGCGTCATATCCTCTATGTGTAGGAAGGTCGAAAGCAACGGAGAGTCCTTTTTGTCCGGAAGCAAGATTTCTGCGATAGAATGCATTTGATTCTGCAGCTGTAGAGAAACCGGCATATTGTCTGATTGTCCAGGGACGAAGAGGATACATTGCACTATACGGACCTCTTAAGAAAGGAGGTATACCGGAAACAAAGTCGAGGTGCTCCAATCCGTTAAGATCTTCTTCAGTGTAGATTGATTTAACCGGGATAAGTTCCGCGGTTATCCAATCAGCATCTTTATTTGCTGATTTAGGAGCGGCATGCTTTTCTTCCACAGCAGCCTTGATATCAATATTTTTAAAATTAGGTCTCATCTCAGCTTAGAAGTTTAGCGTTGAACTTAACAAGGGTATCAAGTACATTAACCCTTACGTGTATAAATTCTTCAATTCCCTGAGCTTTCAGCTCATCCATGCAAGCCGGTGCACCGGCTACAACAAACATTGCTCTTCCATTCAATTCCCTGAAGGTTTCAGGAGCAAATTCTGCATATTCATCATCACTCGAACAGAGCACTACAACATCTGCACCCTTTTCAATAGCAGCGTCTACTCCTTCTTTCACACTCTGGAAACCAATGTTATCAATGATTTCGTAACCTGCACAACCGAAGAAGTTTGCAGAGAATTGAGCTCTCGCAAGACGCATTGCAAGATTGCCAATTGTGAGCATAAACACCTTTGGTCTCTTTCCACTTCTCTCAGTGTCAAGACGCAATTGTTCAAACTGGCTTGCTGCACGATCAAAGTTCAAATAGTCTACAGCGTTATCGGCTACTTCTACCGAGCATCCGCATACACAACCATTGAGTGGCTTTTCAATCTTATCCAGAGCCTTTTCATTAAAGTTAGGATATTGATTAGTTCCAAGAAGAATCTCTTTACGGCGAGCTACATCAGTGTGGCGTTTCACTCCTGATTCATTCACTTTCTTTTGAACCTCTCCCTTTCTCAATAAGGCAAGGAAACCACCTTCTTCTTCCACCTTAGTAAATAATTCCCAGGCAACCTTAGCAATTGATGAAGTTAAAGTTTCAATATAATAAGAACCTCCTGCCGGATCCACAACTTTATTTAAATGACTTTCTTCACGAAGAAGAAGCTGTTGATTCCTTGCAATTCTTTCACTGAATTCATCAGGATTCTTGTATTGAAGGTCGAACGGAAGCGTTTCTATTGAATCAACACCGGCCAGAGCAGCACTCATAGTCTCGGTCATAGATCTCAACAGATTCACATGAGCGTCATATATGGTCTGATTATACTGGCTTGTGACTGCATGAACAGTCATTTTGCAACATGCATCTTCAGCACCATAGGCCTTGACGATTTCCGCCCATAACATTCTGGCTGCCCTGAATTTAGCAATCTCCATGAAATAATTGGAGGAGATTCCCATATTAAATTTAATTCTTTTTGCTGCATCGCAGGCAGAAATTCCTGCATCAGTAAGGAGTGTCATCCACTCTGCTCCCCATGCGAGCGCATAACCCAGTTCTTGAGTTATATAAGCCCCTGCATTATTCAGCATATCACTATCAACAGCAAAGCATTTAAGATTTTCAACATCTTTAACAATGTTATAGAGAGCTACAGCTTCTTCCTTTATATCGCGAGGAAACTCTACACCATGTTTCAGAAGTCTCTTAAATGGATTGAAATTAATAGATCCTCTGAAATCCTTTTCAAGGCCATTTTCTTTCAGATAATCCACAAGAAGTTTAGCCACTTCCACCGCATGTCCCATGCAGCATGAAATATTAAGCTCAACTTTTCTCAAGTCAATGTCAGAGAGTAAAATCTTAAGCTTGGAAGCATCAAGATCACTACCGACTTTGATTCCAATAGAGTCTACTCCCCGATCTAACACGAGACGAGCTTCTCTGTTAAGTTCTTCAGGAGAAACACCTTGTATTTGCTGACGAACCAGCCAATCGTTGTTGTCCTTAGTGCCGCGAACATATGGAAATTGACCCGGTAATGTTCCCATATGGGCTATTTCCTTAAGGTCTTCACGGCGATAAAAAGGTTTTACATTAAATCCCTCGTTGGTGCGCCAGACAAGTTTTTTGTCGAAATCTGCCCCTTTGAGGTCGACAGTTATTTTCTCAATCCACTCCTGTGCTGATGTGGGAGAAAACATGTCAAACAGTTTTTCTTTTGTTGCCATAAATTTACAGCTATAAATATTTATATTGTTTAGGTTGTTCTTTTAGTTAGATATCTCTAAGTTAAGTTTAGACTACACACAAGGCAAAATTAAATATTAACTTCTAATTAAAGAAATTTTTCCTTTATTTTTAGTCCTTATATTATAATTTTTATATTAAAAGTCTTACAAAGACCAAAGAATAAAAAGAATAAAGTAACTTTGCCTATTAATGTTTTTATGTTCCTGAAGTGGACATAATACTGAATCAGAACGATTTTCTTTGATAAAACAAATCTAAAAAAATTCTTTTAAAGTCTGGAAATGTCTGCAAATCAATTTAATTTAAAATTAAAAAATTTTTGGAAAGAGCTTCTCTCCTATTTTAATGTAGCCGAAGATTTAGAGCCCCAGCAAGATGTTGAACAATCGATTCGATCTGGTGTGGATTTTAAAGGCAGCCAGCTCCTTGTTCTGATTTTTGCAATATTTATTGCCTCTTTGGGACTTAACACAAACAGTGTGCCCGTAGTGATCGGTGCAATGTTGATTTCTCCCCTAATGGGACCCATAATAGGTATGGGATTAGGTATCGGTATTGCAGATTATGAACTCTTAAGAAGAAGTCTTCGGAATATTTCCATGGCCGTTTTAGGTTCTTTGGCAGCTTCAGCCATCTATTTTTTAATTTCTCCTCAATATGAAGGTTCAAGCCAATTATTAGCTCGAACATCACCTTCTATTTACGATGTATTCGTTGCGCTCTTTGGTGGAGCTGCCGGTTTTGTCAGCATCGCTTGTAGAAACAAAGGGCAAGTAATGCCCGGTGTAGCTATCGCCACATCTCTAATGCCTCCCTTATGCACGGCAGGTTATGGAATAGCAACCTGGCAGTCACAATTTTTTTTAGGAGCTCTTTATCTTTTCTTCACTAATATGCTATTTATATTGGTGGCCACATGGATAGGTGTAAAGGTTTTGAAATATAAAGGTGTCGTTTATCAGAATCCGATAAGAAGCAAACGGGTTCAGACACTTGTAACTATTATTGTATTCGCGACCATAGGGGTGAGCTGTTTCCTAACTTATCAGATGATACGCAAAAACATATTCATGGCTAAGGCGCAAGCTTTCATTGAACAAGAAATGGTTTTCCCGAACACTCAGGTTTTAAGCCATAAAGAATATGTTGACGGAGGGAAAAGATATATAGACGTCACATTAATAGGCACTGCACTACCCAAAGATTCCTTGCAATTGGCAATGTTGAATAAATTAGACAGCGTGGGTCTTGGGGGAACAATACTTCAAATCAAACAAGGATTTTCCGTAAGCAATATGGCAACAACGTCCGGGAGTCCCGAGAAAAACTTTGCCGAGTTTTATAATTTAGCCCAGCAAGAGCTCATCCAAAGACAAAGTATGATTGACTCTTTAAATGGAATTATTAAGTCTCATACCTGGTTTAATGATCAAAGTTTGGTGATAGCTCCCGAAATAAAGGTACTTTTCCCGCAAATTAAGGACATTGCTCTTTCTAAAATGGTCGCTACTCCAGTGGAAAAAATGACACCCGACACCATTAGCATTATATTTATAAGAACAAATAGCGGATTTACAGAAAAAGATAAAAAGAAACTTACCGATTATCTGAAAGTTAAATATAATGATCCGACATTGGGAATATCAGTGAATCCCTATGGATTCCCATGGCCTGAATGATATGCTTTGAATGTAATCAGGTTTTAGGGTTCCTGAATTTTAGAGACTGTCCTGAATCTTTTTCCATGATGAGGTGTCATAACTTCAAGCAGATTTTCAAAGTTCCTTATAATTAGGCTGTCTTAAAGGATGTGTTTAATACTTAACAGTTTTTACAAACTTTTCATTAACTTTGCATTTGAGTAGAACTATAAATAACAATGATAGTCTCTTCAATTGCTTCTTTCGGACGTTACTGGATTTTCATGAGCCAGGTTTTTAGAGTTCCAGATAAAATAAAGGAAACTCTGAAACGTCTGATCTTTGAGATGAATAAGTTGGGAGTGGATTCTATCCCTCTGGTAATAATTATATCCTTATTTATCGGAGCTGTCATCACCATCCAGATGACAATAAATATAGTATCGCCATTGATCCCATCTTATTCAACCGGACTGGCTACGCGTGAGATACTTTTATTGGAGTTCTCATCAACCATGATGTGTCTCATTCTTGCAGGGAAAGTAGGTAGCAATATTGCATCAGAAATTGGAACCATGCGAGTCACAGAGCAGATTGATGCTCTGGATATTATGGGTATAAATTCAGCCAATTTCGTTGTTCTTCCCAAAATTATCGGATTTGTTTTGTTCGTGCCTGTTTTATGCATTCTTTCCATGTTTATGGGCCTTATCGGAGGTTGGATAATAGCTGAATTTACCACTATGATATCTGTAGAAGATTACGTTTTTGGTATTCAAAGTTTTTTTAATGAATGGTATGTTTGGTATGGAATAATCAAAACTTTAGTTTTTGCTTATATTATAACCAGCGTTTCAGCCTATTACGGTTATTATGTTAAAGGAGGAGCCCTTGAAGTGGGTCAGGCAAGCACAAAAGCAGTAGTTTCCAGTTCAATATTGATCCTTCTTTTTGACGTTATTCTCACAAAACTTCTACTTCAATAAAGATGATAGAGGCACAACACATATCAAAGTGGTTTGACGGCCAACAAGTTCTCTATGATATTTCTGCAACATTCGATACAGGGAAAACCAATCTGATTATAGGACAGAGTGGTTCCGGCAAAACAGTATTCATGAAATGTCTGATAGGTCTGCTCACTCCGGAAGAAGGTTCCATTTTATATGACGGAAGGAAGTTCAGAAGTCTTAAACCTCAGGAAAAAAGAAAACTGAGAATGGAGATTGGAGTTCTCTTTCAGGGATCAGCACTTTTTGATAATGAAACCGTTTTGGGGAATGTGATGTTTCCCTTAAAAATGTTCAGTGGAATGAGCCATGAAGAGCAACTTGACAGAGCTCATTTCTGTATTAAAAGAGTCGGCTTAACTAATGCTGACAATAAATTTCCCTCTGAAATTTCGGGAGGCATGCAAAAGAGGGTTGCCATAGCCAGAGCAATCGCATTGAATCCCAAATATCTTTTTTGTGACGAACCGAACTCCGGTCTTGATCCAAAGACCTCCATTCTTATAGATGAACTTTTAAGTGATATTACCCACGAATATGATATCACCACTATAATAAATACACATGACATGAACTCAGTCCTTGGTATTGGGGAAAAGATTATTTTTATTAATAAAGGTCATTGTGATTGGGTTGGAAACGATAAAACTATTTTCAGAAGTAAGAGTCAATCTTTAAATGACTTCGTCTTCGCTTCACAATTATTCAGGGAAGTTAAAAATTTCTTAGAGAGAGAATATCAAGCTGAGGAAGATATCTGAAAATTCTTTTTTAATATCTTGCATATTAATCTTGCGGTCGAGTTCCAAATTCATTGAAGTGACACCTTTATCCG
>JAFLTN010000092.1 GCA_022510445.1 Muribaculaceae bacterium | reverse complement strand
TTGCCACCACCGCTCTGTTCTGGCCGTTTGCGGCAGCCTGAACGCTGAGTACATCAAGGGTTCTGGGTGAAACCGGAGTAACATCAGATGGCTCGAGAGATATTGCATTGAAGTAAGCACCGTCACCTTCATTTGAATAAGCGCGGAAACCTATATAATAGACACCGGATTCCTTAATTTCAAAATATCCTTCCTGGAGATCCCAGCGTGCGAAACCGGGAGCATGCTGCTGCCTGGGATAAAAAGGTTGTAATATTGTTCCGACTTTTGCATCGGGAGTCGGGGCTTTGGCATAGATGACTTCGAGTGTAGTGTCATGCCCCTGGTAGCCGTCGGCACATCTGAATGAAAGCTTGTAATATTTGTCTGATGCATCAAGATAAACCGGCGGAAGGAAGAGATAGTCGTCAAATTTAGAGCTCCACATTATCCTGAAGCAATCACCTTCTCCATTCCAGTCTCCCATACCTTCTTCAAATTCCCAAGTCTGTCCGTTATTATTGCCGTCAAAAGTGGTGCACTGTTCCCACTGCTGTTCGGTAGGCACGATATAGTAGCCGTTATCAAGATAATAAGGCTCGCCGTAAACAAGACGGTTTGATTCGGCTGTCTTACCAACCATACCATGACATTTCGGGGTAACGGTAGCTACATAGCCTGTAAGTTCACCTTCGCTGTCAAGCTCTATATCCCAATATGTGTTGGATGTAGTGCCGAGTACCTGGCCGTTGAGTGTCACCTCATATTCCATAGCGGAGGCGTCGATATATCCTTTGTGAGTTCCTGTGGTCACCGGATTCCAGGAGATCTTGTCGTAGGCAAGCACCACACCGGTGGGCTGTTCGGGAGTATCGTTGCCGATATATGTAGCCCTGTAACCTCTCGGGCTGTTCTCACCGTCGAGTGTGACATAGACACCGAAGGCATGGAGACCCTGGGATACTGTATAGTCCACTGTAATCCTGTCTCCCGGATGACCTGTGCCTGTGGCGCCGGCTCCGTCATAGACAGATCCGTCGAGGGTTGCGGTATAGGTCATATCGGCGCTCTTGTCGATGGCTGATCCGTTTCCGTAATAGCTCGGAAGAGTATAGGTCACCGTACCGGAAAGTGAGCCGTCAGGGAAGCTGATGGCACCCACTGTAGGCTGATAGGGCTGATTGGGAAGCGCCCCGTTAAGCTTGGTGAACATATATGAGAATTCCGCTGCATCGGGAAGACCATATACCGTTTCGACAGTCTTTCCGTCGGGGGAGATGGAAAGGATGGCCGATGTGTCGTCGGTGTAGTTGGCGTTGTAATAGAATTTCTTTGAGCCCTCGTTCCAGCAGAGTCCGGCAAAAAAGTTTGTGTAGATGGATGATGCATTCGGAAGCGTGCAGAGCACGGTCTGGGTTCCGTCGAGAGCGATGCGCACGAACTGGTTCTTGGTGTTTACGCCGTAGAGCTGTCCGTCGGCATGGCAGTAGGTCATCGCGTAGCAGTAGTCGGCCACCTTCACATAGTTGCTTTCAGGATCGTCAAGGGTGTTTTTAGTGGCAGAAGCCCATACATAAATGGGAGCATCCGAGGTGAAGTCGAGCATATACCCGTAAACGCGGTCCAGCTCCGGATGATATGCGCAATACATGAACATCCATTGCTGAACGGGATACGAAATGCCATTAGCGGTGGAGCCGGTGTCTAAGTTAATCTCGTAATAGGTATAATTGAGGATACGGCCAGAGTCAAGGTCCATTCCCACATTGACACCGCCGACAGCGTTTTTGCCGGTGAGATACCATCCGTTAAGGAGCTTGTAGCCGTAATAGTCAGAGAAATAATCGTAGACCAGCCTTTCACCGAGAGAGGGCCCTATCTCATAAAGACCTGAGAGAGCCGAAGGGTTGACAGAATACCAGAGGTAGCCGTAAAGCGGAAGCGCGTCATCGTCTGCCTGAGCCGCAGCCACCCTGACAGGGGATCTGCCCTCTTCATACATTTTGACAGTGGCATTCCTGAATGAGGAACTGTAACTCCTTAAGAACTCAGGGACTCTCATCTCCCCGGAGAGGTCTATCCTTACGTCTGAACGGTCTATCACCGGAGGCGTTGCAAAGGCCATGGCATTTGCAAGAAGGAAAGAAGACAATAGTAAACTTTTCTTCATAATTATATTAGTAAGTGGCTAAAAATTAAATAATTAGAATAAATGTTTTCAATGGTATCAAATTATTATTTGGTGTGATCTATTAAATAGAATTTGAAAAATGATTTTTCAAAGATAAATAAATTTTTAAATCAAAAAAATTTTTTTCTTAAGTTTTTAAATTATATAAATGTTTTTTAACTTTCGAACGGTTAATGCTTTTACTTTTAAAGATATCACGAAGAGTATTTATCCGGTTAACTCATCATAACCGAAGCAAAAAGCGCAACCTGACAGGATGGCAACCGGATAAACAAGCCAACCAGAAGAGGTTGTCGGTGAATTATTTACCTGACAAGCGAATTTTAATAATACATATTTAATAATATTATAATCTAAATATAATGGGTAAATTCTTTCCCATTTTCACCATTATGGATTAAAAAGTTGTGAAAAATAATTTTTTTTTATATTTTTGTGATTATTATCCATTTTATAATCTTACTATGAAAACAAATTTACTTTCTATCATCTTTGTCCTGATGGCGATGACGGTGATAACAGATGCCAAGGCAGAGTCACAGATTGACTTTACGTATGCCGGCGACAATCCAGAATTAGTGAAAACTTACGGCACCACAAGAAAGGAACGCTATGACGCTGCAATATGCGTGGATGAACCAAACCTTGCAGGATATAAACTTCAGACAATAAGGGCGTATGTCAACTCCAATCTCAAAGCAGACAAAACTACAGTGTGGCTCTCTGAATCTCTCACCCTTGAAAGAGGTGCCAACAAGCCGAGCATCTTTGAGCAAAGTGTAACTCGGAAAGCTTCATCATTTGACGGCGTTAAGATGGATGTGCTTGAATATAATCTGGAAAATCCTTACGAACTCACAGGAGATCCTATATATATAGGATATACCGTAAATATTACGGATATAGGAGACGAGCCAAGCAAGACACCCCTTATGGTATACGAAATCAACAATCCTGAAGGGTTCTGGATTCATACTTCTGCAACAGAGATGAAATGGAAGAACAATTCCAACACGGGCAACGTCTTGATAATTGAGGCCGTTCTCGTGGGAGAAAGCAACGTTCAGTCTCTCACTTTGAGGAGTGTGGATAAAGCATATGCAGCTGTTGACTCTGACTTTGAAGTATGTGCCAACGTTGTGAATTCCGGAGGTTACAATATTGAAAATGTGGATTATGAATACACAATAAACGGATTGACCAGAACAGGACATAAGGATCTTGATGAGCCATTGGTGCCAAACCCGGCCCTCATGGTGCCATTATTTTTAAATATGGAAGAGGTTGACGAGATTGGTAATGCTGATGCCTCCCTTACTATTACAAAGGTGAACGGTGTGGAAAACATGACTTCAGCCAATACGGTTAACTTTGACCTCACCGTTATGCCGTTTGTGCCTAAACGTCGTCCTTTGGTAGAGGAATATACCGGCCTCTGGTGTCAATGGTGCCCGAGAGGATATGTGGGAATGGAAGAAGCTTATGAGCATTTCGGCGATGACATTGTAATAGCCATATTTCATAATAATGACGGCATGATGGTGACAAACACCTATCCGATGAATATATCAGGCTGGCCGAAAGCTTCGATTGACCGTCTTAGCCTTATCGATCCTTATTACGGAACACACTCAAACCGTAACCTCGGTATTTTCGATGACATTGAGGACAGAATGAAGGAACTTACAATTGCCGATATAAATATCCCTTACGTAGAACTTCTTGACAACGGGGTGAGATTCACCTTAGACGCAGTATTCGTGGAAGATATTGATAACGCGAACTACCAGGTGGGATATACTATCACCGAACTCAATCTTTCTAATCCGAACTGGGGTCAGGTAAACGCTTATTCGGGTTCATCCGGATATAATGGAACCCCGCTTGAATTTTTCGCAAAGGCTCCGGAGGTTGTTTACGGACTTATATATAATAATGTAGTGGTGTTTTCCGGAGGTATGAATGGCAGCACTAAGCTCCCGACTCAAATAAAGTCTGCCGACGTGATGTCACATACATATGAAATACCTTTTACTTACAGCACTGTAATGCAGAATCCTGAAATGCTTATTATCAATGGGTTTATTATCGATAAGAACACCGGGCATATCGTTAATGCCAACAAGAGGTTAGCATATCAAGACACAGGTATTAAGAATACTCCAAACTCAGAGGTTGTTTCAACTGAATATTTTAATCTTTCAGGTTTGAAAGTCGACAATCCGTCAAACGGTATTTTTATTGAAAAGGTTAGACTTTCAGATGGTAGCATAAGGACATCCAAGAAAGTTATCAGATAATTATCATGTCAGGATGTGCAGAGAGCTGTTGCTTGAAGCATCTCTGTAATCATTGACATCCTCTTCGAGGAAGTTTCCTCTACATTTACAAACCCCAGCAAGGTCGCTACGCTTCCCTTATGCTGGGGTTCACCATAGTATAAGCTCTTCGAGCTATTTTGAGTTTTTCTCTCTGCACACCCCGGCAAGGTCGCTACGCTTCCCTTATGCTGGGGAAGTTCACCAAAGAAATCACCTCAGAGGAATTAAACATTAGTTTCAACATTTCTCATGCACCCCTTTTTCGGGTGAAATGTTATTTAGAAAATTTCCAGGAGTCGAAATCCATGAGATTATTCCCTTCTCCTGCGAAAACGAAATATAAATCGTGAATACCATCTCTTTTTTTGACAGGACATGAGATTTCTTTCCAAGAAGGATTAGAACCACATTCTAATGTGCCTATGTGTTCTCCATTTACGGCATCGAGATGTATCTCTATTTTAGCCGACGGATTATTGCCTCTTACTTTGGCTGTAAAACTGCTTGGACCGTCTTCAAAATTTACTTCTCTAATCTTTATATAGTCTCCGGGATCAATTTCATTTACATAGACTTCGTAAATACTGTCATAACCAATTTGAATGCCTTCCTCCCAGGCTATGGTTTCTCCTTCCTGTGTAATATAAGGATTCAAAGGATTAACACTTTTAAGAACACCTCTCTTGTCATGATGAATGTAAGGAATCTTACCGTCAGACTCAAAATTGAATGGAACCACACTTGCTGTTCTCCTTCTGCTATGACTTAGGGGCAGTCCTTCATCCATATAGAAAAAATACCATTGACCTTTATATTCTGTGCAACCGGTATGATTCCCCATACCTCCATGTTCGAAAGCTCTCATGACTTCTCCGCCATATTCCCAGGGTCCGAGGGGAGAATCAGACCATGCCCAGTAGGTGTCTTCAGGGACATGTGCAGCGTATATAAGATAATATTTGTCATTATATTTAGTTAGCCATGGAGCCTCTTCATAATCTGGGCCGAAAGCTTCTTTATCCGCTATATCGAAGACGTGGATTTCTCCATCATAGCTTATCATATCTTCATTCAATTTTACGGCATATAAGGCATTGTTGCCCCAATACAAGTAAGCCTGGCCGTCATCATCAATGAAAACAGTGGGATCTATATCTTCCCATCCATGTCCGCTATAATTAGTTTCGTAAGAATTTATAAGGTAATTTTTATCGCCGAGTGCATTTTCAAAGGGACCGTAAGGAGAGTCAGAAACCAAAACCGGAATGCTCCATGAAGAGGGATAGAAATAATATTTACCATTGCGATAAGCCATTTGTGCGGCGTTAGCATTTTCATTCTCTCCAAACAAATGGATATTGAAAATTGGAGCATGATGAGTCCAGTTAACCATATCAGTAGTTGTGAAGCAAAGATAATCGTGCATCACAAAATTATCCGGTGTAGCTGCCATATCATCATGTCCTGTGTAGAGATAAAGAGTGTCTCCCACTACGAGAGGGGCCGGATCTGCGGTAAATTCAGTCTGGGAAATCGGATTCTGAGCCAAAGCTCCGAAATAAAGAAACGAAAATAAAATCGGGGTAAAAAGGTTTGAAATTTTCATAGAAAATTAAATTATTTTTTTAGGTGGTTTTTAGGCTTTTACAAAGTTATTGAAATATTATAAAAGAGATAGGTTTCAATTAATCCTAATTTATTTTAATGGTAAAGATGAATTAATATTGGTATCACAAGTTTAAAAAAATGTAACATTGATGAAGATTCCTCGAAAATTTATAAGAAAGGATGTGACAAATTTGATAAATTTGTGACGTAATATTTTTTTAACTAACCATGTGTAAGCTCTTAATCCGTTTTTTATTCGGCATTATTTTTTGCCTGCATGCATCGAGCGGCAGGGCGGAAGAATCCATTTTATCCGGAAGGTTTTTTTCTGATCCTAAAGTGGTGTCATCATCGTATAATGAGTTTTGTTTAGACAAGGAGGGAATTCTATGGATTGGCACTAATAATGGTCTGCTAAGGTTCGATGGGAGCAATTATGATAGTTACAGGTATGAAGAATCGATAGAAGGTTCGTTGAGTGATAACAGGGTATTGAATATTCTTTGTGATTCGGGGGGACGTCTTTGGGTAGGAACAGCCAACGGAATGAATCTTTATGATGAAAAGAAAGATGCGTTTTCTGTTTTAAAACTTCCAAATGAAAATATCAACGGTTATATCATAGACTGCGACATCCAAGAAGACGGCACTGTCACCTTTATTGCTTCCGGCCTTGGAATGTATGTGATAGGTGAAAAAAACGGTCGTCCGGAAGCGACAAGATATTTATCTCCTTTCCCTGATGAGAAGAATTTCAATTCTATTTTTGCTGACAAAAACACTTTGTATGTTGGCACAGTGACCGGAAATGTCTACAGAGTAGCCCAGAATGGAAAAATTTCTCAAATATTCTCAGCCCCCTCTTATATAACAGATATAAAAGGTGAAAACGACGGTAACATAATCTTTGCCACCATATCTGAAATTTTCCGATATAATCCTACAACAGAAGAAATAACAAAACTTATAACTGAGGGACCAATTGAAATAACCGGGCTATCAGATCCCAATAAAGGAAAAATTTATTTGGGAACTAACGGGATGGGTCTTTGGGAGATTATTCCCGGAAATAATAAAGTGCAACTGACTAAGGATGTTTATTCCCCTTATTTTGATATAACGAATTCAAGAATCAGTAATGTTTCTACAGATGCTGAACGCAACATGTGGTTAGGTTTCAGCAATTACGGTATAATGCAGATTCCGTCCCACGGCACCCCCTTTCAATACAGACGTTTTAAGGATATCAATCCCAATCTTAGCGGCATTATGGAATTTTCGGCAGACTGGAAAGGAAATATAGTCGTGGGCTTTGACAATGGTGAAGTGGCTGTCTTCAACCCCTCGATGGAATTATTAAAAAAAGCTGCAATTCCCGACGGAAGCGCCATTTCATCAATGGTTGTTTTAGAAGACACGGCTTTTCTTGGAGTAGCCAATAGTGGTGTCTGGGAGATGGATCTGACATCGGGCAGATTGATTCCACATCTGCTCATTCCAGGTAAATATCGTTTTATTGTGATCGGTCCTGAGGTAGAAGGTTCAGCTTATATTGCGGTGCATGGAACAGGAATTTATAAACATTCGCATCAAGGTCCGGGATTAGAATTAATATCTAAGGATAAAGACGGTCAGAATATGGTTAATCCATTTATTAATGATCTTTTCCATTTTGAAGACAAGCTTCTGATTGGTCATTATAACGGGATTGACATGTATGATTTTTCAAACCAAAAATTTTTGCCGGTGGAAGGTTCTCCTTTGGAAGGGATCTCAGTCTTCTCCATAGAGGCGGCTTCCGACAGTCTTCTTCTGATTGGTACAAGCAAGGGATTGTATCATTACTTTCCTCATAGCAATAAATTCATCCGATTTACTACAGCTCAAGGTCTTACAGATAATAGCGTCAAATCATTAGCTGTCGACAAATCAGGAAAACGCTGGATAGCTACAATGAAAGGCCTTTCGGTTCAGCATCCGGAAGATAATATGATTGAGAAATTCTATGGAGGGAACGGATTGGTAGAGACAGAATATAATTCTATTACTTATGATCAGGAGGGGGAAAGGATGTATTTAGGTGGAAATTTAGGACTTGCCGTGTTTCATCCGGATTCCATTCCAATGACAAATCTTATTTATCCTCCTGTTATCTCTGCTTTTCTTTCGAATGGAGAAAGGATCCCTAATTGGGAAGAGAAACTCAAATACAATACCGAGCAAAGTGATAATACGATAGTTCACAGGGTTGAGCTTCCATATTATGACAATTCATTATCCATCAGGCTGGCGATGAAAGAATTCAGAGACAACACAAACCTTGTGTATGAATGGAGGATGGGAAATAAAGAAGAATGGTCTCGCCTAAATCCTGAAAATGATGAAATCCATCTCTCTCATCTGATTCCAGGAAAACATCTTGTGCAAATAAGAGCTGAGGAGAACAATAAGTATTCACCTATATGTGAGCTTCTTATAAATATCACGCCACCATGGTATCTGACAATCTGGGCAAAAATCGTATATATCCTGATTCTTTGTCTTGTTATAGTTTTAGGCTGGATATTAATGGAAAAGAAACGCGACGAGAAAATAAATGATGCTAAATTAAAATATTTTGTAGATATATCACATGATATTCGGTCTCCAATAACCCTAATTTTGAATCCATTAGAACAATTGATGAAAAAGGAATCCGATTCGGATACCCATTCAAAACTTAAGCTGATGCACAGGAATGCTGTGAGAATCATAAGCCTTGTGAATCAGATGCTGGATATCCGAAAAATAGAAAAAGGGAAAATGCGTCTGTTCTGCCGTAAAACTGATTTACAGGGTTTTGTCAGTGAACTTATCGATTTATTCTCTCAACAGGCAAAGGAGAAAGGAATAGAACTAAGATATATACCGGAAGAGGAACTTCCCGATATTTGGCTTGACAGAGATAATTTTGATAAAATTCTGGTAAATCTTATTTCCAATGCGTTGAAATATACTCCGAAAGGCGGAAGTGTGGATGTTTCCACCGGTCTGGTGGAAGATAGCCGTTTAGGTCGTTCCGCTTATGTGAAAATATTAGATACAGGGGTTGGACTTGACAGTAAGACCGAAGCCTTTATGTTTGAAAGATTTTACCGCGGTCACGAACAACATATGCCGGGGACCGACGGAATAGGAATAGGTCTCGACCTTTGTAGACGGCTTGCTGTCTTGCATCATGGCACCATTTCGGGGAATAACCGTAAAGACGGTAAGAACGGAAGTATCTTTGAGGTAAGAATCCCCATAAATCCAGACGCATATTCCAAGGAAGAGAAAATTGAGAGCAAAGCCATTATTACTTCAGAAAAAGCGAGCAGATTAATGCTTCACGGAATTACAATGGAAGAACCCGAGCCGGAGACTCCAAAGAAACGTGCCCAATCCAATTCCGGAGTTATCCTTATAGTAGATGATGATGCTGACCTTCGAGACTATCTCAACAGAAGTTTCAGCTCTTCCTTCACAGTGATGGAAGCTGCAAACGGAGTCGAGGCATTAAAGAGCATTCATTCAAAGCTGCCAGACATAATCATATCAGATGTGAAAATGCCGGATATGGACGGCCTGACTTTGCTCAAGCAATTAAAATCAAATTCCGACACCAGCCATATCCCGGTGGTCCTTTTAAGCTCAAAATCAGGAGTGGAAGATCGAACAGCAGGATGGGAAAAAGGTGCTGACGCCTATATTGCAAAACCTTTTAAAGAGGAGGAGCTACAGTCGATTGTCTATAGTTTGCTGGATAACAGGTTGCGTCTAAAGGGAAAATATTCCGGAGTTAGGGATATAGACCGATCAATCGAGGCTCCTGAAGTTAAAGGTGTCGATTCCTCACTTTTGGAACGTATAATGAAGGTGACAAGAGAACATATCGACGATTCCAATTTTAATGTAGAGACTCTTTCAGACGAGGTTGGCATAAGTAGGGCTCACCTTCATAGAAGAATGAAAGAATTGTTGGGTGCAACACCAA
>JAFLTN010000091.1 GCA_022510445.1 Muribaculaceae bacterium | reverse complement strand
GTAAATCGAAGCTGCAACGCCTGAAGCCAAAAAAAGGGATAAAATTTTCTTCATAATTGGCAAAATCACTATTTATAGCTGCAAAGTTAAGAATAATTTTTATTATTTAGTAATAATTTAGTATATTTGCTGATATTTTACTAAACAACCGTTTGTATGACCACTGAAGAAATACTGTTTTTTGACAGGTTGTCTGATATATGGGATGATAATGAGGTTTTATCGACATCAGCTAAAATTTTAGAAATACTTTCTGAATTAAACATCAGCAAGGGGATGGAAATTTTAGACTTAGGCACCGGGACGGGAGTGCTGCTGCCATTTCTTTCATCGATGGTCGGCGATGAGGGTAAAGTCACAGCTTTGGATATTTCGGCGGGGATGTTGAAGCGCGCGAAGAAAAAGCATGGCAATCTTTTCAATGTAACTTTCATAAAGCAGGATTTCGAGAAAGATGAAGTGGCCGGAAAATATGACCTAATTCTTCTTTATTGTGTATTTCCTCATGTTCACTTTCCGGAGGAAACATTAAAGAGGCTTGTGCTTACCAATTTAAAAGAGAAGGGCCGGATTGTCATTGCCTTCCCCGCCGATGAAAATTTTATCAACGGAATCCATAGAGAAAAGAAAGCGGCAAGCGAGTTGCTTCCGTCGGCTCCTCTCCTTTCCTTAAAACTACGGGAATGGGGATTTGAGTCTTCTGTAATCCGGTATGATGAAGGGCATTATTCTGTGGAGATATCCGGTTTCAAAAACTGATATTGTTTCTTAGCAAAAGCTCCTTAAGCCTGTAGTTTTCTTCTCTCAGACTGTCAAGGGAATCCCTGAGGTCATCGAGGCGTTCCGACAATCTGTCGTTACGTTTTGAAAGATAGTCGATACGGCTTAACAGATCGTTTTCCCGTTCCTTATCCCTGCCGTCAGATTTATGGGCGAGATTGTGAATGTGTCTAAGCAATTGCGAGAGAGAATCGGTTTCATCCAAGGCATGGGTATGGGGAGGAATAACCGGGACTTCGGATGTATCTTCTGTCAGAAAATCGGTAATATCGTCGAGAGCCACTATCTCTTTCAGTTTATCTATCTTTTCGTCGGGAAAACGGCTTCTACCGTTCTCAATCGCAGATAAGAAGCTTGGCTGCACCATTAACCGGTCGGCCAGTTCACGCTGACTAAGGCCTGCGGCCTTCCTCAACTTAAGCAAGTCTATCTTTTTCATTTAAGTAAAATTAAATTATAATAATATCTTCCCTATCAATCCTCCGCGAAAACAATCCGGTATCTCTATCCCCATTAATTTTTACCCAAGGATTCTTTTTTTGATTCGATGATCGGAAGTATTATATTGTTGAAATTTTCTTTAGAAATGATTCTGTAATGGAAATTGGTGTTGTCGTCAAACACCTTGCTGTGATGCACTATATAATTTCCACAGGAGAATTGTTTGGACAACTCGGTTCTGTCTTGTTCCTCATTTTCAAAAGTCCAGCCTGTTTTAGCAATCACTCTGTCGATACTTTCCCAAATTTCCATCCATTCATCTCCGGTGGGAGGGACTATACTCTGCACACTTTCTACAAAACAATCGAAAAATGTGTTGTAAGGAATTGTCCCGTCAGCCAAAAGTCTCAAGTTCACTCTATAGAAATTGCCGTTAAAACCGGTGGGTTCATAATCGGGACCTTCAAATATATCTGTGTCTCTCAACTCTTTTTGTAAATACTTTGCTGACGCTGTAGTGTCGGTCAATATATGACCGGGGCCGAAGTAATCCTGCATAAAATTTTTATACACATCTCTATATTGCGAGAAAGGACAATTATCCTTTTGATACAATAAGGCCTTAAATATTTTAGATTCATCCTCACTTTGCCCTAAAACTTGAGCACAAGCAATGAAATTAAAAGCTATAAGAAATAATAAAAAAACAGGCAACCGTTTCATAATACATTATTTACTGCAAATTTAGTAAATTTTCAGTAAATTAAACATGTTATAATCATATAATAAGATAAATTTATAGAAACTGCAGAAATGTCTTTTTCCCTCTTAGTTCTCTAAATAAGTAATAGTGAAAAGCGATTAGTTTAAAGTTCGTTTAAATTTTAAAGGGGGTGTGGAACGAGAGAGATTGATATTCAGCGGGTCGGCATCGAGCCGACACGCTGAATGGCCCGCTCGGAGATCGGGCCACTCCGGGGGTGAGATAGTGAACAATGAATAAAGAATAATTAATAATTAATAATGAATAATGAATAATGAATAATGAATAAAGAACAATTAATAATTAATAATGAATAGTGAAAATGAGTAATGAATGATGATCCCTATCAACCTAGTGCCCTAATTTTTCTTTCGAGTGGTAATTTGGATGAATTGGATAAGGATTCTTAAATTAAAGAGAAGAAAAATCTTTGTAATTTCGTGGCTGAAGGGCATTCATGTGCCATTCAAGACATATTAAAAGGCGTTTTTACCGAACTTCCTTCTATATTGTGCTATGCCACGTTATAGGTTGTCCGGATTTAATCCACAGAGGGAACGGTCTAAATTATGGCTCACTTCTTTTCTTGTGTCTTATTGAAATAAACTTGATAACTGACACTATAGGGCCATTGGTGTCAAAAGAAAAAGGTGTATGAAAAAAATTTTGCTACTATGCGGGATTATTTTATCCCTTGGACTTGGATCCTGTGGTACTGTCGGCACACTTCCTAAGGAAAAATTGGAAAGTATGTACGAAAAGAGAGTTAAGAAAACCTCCATCTTTAACAAGCTGTTCTTTAACGATCACAAGAAGAAACCAATCATTTACGAAAATGTGGCCGTTTATTTTGATGAAAATGCGATTGGACAACCTTTTGAAACAATAATGTTCGGTTCATACGCTCCTCTTACAATTCCTCTTCTTCGTCCAGAAAAAAGGAGTTTGGAACATAATCTTCTCTATAAGGCAGCAAGAACCGCATACAAAAATGGCGGTGACGCAGTTATCATCGATAGTAAAAACGACTTCAGAGTAATTAAATTAAAATAACCGGATTATTTTTCGGTCCGGTGCTATAGAAGCCGAATGTTCAATTTTATACTCATAGGCTGTTTCGAAAAATTGTTTGAAACAGCCTATTTTTTGCTTGGAAGGCAGATGGAAGATTTCAGGATTGTTGCCAGCATATAAAGTCCCCTTTCCGTGAAGGCTTTAGGCAGATATTTAGGATGATTCCCTTTCCCGTTTTTATTTTCTAAGGTCAAAAATTTTGACCTTAGAAAATTCCATTCTTCTTTCGTTAATTCAAATACAAAACCTTCAGGGAATTTGTTGGGATTATTCTTTACCGCTTGATTTATAACTTTAGTTTCAACCCCATATAGTTTTGCTACCTCGGATGCAAGAATCACATCAACGCCTCTTAACGGAATTATTACGTCCTGTACTTTATTTGTTGAAATTATATTTGTCATCAGTTCGTTTTATTTTATGTTCTAAATCATAATAAGAAATCTTGTGTTTCAAAATTACAAAAAATGCTAAAGCGAAGATGGGGAAGGAGCAAAAAAATTGATTGTCAAGGAGACTGATTGCCAACGATTTGCGGGATAGTGTAGGTTACAGCATGGCAGCAATTTGGTTTTCAACGGCTTTGCGGATGAAAGCATTTATGGATAAGCCTGTTTGTTTGGCCAAAGCAGCGACACGCGAATGTATTTCCGGAGTAAGTCTTACATTCAGTGCCCCGGAATATGATTTATGAGGTTCGATTCCCTCCTCCTCGCAAAATACTAAATAATCTTCTACGGCTTCATGAAATGCATCAGTCAATTCCTTTACACTTTCTCCTTCAAAATTCACAAGTGCGTTTATGCCCTCTATTTTACCGAAAAATACTCCATCGGCCTCGCTAAATTCTACCGAGCCTAAAAATCCTTTATATTGCAATGTATTCATATCAATCCTTCCTCCTTTAAATCGTGTAATAATTGTCGAAGAGTATATTCTTTCATTATATTCCCTGGATGTGGTTTATGAAGCAACAAAGGCTTTCTACCTTCACTGATAAAAATTACCCTTGAACCGGAAGTCTTTCCCTTATTGCGCAAACTATATCCTAAAGATATTAACAAAGACTTTGCCTCATCCCAAGTGAAATCTTTGGGTATGCTTATAAATCTTTTAATTAATTTCTCTTTCTTTCCCATTCAGAAGCAAAAGTAACCATTTTTTAGTTACAAAACAAATGGTAATCTGATTATTTAACGTTATTTCTTTGGTTTCGTAATTGGTAAAATTTGAATAAAGAATCTTAAATTAGAGTTATGCCTTTTCAATAAAATTTTGTAATTTTGTAGATGAATGGCATTGGGATGCCATTCAATACATATTAAAAGGCGTTTTTAGCGAACCTTCTACTGAAAACTGGACACTTTCAATAACAGATGGAGCGCACGAAACGCTCTTCTTAGGTCGATATAATACAGATCAATATACCGACTTAGGAGTGAGCAGTAGTAGTGCCATTCTCTGTTATCGGTAGTCCAGATAAATCCGCAGTAGAAGAGTGGCCTGAATAATGGCTCACTCTTTTTATATGTCAGTTTATATTGTTTATAGTCTGTAAAATAACAAATATGAAACAACTTTTACGAATCCTGTGTGCAATCATCTTTCTTGCCACATCTTCTTTGGCCTACGGAGTAACCTTTACGGTAGGTGACCTGACCTATACAACCTCAGGCTCAACCGCTGAGGTAAAGGCAGTCAATACAAACGTCACCTCTGTCAATATTCCTGAGACAGTACAATACAACGGATCAACATATACAGTGACATCAATCGGAAACAGTGCATTTTATAATTGCACATCCCTTGCCGAAATCATAATCCCAAACTCGGTGACAGAAATCGGAAACTCTGCATTTTGGGGTTGCTCATCCCTTGCCAGAATCACAATCCCAAACTCGGTGACAGAAATCGAAAGTTATGCATTCACTAGTTGCTCATCCCTTGCCGAAATCACAATCCCAAACTCGGTGACATCAATCGGAAACAATGCATTCTATGGTTGTTCAGGATTAAAGGAAGTAACCATAGAAGACGGAGAGACAACTTTGTCTTTAGGATATAATTCCTCTTCTTTCGGCCAGTTTGGTTCCTGTCCTCTGGAAAAGGTTTATATCGGTAGAAACTTGAGTTATAGCAGTAATTCCTCAGACGGATATTCACCATTTGGCAAAAACACAAAACTTACTTCCTTTACGATAGGTTCAAAGGTTACTGAGATAGGTGATTGTTTATTATACGGTTGCTCATCCCTTGCCGAAATCACAATCCCAAACTCGGTGACATCAATCGGAAGCAGTGCATTCAGCAGTTGCTCCTCCCTTGCAGAAATCTCCATCCCCAACTCGGTGACATCAATCGGAAGCAGTGCATTCTACGGTTGCTCTTCCCTTGCTGAAATCACAATCCCAAACTCGGTGACAGAAATCGGGATTAATGCATTCAACAGTTGTTCAGGATTGAAAGAGATGAAAATTGAAGATGGTGATGCTGCCTTGTCATTAGGATATAATTGGGATTATAGTTCCAGGATTGGTTCCGGACAGTTTAGTTCATGTCCTCTGGAAAAGGTTTATATCGGTAGAAACTTGAGTTATAATAGTGGTTCTTCATACGGATATTCACCTTTTGCAAAAAAAACAAAACTTACTTCCGTTACGATAGGTTCCTATGTAACATCGATAGGCAAATATTTGTTCTATGAATGCTCCTCCCTTGCTGAAATCACAATCCCAAACTCGGTTACATCAATCGAAAGCTGCGCTTTCGAGGATTGCTCATCTTTGTCAGAAATCACCATCCCTCACTACGTGACATCAATCGGAAGCAATGCATTCAGCAATTGCTCCTCCCTTGCCGAAATCACAATCCCCAACTCGGTGACATCAATCGGGAATTATGCATTCGACGATTGTTCAGGATTGAAAGAGGTAAAAATAGAAGATAGTGATACTACGTTGTCTTTAGGATATAATTCCACTTCTTCTGGTGTGTTTGGGGCCTGTCCACTTGAAAAGGTTTATATCGGTAGAAACCTGAGTTATAATAGTGGTTCTTCATACGGATATTCACCTTTTGCCCAAAAAACAAAACTTACTTCCGTTACGATAGGTTCCTGTGTAACCGAGATAGATGACTATTTGTTCTATAATTGTTCATCCCTTACCGAAATCACAATCCCCAACTCGGTGACATCAATCGGAAACTATGTATTCAATGGTTGTTCAGGATTGAAAGAGGTAAAAATAGAAGATGGTGATACTATATTGGCTTTAGGATATAACTACTATCCCGGTTCTCCATATACAGGATACGGTTTATTTAAAGACTGTCCTCTTGAAAAGGTATATATGGGTAGAAACTTAAGTTATGAAAGTCGTCCCTCATACGGCTACTCACCTTTTGCCAAACAAACAAAACTTACTTCCGTTTCGATAGGTTCAAAGGTTACTGAGATAGGTAAATATTTATTCTGTGAATGCTCATTCCTTACCGAAATCACCATACCCAACTCGGTGACCGAAATCGAGGACTATGCGTTTGACGGTTGTAAAAATTTAGAATCAATATATTATGACCCCGGAGTCGATTTTATTAATTTTGGAAGTAATAATTTTGATTCAATCTTTAATACAGCAACTCTCTATGTTTTATCTCCAGAAAAAACAATAGAGATTTTAAACAATAATGCATGGAATCAGTTTAGCAAAATATTTAATAAAGAAAATGATAAAATTTATGTGCCAACTGGATGGGGACCTAACTTGAAAGCATCGAATTCATACTTTGCTAATGAGAGAGGCTGTCTATCAGAATTAAACTCTACAATAAATCTTAAAGCGAGCGGGAATGTTTTGATGGCAATCTATGGTGGAGAAGATATCCGTTCTGAATTGGAATCAGAAGATGGATTTTCATTTATTCCATCCGAATATTGGAAATTTAATTATATTTATGGAGCGTCAGCTGATTCAATTGATAGCAGGACAGTAAATATTGCATCTGCCGGAAACCTTTTTAATGAGTTAGGTTTTCAGGATATTGAAAAGATAACATCCCTAAAGATATCAGGAAATCTGAACGGAACAGACATAATGACCATCAACCGTATGACTTCACTTAAAAATTTAGATATAAGTGAAGCCAATATAGTTGAAGGTGGTCAAACTTACAGGGAGAACCTAAAAACCCAAGATAATATAATCGGGAGTTATTTCTTTTCTGATTGCAGAAACTTAACTAATGTAATTCTCTCCAACACAGCAGTCACGATTGCCTCCAAGGCATTTTATGGGATGTCTAATACAGAAAATATTCTTATTGGAAATAGTATTGAAATAATAGATACTGAAGCCTTCTCCGGTTGCTTTCATTTAGTTTCTATCACCATCCCAAATTCGGTGAAAGCTATAGAAAACTGGGCGTTCTCTCGATGTTCGAGAATGAAGGAAGTAAACATAGAAGACGGAGAGACGACCTTGTCCTTAGGGCATAATGTAATTTCAAATTCAATTTCCAGTCTGTTTGGAGACTGTCCTCTCGAGAAGGTTTATATCGGTAGAAACTTGAGGTATAGCGGTAATGCCTCAGACGGATATTCACCATTTGCCAAACAAACAGGACTTACTTCGCTTACAATAGGGTCATGTGTCACTTCTTTAGGAATTAATTTATTCAATGGATGCTCATCCCTTTCCGAAATCACCATCCCCAACTCGGTGACGACAATCGGTGCATCGGCATTCATGTATTGCTTATCTTTGTCAAGAGTAAATATTTCAGATTTATCAGCATGGTGTAGCATTAGTTTTGTAGATTTTTACTCAAATCCTCTTAGTTATGCAAAACATCTATATTTGAATAATAAACTTCTAACTGATATTGTAATTCCTGACGATATTACATCAATTAAAAATTACGCTTTTTATAATGGGATTGACGTTTATTCAGTCACCATACCCAACTCTGTGACTTCAATCGGGAACTACGCGTTCTCCGGTTGTTTAGGTATGAAGGAATTGACTTTAGGAACCAAATTAACTTCTATCGGGAATAACGGATTTGCAGGCTGCTCGAATCTCGCCAAGATTCGCAGTCTGAATCCCACACCTCCGGAAATAAACTCTTCGGTATTCATGGGTGTCGACAAAGAGACTTGCCAGTTGATTGTTACAAAAGGGAATCTGGTTTATTACTGGCTTGACCCCGTTTGGAAGGAATTCCTTAATATCAGCGACGACATAGTTTATCTAAGCCCGCTTCCGGCTGTGACGTATGGCGATGAACCCGTTGACCTATCGCTCTACGCTCCGGAGGGCGTGACTTTCACTTACGAATCCTCCAATCCCGATGTGGCTCTCATTGACGGAACGATGCTATCTATAGTCGGAGCCGGAAGGGCCACCATTGGCGCAATCTACGACCAATCCGGCACTCCGATGGAAATTATCGGCCAGATGCGTCAGTTTGTGGTTGATAAAGCAGACCTTACAATTGAAGTCGAGAGCGTAAGTATAAATGAAGGCCAACCCATACCAGCATTCACGCTGAAGGCCAAAGGTCTGGTTTATGGGGAGACTCTGGAAGATGTCGGGGTGTTGCCGGTGGCCTACTGCGAGGCTAACGAAGATTCGGCACCGGGGGAATATCCCATTTATCTTGTCGGAGGCGAATCACAAAACTACAAACTCAACCTTGTAGCGGGCGTATTGACAATTCTTGGGAAAGACACGTCGGCAATCGATGAAATCAAGATTGATGATAATTTCGGTTCCGGTGCCAATGACGAAGCAGACGGAACAGTGCACGTATTCAACTATAACGGAGTGCTGATATACGAGGGTCCGGAAGATGAGATGGTTCTTGAGAAGGGTATATATATCCTTGTAAAAGGTAAGGAATCTAAAAAGATGCTCGTCAAGTAAAGGACTTAATATTCACTCAAGTAAGGGCGGTGTGTAAAAATTCAGGATTTTTACACACCGCCTTTAAGGTGCGTTAAAATGCGTAAGATGCAAGGCGCTGAGGATGAGCTTGAAGGGAGTTTACTTGAGTAAATGACCGAAAGCAAAGTCCGAAAGCAACGCTGCAGATTGCGTATTTTCACACACCGCCTTTTGCTTGTACGGTAGAATTGGGAAGGAGCAAAAAAAATTGATTGTCGTCCCGACAACCAATCTCATTATTAACCTTAAAATCTAATACCATGAAAAACTCACTGCAAAGGTACAAATATTTTTTAAAACTATGTTATAAAACATATAAAATTTTGTTTGATTTAACGTTTTTTAAGATTTCGAGACGCGAAATAAGGAAAAAAGAATGGGGAATAGTTAAAAGTGGTAGTGGAACGAGAGGGAAGTTTAGGGGCGCAGAACTTTCGGGATGCCGGAGCATCCCTGGGCGCTGGAACTGGCGGGAACTAACGCAGAACTATTTGCTAATCAACATTTTGTACGCTAAACGGCGCAGTGTGCGTGATACTTACAAGAGGGAACGGCGCAGGAACGAGGACAAGTGCGAAGTCTTCTGCGGGAGTCTGCTACGCGAGTGTGACACGCATTGACTTTTATTCTTTTTTCTGACCCGTCCTGAAATTTGTTTACAAAATTATCCCCAATAAGAGGGTTCGGATCGAGAGATTGTTACCAACTTATGCGGAGCAAAATATTTGACGAACTTCCTGTCAAGGCCGCCGGAGCTTGCGGAAGCGCTTGTCTTGGCCTTGACTGGGAGTAAGGCAAATATTAATTTTGTATAAGTTGGAACAATCGGTAACATGTTTTAAATTCCTTACAAAGATATACAATATTATTGAATCATTTCTAATATTGCATTCTTTTCATCTTCTTGATTCTTAGATTTATAATAGTTCTTCCACTTCTTGGTCTGTTCTCCTGTCTGTGTATACGCCTGTGCAGGAGTCTGATAAGCAAGACTGAGATGCGGTCTTTTTGTATTATAAATCTCGATTATTTGTCCGATTCTTAAGTAAGCGTCCTCAAAGCCAAGGAAGACCTCATCGTCAAGCCATTCAGATTTAAGGATGCCGTTTAC
>JAFLTN010000090.1 GCA_022510445.1 Muribaculaceae bacterium | reverse complement strand
TCCTATAGGCATCACTGTGGCGCCTATCAGAGGTTCGTTGTGCGACGCATCAAGGACAGTACCACTGTAAGTGCGGGTCTGTGCCTGCATTCCAAAAGTACATGCCAGGATGGTCAACATGATTAGAAACAGTTTTCTCATACTTTAATTGTTTGAAGTTATAGTTGTTTTAAAATTTAAGCGCCGCAGCCGATTCTCCCGAACCGTTTGCGTCTGAATTTTTATTGTTTGAGAATCTTCTCTGAGGACAAAGTTATAGATTTTTTATTTAATATTATTCAATCTTGTCTAATTTTTAACATTTGAAACCTTAGTTTTACATCTTGTCATGAATATATATCTCCGTAGAACAGAATCAAATGTTTGTAAATAAATGTTATAAAACCATTTTTTATGTTTGAGCGATATGTTATAAAACATAATTTTACGACTATCTTTAGCATTTTGCTATTTAAACAGGTTATTTTGATAGCAGAAATAAATCTTAAAATCACCCTGAATTTTTTTCTGTCTTAAATATTTCAAAAATTTTAACTTAAAATTTAACAATTCTTCTCATTTCGGGTTGTCATTTTTTTATTTCGGGCCGAAATATGAGAAAACGGAGTGAGGTGATGACAGCGAAGGAAATGAAAAATTTTAAAAAAATGTTGCGTATCATTATTAAATAAGATAAATTTGCACTAATCCAACCAACGAAATAAGCCGGTCATAAATAGAATAAGCCAAACCATCCGGGGAAACGAACATTCTATAAGCTCGCTCATTTACCTGGTTATTAGTCAATTATAACGATTAATATGGGCTATGCCATGAAAATAAAACATTTAATTTACCTGTTGACGGTGATTTTGTTTTCTGCCTGCGTCAATGATAATTTTTCATCTGACGATAAAACCATGTCTGGCGATGACGAAAACCAAACCTATTATATCTGTATCGACCTGAAAAGTCCTCAGACACCTTATACAAGGAATGAAAATAATTCCGAGGAAGATAAATTTGATAATAATTTTGAAGACGGAAATGAGAACGAATCCGCAGTCGGTTCCGTAAGATTTTACTTCTTTGATGGAGAGGGAAAAGCGGTCAAGGTAAGGAATGTTAATGGTAGTTCCGGATCTGATTATAGTTATGCGTATGAGGTAAATAATATGGAAGTAATTCCGGATAGAGACGAGAAGAATAATACAGACAAGAAGAATAATTTAGAGGAAACTGTTAAAGTAGTTCTTTCCATTCAGTTTGAAAACGGGCATAAGCCTTCTCAGGTTATTGCCATCCTGAATCCTAATGCAGCTATTGAGAAGATTTTGGAGATTAAGCAAAACACGGGTATACTCAAGCTTTCAGATCTTCAGACAATCAACACTAATTTCCTGAAGGATAATACAGATAATACAGACAATGCAGATCTCACTTCAGAGGGTAATTTCGTAATGAGCAATTCTACGTATGTAGTATACGAGAATTCCGGTGAACCGGCAGAGGGTCAGAACATAAATCAGGGAGTGGTGTGTGCGGCTCACATCAGTGAAACTAATATTCGTACTACTGAAGAGGAGGCAAAAGGAAATCCTGTGGATGTTTATGTGGAAAGAGTCTTGGCAAAACTGGAGGTTTCGTTTAGAAAATTAAATATGACTGTTAGAGAAGAAGGAAATTATTTTCTCTTTAAGCTGGCCGATAAAAGTTTTATACCTGTAGGTGAAGAAACAAAGGCTGTGATGGAAATTTATGTTAAGTTCCTGGGCTATGCTCTAACTTCCACTCCTAAAAAATCATACCTGCTTAAGAATGTAGATGAAAACTGGGACCATACTTCTTTCTTTACACCTACCATCTCCTGGACAGCACCGGAATATTCCCGTTCTTATTGGGCCATCAATCCCCAGATGGATGTAGCTGAATATCAATGGTTTTCATTTGAAGATCTGACGGAGAAGAAAGATCCTCAGGGGCAACTGACAAATGAAATGGAAGATGGCTGTTTCCTGTTTAATTTAAACCCGGATAAAAAGTCAGTAATAGCCTATATGCAGGAAAATGCGAATCCTAATAATGAGGAACTCAAAAATCCTGATTATCATACAAAGGCTATTTTTGCGGCTCAGCTGGTGAAAAAAAATGGTGATCCGATAACCATGGCTGAATACGAATCTAAGAAATATACCTTGGATGGCCTTAAAAATTCAGTTGCCAATAGTCTTGACTTATGGACGGAAATTGTAGATGGGGAAGATCTTTCAGATGTAAATGACAAGACCATAGATACAGGTGAGAAAAGGTATCGTAAAATCAAGCCTGAAGATCTTGATTTTGAAACTGCAACGGCACATGGGGTGGTAGATCCTGAGCTAAATAAGAAAGAGGGAACATATTTCGTCTATTTCACATTAAAGAAAATGGATGATCAGGAAAACGAAAGGTATTGGTATCATGAATCCTCTCTATCCAAAGATACAGATGAATCGTTGAGAGTGCGGAATATTAAAGCATATATAGACAACCACACCTTCCCGGCAAAAATCTGGAATGATGGCATGACCTATTATTTCTTTGATATTGTGCATTGTGAGGACGTAGAGAGTAAAGATTCACCGGGATATTTTGGAGTGGTGAGAAACACCTTGTATTCGGCAACAATCGATGAGTTGACATCTTTCGGTACTCCCGTGTATAACCCGGCCGAGATGATCTATCCCGAGAACCCGGCATCTGAAGGGAATCAGTTGAAAGTCACCATTGAATCGGTTAAATGGAGACTCGTCAACCAGGATCTGCAGCTTGCCTGGTAAAAAAAATAAAGTCAAATGAAAAGCTCTCCTGTTAAAAATATAATCCGGTTGACTTGGCTTCTGTTGTGGGCGTGCTGCATGGTTTTCACATCTTGCAGCCAATACCAGACGGACGATCCCGATCAGGGGAATCCGTCACAAACGGGTGGTCAGAAAATGTCGCTGCGAATTGCCACGGTAGGCAACGGTACGCGGGGGGAGGAAAAGGGAGATGAAGTATCTGAAAAGATAAAGAGTCTCCGCATCGTCATAATCAGTGACTGCTTCATCGAGTATAACCAAAAATTTGATTACTCGCAGACCGAGGGAGGAATTAAAAATGCCGAGGGAACGATCCATACTCTCGAAAGATCAACAGTAGCCGGCAACAAGAAATTTTATCTCATAGCCAACGAGGAATCGGTGCCGGAAATAAGTTTTGACAACATAAGCGATGAAGAGCTCAGGGAGATTGAGGGTATCGGCAATCTCAAAGAGGGTATTCTGAGTAACGGCATGAGCCTGACGGAGTTTCTTGAATATTTCGTAAAGGACAAATTACCGGCAGAGGGCACGTTGGATTATCTGAATTCCGGAACCGGGAGTCAGTTTGAGAAATTGATAAATTCCGCCTACTTTTGTCCCGACCTGGAAGTGAAAGATAACACTATTTATCTTCCTTATACCTCCTATTACGAAGGAATAAAGGCCGGCAACAATCCTGAGGAAACGGTCGCGGCAACAATGTATCTTGTCCCCGTCGCCACAAAATTCACATTCAACCTATATAACTACAGAAACCAACCTGTGGTGCTTGAACGCATGACTTTCAGAGCCCTCAATCCATATAATTATCTATACGCTCAATTGGATGATGGAGAAAAGAGGAAATCATATAACGGGAAACCTCTTTGGTGGGTCGACTGGCTTCAGAAAGTAGCCGAAGACACCAATTATAAATGGGAAAACAGCGACCATCCCAAAGATGACCTTGAGGATTATAACCAAAGAGTTGGATGGATAGAAAACTATTTCCTCCCTCTTGCCAATGAAACCACAAATGATCCTATTGACAAATCCCTTGAAAAATATGAAGGAGAGATCTGGGAGGTAGATAGACTAAGAAATATTGATGAACCACCTATAATCAATGTAGTCAGATATTTCCCGGAAAGCTTTAGAACAGGTAAAAGGAAGGTGTTTGATGAAGATGGCAATACTTATTCGGAGATTGAGTGTCAGCTCTATCAATTGCAATTCAAAGTGCATGAAATAAGGGAGGGTAATATTGTAGCCGAAACACATACCAGTTCCTTTATGGATATTGATAACCTGAGTGCTCTTTTTAGAGGGACTCACGTGATAATAGAGGTAGATATGTATGAAAGTGTTGTTCAGGTGTTCTGTCGCATCGAACAATGGGGATGGAATAAAAAACCATATTTGGGATATGTGCAGGAAGACGATGACGATGATGATTGATAATTTAGGAAAGTAAGCCATGATTGAGATAAAAAAACAAGTATATTTATTTTCAGTGATAGTGTTGGGTCTGCTGATATCCTGCAGTGATAAAATCGATGATCCTCAGATCTATTATGGTGAAGATAACTATATAGTTTCGCTAACTGTAGCATTGCCTGACAGAGATTTAGCTGATTCAATTGATGAGGAAGATTCAGAGAATGATTCAGAAATAAAAGGTGAAGACCAGGAAGGAAACGAAGAAGAACAGGAAGAGGAATGGAAAGAAATCAATACGGAAGATTATACACTTGATGATATCCAGGAATTTAACATATCGATTGACGATAACACTACGATTTTCATTTCTCAGATGACAAGCGATATCCCGGCCTTCCAAAACGAAGATGTAACTTATACTTACAGTCACATACCCAATTCAGAAGATGCCACGTGGGAAGAAGGTTATAATTTTACCCCAAGTAAAACCGATGTGCCTCTCGAATGGTATAAGATAGGTAACGGAGGGACATATCACGGAGGGTTCGCTCTCTATGCCATGCATTTCCCGCTTGAACATGAGATACGCCAGAAAATTGCAGAAGATGGCACGTCGATTACTTATAGTGTAATGAGTGACCAGCGTAACTTGGAAGACCTGATGCGATCTGATGTTTTGGGCGCTTACCACTCTACGGCTACACTTTTTTCAAGACTGAGGTTTAAGCTTCACCATATGATGGCTTATCTTAGGGTTAGGCTTTATGTGCCTGTATATGATGAAACAACTCGCACCGGTTTTCAGGAAGATGCAATTGAGAGTGCCACCCTTGAACATGTCACTCCCGATTTCGGCGTGGAATGGAGTGCTAACCGAAGTTCCGATTCCCAAGGACCTAAAGTGATTGCATTAAGTGGTGATCAAACCATCTATATGTATCAACATCCTAAACCGGAAGGGCAGGAGGAACATAAGAAGGGCCTTGTCAAATATAAAGAATTCATAGGCAATTACTATGATCAGGGAATTATTGGAGATTTCGATAAAGTGAGGATCTATGATTTCAGTGTGCTTCTCCCGGAACAAAAAGTGGAAATAGATGAAAACGGACAGGATATAAGTTTCCTGAGCACGCAGTTCCTAAATTTTTATATCAGAAGCAATTCCGGAGCTCTCAACAGATATTACTTCACACAGGAATTTATTCCTTCTACAGAATCAAGTGCCGATAAAAACACAATTGACAAATCAGATGAAGGCGGGGCTAAAAGTGACATTATTAATAATGATGATGCATCAGGAGCGCTACAGATCGAACCGGAGAAAATCCAATACCTGCAGCTTTACGTGCCTCGTGTAGGCAATAAGATCGTTTATGTGGAAGCTTCTGTAAATCCCTGGAAACAAAGAACGACAAAACTGGCTCTCACAGAAAAAAAGTGAACTAACCAATACAAGATGACCGCCGGAATTATGTTGTAAAGTTTTGATTTACTTTAAATAATGACTTTGATATATATAAATAAATCCATTTCAAAGAATAAGCTTTTTATAAGGAAACTGCTGTTGACTGTAATAGTATTGATGGTGGCTCTCACGTCTTGTGTTTATGATGAGTTAAGCATAAAAAATGATTTTAATGGCAATGAGGATCTTATAAGGATAAGTGCTTTCGTGATACCCACGGAACAAACCAGATCCCCCTATCTAAGTTCTGATAAGCCTGAGCAGGTGTCGTCAGGAATTTGGTATTTCACATATCCGAAACAAAGCAACCTGACTTTTGACAACACCCCTTATGGAACAGCCTTGGTTGACTTTGGCGCATCCTTGGAAGACCCTACGGTGGGATTCGCAAAATTTATCAACAGCAATAATGAAGAAAAAGATTTAAAATGGAAGCATATCTGGGATAATGGGAGTACCTCTTCAAGATATTATTATTTCTATCTTCATAATATAAAACCGGAATTCTTTGATTATACATATGAAGAAGACGAAAGAAAGAGATCATATCAAAAGATAACGTTTAAAGAAAATAGCCCATTCAGGGAAATCCGACCACTGGATAAAGAAAACGGCACCAATGATATAATTACGGGAGTATGCAATTTCTGGAGCTCCGATAAGAATAAAAATTTTATATTTAACCTTGAACATCGTTTGGCATTGTTTAAGCTTAACATTGAAGTCTATGGCGCTAAATCAGACAATCATGTCATAAACCTCAGCAATGCTACGGTGACCATAAGCAATCTATATTCAGGTTTGGAGTCTTTTTCAATATCTTCGCCTGCCAGTTTTGCGGCAACTCCATCAACGAGTAACCAACATTATACGGGGAAATATTTTGGTAGAAAATTATTTACTATAAAGGGAGATGTCAATAAAGGGGAATACCAATGGGACGGCAATCCGGAAGTGGATGAAAATTATAAATATGAAGATGATATTTATAAGAAGGTTACATATAAATCATTGGAATTTGTTGTACCGCCTCAATCTATCAGCCTTTCTTATGTCCCCATAATTGTTGTCAAAGTGCCAAAAGAAGATGTCACTGGTTCGGCAAATGATAAAGGTGATTTTGTGGAATACACGGGTATATTGCCAAGCTCAATGTTTAATGTTAAGGATCCGAATACCGGTGAGCTTGACCCATCTCCAATAGAACTGGCTTTTAAAGAGGGATCACAGCTCACAGTGACCGCAACGATAAATTCGCCGGAAACCGAATTGTATTTTTCTCCCGTAAAGGTAGAATCCTGGATTTCAAAAGGTTCTTTTACAATCAATACCAATCAGGCGGGTATATATAATCTTGATGATTTCAAGAACATGGTGAATGCTTATAATGCAGGTGATAAAGCTCAACTCGAAAAATTCGGATACACAACCTCCGATGGCACTTTCATCATTCAGTTCTGGAACAATGTGGAATTGCCAGAATATCTTGATATTTCAACTCCTTTAGCAGGCTGTGTTAAACTTAGTTCTAAAATTAATTTCGCCTTCCTGTTCAACGGATGTCTCATTAAGCTGCTTGCTGAAGACGGTGTAACAGTGAAAGAAGAACTTGACAGCTCACCGGGTCAGGTCAAACTATATAATATAGTCACCGGCCAAAATGAAAACTATACAGGTATCGGATCTGCAGATGATTTTATGGCTATATTAGAGATTTGCAGTGAGGAATTGACCCCCGACATCAAGGATCTCTTGAAATATGGATATTTAAGCAATAGTGACAACTCTCTGATTCTTGACGTGACTCAGACTTTTGACATACCTATTGAACAATTTTTCCAAAAAATGCCATCTTCTTTTGGAGGATATAACGTTTCATTGCAGTTCAACAATAATGCAAGCATCAATTTAGTATTCCCGGAAAAAGATAAAAAACTTGAGATAAACATATTTAACCAGAGCCGATATCTCGAAAAACTAATGTTTATACCTTCTACCTACGGAATGTGGGAAGTTGATGATTTCTTTATGCTTAAGGAATTCTATAATGAATATTGTCAATTTTATCCTGATATTTTAAAGGTGTTTGGAACTTATAATGAGAGTTCCTCTACCCCCTGGACTTTTTATTTCAGGAATAATATGAACATTCAAGGAAAAGATTTCTTCTACTCAATGATACCTGATTCAGAAAACGGAAAACCCCAATTTACATTCTCAGGATCTTACAAAAATGGTAACTCCAATTCTTATTATACATTGACTATTGAAGATGAATTCACACCTTGCTCTTTATCTTTGAATTCCACCAATATCAATTATTATACTTGTATGGTGCAAGGCTCAGGGAAAGCCAGATATTCTAATAACAATAATCTCTCCTATGTAGTAAGCCATTATAATACCAATAATTATTATAATTTATGGTATTACGGTCATTTTGACAGAGCAACTAAAAAATGGATTTTCCCTTTATATTATGATACCTCAAGTGTTTTATCTACCACATGGAGTACCATATATGGCAAAATTGTTCCTGAAGAAATCTCCGGAAAATATGATTATGAATTTGACTTTACAGGTGTTACTAAGGAATATGAAGTACAAAAAGCACCAAAATCTGCCACAGATAGTTCAACGGGTGCAACGATTAAACTAACTCCTGATGAAACAGGTGCAGAAGCCTTGAAACAAATATGTCTTGGGACATATTGGGAATGGCTGGAACAACAAAACGAACGGTGATTAAAAAGTCTGAATGAAAATTATCAAAGCAAAATACTGTTTCATATCTTTGGCAGTCTTGATGGCAGAGTTGACTGCCTGCACTACCGACTTTGCCGAAGAGAAACAACAAAGCAACAATGGGAAATCTGCAGCAGTCTATGTTTCCCTGAATGAAGTCGATGTGAGAACGAGGGTCAACCATGATCCATACGACACGTGGTCGGTCGCTTCTTTCAGCTCTGGAGATATTGTAGGTTTCTATGCTATAACGGGCAATCAGGATCCTGATGATAAAGAAACATTCAACCAACCTGTTGATAACCAGCCAATGTATTTCGCTGGCCGGGTTGGAAATTATTATAAGTTTGATAATCCCAAATTAATTCTAGATCCGGAATTAGTGCATGGATCTTTTTCATTTATGTACTATCCGTATTATCAAGATATGCCGAACACTACTGACAGTGAGTTAAAACGTGGTATCCCGATGAGAAAAACGGATCCTGAAGACGGTATTGAAAAATGTATTGATTTTATGTCTACATTATGGATGTTTAATTATACTAATTACCGTTATCTTCCCTTAGTAAACGGCATGTTGCAACCGCAGTTTTATCATCATAACTGCATTTTGGGAATTCAACGAGGTGAGGGATTCGACAATCCAGGAGATAATGAAGAGGACTATAAGATGTGGGTTGTTTGTCAGAATCCATACACGGATGTAAGAGTCTATCAAAACGGCTATAAAAACACAGGTGAATGTTATTTCAGGTTCGATTATCAATATATTCTTCAGGATGGGGAGGATCCTGTGCAGCCAATAGACCCTAATATCCCGGATTTGAATGAAGTTAAAGTCAATAAATACAGAGTCTGGGAATGTTGGAAAGGTAATAATTATAACAATATCGAAACTTATTATGCTATCTTGCCTTACGGGCAAACATCTCCTTATAATTCTGTGAATTATATTTTGATTAAGGATAATTACGGTAGATGGCAAAAGGTTTCTGACTTCTATCTGAATGAAACAGGAAGCAAGGCACTGAAAAACAACACCCGCTTTATGCTCAAAGTCAAGATGGAGGGATTGAACCCGGTTGTCAGACCCGTAATTATAGAAGACTGGAACGAAGAAGAAAGGATTACCGATGACCGTAAAGTGGGGATTCAAACAGAGGAAGAATTTGCTGCCTGGGTTTCTGCTTATAACGCTTACACCCCATACAGAGACCAACCTGCCTCTATCCCTGAAGATATAATTGAAAAGCTTAAACCATACGGGGATGCCCAGAGAATAGGTGAAGACGGAAAGATAAAATGGACTTTCTATATCAATTCAGACATTCAACTGAAACCTGACGGAAAATATCAGATCGAGAATCTTTATGATATCTTGGAAGGATCAAGCGTTTATACCAATTATTCCATTTCAAATCTGCGCCATTCTTTGATAAATGAAATTGAAGAAGGTGGTCAATTACGGGCATTGGATTTCGATGGCCTCTACATAATTGATATAATCGATAATATGGATCCATATAGTAAATATTTTTGCGGTGCTTTGGCAAAAAAAATGAATGACGGCATTATTTCTAATGTTAATATCAATAACGGAATATTAGTATCGAATCAAATTGCCGGAATGATAGCCGGAACAATTTCCGGTGGCACAGTAAATAATTGCAGGATTTC
>JAFLTN010000009.1 GCA_022510445.1 Muribaculaceae bacterium | reverse complement strand
AAAGTACAGATTCCTAAGGCTGATAAAGGAATACAGAGAGCCATTAGTGCAGAAGCGTGCCGGGAGTTTTTCAATAGACCACTTCCTAAAACTAAAATGCTATCATCTCTCCCGGAACTTGGACGCGATGTTTCATTATTAGTTTTATGTTTAGGTGGTATCAATACTGTTGATCTCTTTGAAATGAAGAAATCCAATTATAAAAGTGGCAAAATCTGTTATAACAGGGCTAAAACCCGGAATCACCGTGCGGATGATGCTTATATGGAAATGAGAGTAGAACCTTACATTCAGCCCATTTTTGATAAATATCTTGATCAAACGGATAGTGAGTATTTATTCAACTTCCACGAAAGATATTGTGACTCTGATAGCTTTAGTGCCAATGTTAATAATGGCATCAAGAAAATATGTGACGATATGGGTATGTCAAAAGAGAATTTTTACTGTGTATATACATTTCGGCATACATGGGGAACTATCGCTCAAAATGATTGTGGAGCTAATCTACATGATGTGGCATTTGGGATGAACCATAGTCATGGGCTTAAAGTCACACGGGGATATGTGAAAATTGATTTTACTCCAGCATGGGAACTCAATGCAAAGATCATAGACTTCATTTTCTTCTCTAATGAAAAGAGTAAACAAGGTTTGGCAAAAGACATTGAAGAAACCAAAGATTCACAATTTAGGATAACTCCGAAGATGATGATTAAAGGAGAAATTTTCTTTATGGGTGAAAAATTGGTTGAAATATCGGATATAGGATTTCATACTGTTGATGACGTAATTAACATTATGACACCACAATTGCCAACTGATATTCCAATGGGATGTACGGTACAAATAAGAATAACCAACTTAGACTCTCAGAGAAAGGTAATTTATGAGAGAACCAAAGGAAAAGGTTTCTAATTAAAAATTAACGTTAGGGAAAGAAACTTGAGGAGTGGCTAAATGCTGCTCCCTCTTTTTGTCATTTAGAAGTGAAAATATTGGAAATCCTCTTCTTTGATATAGACAAGTCTATCTTTAGAATTAGCGACATTGAACCAATATAACTCATCAGCTCTATATCTAAAATGTTCAATCATTTTATTACCTATCCATTTGAGACATAACCACATCTTCTTGCCGAACCAAACCATGAAGCGGTAAAGAGGTTTACCCACCCATTTGAAAAGTAATACCAGCCCCAACAATGACAGCACCGTGTAAAGAAATGACTGTGTCACGTTCTTAAGAGCCTTGGAAACTTTCAACAAAATACCTGCTGAGAATAGAATTAGAAATATAGTTGACATAATGGCTCCTTTCTTACTTGTAATATATACAAATATAATGATTTTCAAGTAAATAACCAAATTTTAAAGAACAAAATAACCGTTAAAATCCCGATAATAAACTCTTTTTCTTTCCCTCTAAGTTTCATAAAATAGAATTCAAAATTCTATAATCCGGAATAACGGATTTTTAAAACATGATTTCTAATTCCTTCAATCAAAGTTCAATAATTATGAAATATCAAATCAGGATTATAGAATATTAAAGTCATATACCTGAAATTTTAAATCACAATTTATGATTTCATATATTGAAATACTGAGTTATAAAATCTTTGAATTACAATCTCTTGTTTCAATTATTGAAAAACGAATGACCCTCATTTTTTGAAAAAATTATCCTTAGAAAATTTGGAAGTGATGGTTTCAATATGATAATTTTGTCACCTGAAACCTAATCCTATCTTTTCCCTCCGGGATGAAAAAGCAAGTTGTGCTTTTGTATATACAAAAGCCGATTTTCACCTCCGGTTACAATCGCTTGCCACCCTTTGGTTGGGATTTGGTCGCAACTCCTATTTTTATTGATTCGATAATTATAAACTTACTAATCATGTTTTCTAATTTGGAAAATTCATTTTCTAAAGTCAAATTTCAGAAATCAAAAAAGTGATTTTCCACTTTAATAATCCGTAGACCCTATATTTCGATTTATAAAATCGTAATCCATAATTCACAATCCTAATCTTAAAAACTTAATTTATGAAAACAAAAACCAAAGCCATTATTTTCCGCGTTTCGGAAGATGAACATCGTGAAATCGTAAAACGCTCACAGCCCTTTCTGAGCATCACGAATTATATTAAATCCGCCCTAAAGGAATTCTCTAACAAAAGTCACCGGCAGAAGATTGAGGCTTCCAAAGAACTAATTGAGCTGTATCGTGACGCCAATATGCATCTCGCTCATTTAGGTGGCAACCTTAACCAGACGGTTCATAGAATAAATGAAACGGCTAAGGCAGGTATTGATGTCTCTCCCATTATTATATCTGAAATACTTCCTCAGTTACAGACCTTACAATCAGAATGTACTAAACTGAAAGGAGATCTCCTTAGAGTAACGAACAAATACCGCATCTAAAGACTTATTAAGTTTAGTCTGTCATCCTAAGTTCTCTCCTCATGATTGCAACAATACTCCCCAATGCATCGGGTGGATTTCCCGGTGTGATGTACAATGAAAAGAAAGTCCTTCACGGGAAAGCAACCTTATTGGAAATGTCAGGATTTGGAACCCTCGGTCAAACCGATGTGCCAACCACCAAAGAAATCATTCAATATCTTGAAGATTATTCAGACCAAAACTTCCGAATCCGGAAGCCTCAGTTCCATCTTGCCATTTCCTGTAAAGACAATGAAATGACCAATCAGCAGCTTCTTGATTTCGCACATGCCTATCTTAACGAAATGGGTTATGGAGATCCGAATCAACCAATCCTCATTTATGCTCACCACGATACTGATAATAATCATCTTCATATAGTGTCATCCCGTGTGTCACCGGATGGCAGAAAGATTAATGATCATAATGAGCGAAGAAGATCCCAGAAAGTGATTGACAAATTATTGGGACATAATGCCAATCTTCAGGCTGAAAAGGATATCAAGACAGCCCTCGATTTCAATTTCCGTAGTGAGACTCAATTCAAGGCCGTATTGGAAGCCATGAACTATGAATGTTATGAAAAAGACGGCAGAATAACGGTGAAGAAAGGAGGGATGGTTCAAGGTTCTGTCTCAAAAGATGAACTTACACCTTACATTACGAATAATGAGAATAATCCACTTACACACAACTTTAATCAGCTTAAAGCTATTTTCTCAAAATATCGGGATGTTAACTCCGATATTCAAGGTCTAAAATCTGATTTAAGAAGGATATTCGGAATTGAGTTGGTTTTCTTCGGCAAAAAAGACTCTCCTTATGGTTATGTTGCCGTAGATTTCCATAATAAGATGGTCATAGAAGGGGCGAAGATTATGAATGTGAAACAGCTTACCGATTTCTCAACTCCCGAAGAACACTTTGAAAAGATTGACTCCTTCATAGACCAATGTTTTCGGATAAATCCTAATATTACATCCAGACAACTTAACCGACGACTCAAACGTCTGAAGGCTTATGTCAAGAAAGACCAGATTATCTTCGGCACTCGGATGAAACCGTTAAAGGAGTTTGTTGCACAGTCTTTGGATATAAATAATAAGATAGCATGGCTAAAATCTTTCAATCCCAGAAGTCAGGAAGAAATCAATTTCCTGGCCAGAATCTATAGATTGGATAATAGAGAAATATCCAGAATTAAAGTTAATCCGAACATTCCATTATCCAAATCAACGCTTCAATTTATATCAGATTTAAGGAATCTTTCTGATCCCTATGCCCGATTCAATCATTTAAAGAACTCCGGTTACAGAATAATTAGACATGACGGTCATACCTTTGCATATAATCCTCAAAAACACATTATCCTTGACCTTGACCGATTGAAAATAAAAGTATCGCCACAACAATCGAAAAGGCAAATTGGGCAAAACACCGCAATTAGTATCCCAAATTTAAAGAGCCTTCTTGACTCAGGAGGTAGTTCGGGTGATAATCGTGAATGGGAAGTGGGAACCAAAAAAGGCTGGGACGAAGAGTCCGGAAAGCAGATGAGCTATTAATGTAGATTTCTATTAAAAGATCAATTTGAATAGATAATTAAACTTTAAATATCATATAATAAGATATTATATAACCTAAAGTTTTTTGTGTTTTCCTCTCGGTGACAACTAGGAGGGTTTTTACTGGTGTAGGAGTACATTTTAGCTCGGATTTGATGAAGTATGCACTGAGGTGAAATTTTTAGTAGGATTTAGTAATCCGTATTTTTGCGGCTTTTTATTATTATCATAATTTTGCCGGCAAACATCAAAATTTCTCCTCTATATGATTATCTCGGTTATCAACAGACTCCCCTCGAGCGGAAAGACCTCCGTTTGCATCGCTTTGGCCAACAGGCTGAACGATATGCCGGATAATGTGGATAAAAAGACAATCATCTTTGACTGTGATCCCTCTCTGACATCATATACTAAATACGATACCTTCGTAAAAAAGAACTACCGGAATCCTCCTGACAGTTATCAGGTGGTGCCCATGCCTTTAGATGATGATACCCTTGTCTTCAAAATTCTTTCCGATGTGAAGGACAAGACAGATTTCTTTCTTTTTGACTTCCCCTCCGATTTTGACGAATGGATGTGCATGAGAATCCTCGTGTCCTCAAATTTTATAGTACTCCCCTACCAACCTACAGAAGGAAATGGAGTCAATTTCCAAAATTATCTCCAATATATTCTAAATATCCGAACAAGCCTTGCTAAATCACCTTTAGCAATGCGTAGCCGGTTGATATTGGTGCCGGTGCTTAAAACTCCAAGAGACAAGGAAGTTGAAATCCAACAACCAATAGAAGGATTCCTAATGTCTCCCCCAATAGATATGTGTGAGAATGTTTTGGACTCCCTCGATCCGATAAAGACTGACAATTTCGATAAATTGCCTTATAATCAATTCAACGATTTCATTACAGACCTTATAAAATCAAGGAAACAGACAAATCAAACTGAAATTAAAGAGAATAAGCAAACAACTACAAATCAAGAAACTAATGTAACTAATTGCACAGTTTACGATGTAAATACTGAAAATGAATCAGAAAATTTTTAATCAAAGCTATTCATCAACATATTAACTAAAACATAAACAATCCCCATAATATCAATTTGGCATCCACTTTAAAAAACACTTTAACAAATAAATTAACATTAACCTAAAGAACATTTTAAACAAAACCTATCCTAAACCCAACCTTTAAAATATTATAAATCATGCAAGCACCTATTTATGAAAACAGAGAAAACAACCAGCAACAAGGTTATCAACAGACTACTGAAAGTCAACAAACGACAGCGAGTCAAGAGATGATAAACACAGCATATTCCCGTGATGATTATCAGACTACAGAAAGAAAATATGAAGAATCTATAAAGAATGCGGAATCAAGACACAACATAGATACAACCATTATGGAAGAAGACGATTTGGAAGTGTTGGAAGGAATTGAAGTTAGCAATGACACAGAAACCGCCATAGCTCCGGATTCAAAATCTGAAAGTTCCGATGCAGTCTGGAATCTCTTCCAACAAAAAATACAGGACAAAAGCTATTATCTTAAACGAAAGGATTATCCCCGTAAGCCGATGATGATAGATGCTGACATCCGCAGCACTCTCATTGAGATTGACATAGACAATGTTACACCGACCAACCTTCTCAACACAATTCTAAGAGCTTTCATAGAAACCTATAAGGAAGAATTGAGACTTTACCGCAAGTTGCAGGCTCCGTCTGTGTTTTAACCATCCATTATTTGAAAAATCAACATCAATGGCTCACGAAATTTCAATAAAATGCAAGATCAAGGTCCGGGACATGATGGCCGATTGTCTTTCCTACAGTGAAATGGCAAAACTCCTTGGTATTTCCCGCAGGTCGGTTATGAGAATAGCCGCCCAATGGAATATTATCAGGACTCCGGAAGAGATCAGCCGTATTATGTCTCGTTCCCGAAAGGAACTCTTAAGGAAAGAAAAAAGCCGCGTGATCTTCGGTCTTGAACAGAAAACACGGCTCAAAGTGTTCCCTAACAAGGAAAGACACAAGTTGAAATTCCTGCTCAAAAGGAAAGGATATATTGTGAACCAGGGTAGCAACCGTATTTATTATCCTAACGAAAGGGTCAGGAAATATGAATACGAAATCAAGGGCAAATCCCTTGGTCTTAAGTTCTATCCTTTGGATACCCTCTTAAAGGAACAACCTTAACTTATATTAACTAATAAATTCAATAAACCGAGTCCATGTCCTTCATTCAAATACTTGTAATCCTAATCCTTCTTTTAGCTTCTTATTACTTTCTGCTTATTGGCAAGGAGATCCTACGGAAAACCACCAATGAGGTAGACTATACCAAATATACCGAGGAAACTGAAATCGACATCACCGAAGAAGAGTTGACCTTCGATGTGACGGAGATTGACCCGTCGGATATCCCGGTTGATGATTCAGCTGTTAAACCGTTAAAGAATAACAGCAATGGGACCAACGATGGAAGATCTGATAATAAAAACCGAGGTATAGAGAAAAATGAGACACCAATTCTCCCAATGCCTATGGATGTTGTAAGTTTCTATAATTTGATTAAGGCTTACAACCCCTATGGCCCTAATCCTGAACTTGAAACCTTTGTGTTTCAAATAAGCGGATGTTCTGAATCTTCGTCCGAGCAAGGGAATGATAATCCGGAAATTTCAGATAATAAAGATACTGAAACTTCAAATATTAATTCATAAGCTGTAGGACAAACAGCGTGAAATTCTACCTTAAAGATTCCACTAATCCTAATCAAATACTAATCCACTTCTATTAAAAACCATTATGACCACTCTCTCCATTGTTCCGAACCATTGTCGGAACACTAATCCCCTATCTTCAAAAGATACCGGGAAAAGTATAAGAAAGTTGCGAAAGGCAACCGATAAATTCTTCACAGCGGACAGCCTAATGAGATTTCTGCCATTAGTCCTGATGATATTTTTCTTCAGTGTAGAAGCCATGGCACAAACCGGTGCAAGCGGATTCGCTTCGGCAACCACAACAATCAAAGGTTATCAGGCCCAGGTATCAAACCTTATGAAAGCCATCGGTGCCGTGATAGCCATTGTGGGAGCCTTCAATGTCTATTTCAAAATGACAAACGGTGACCAGGATGTGAAGAAAACCATCATGCTCACTATCGGGGGCTGCATCGCCTTCGTAGCCCTTGGCGAAGCTTTGCCACTGTTCTTTGAATAATCTATATGGCTAACGTTAACGGTTATATGATGTTCAAGGGTCTGCAACGGCCACTCGAATTTATGGGCATCCGTGGTAGATTCATTTACATAGGGGCAGGTGCCATCGGTGCATCCTTCCTCGGTTTTCTACTAATATCTTTCCTTTTTGGAAGGATCATAGGCTTTATCGGGATGTTCCTGATCATCGCACTTTCGTTGCTCTTTATTTTTCTGAAACAGAAAAACGGACTCCATGACAAGAAACGATGCAAAGACTCTCTGATAGTGAAACATATCGTGAGCAATCCGATTGAATAAAACTTTACCAATCCAAAGATACAATGTCCAAGTCAAGGAAAAGAACTTTCCCGGCTGTCTATTCCCAGATACAGGAAATTGACGGTTACACGGTGGCTTTTGACCTTTACGGGTCACCTTCCGTCATGTTCCGAATCGTCAACCCCGTTCAGAAACTCTGCACGGATGCAAACCAGTATGCCTTTTACCATGACGTGTTGCTCAATATAGTCAAGACTCTCGGTGAAGGGTATGCATTGCAAAAACAGGACGTTTTCTGCCGTCAGGCCTACCATAAAGAGATACCTGCTAGTGCTGAGTTCCTGACAAGTAGTTATTTCAATTATTTCAATGGTAGGGAATATACCGAGATAACCTCTTATCTAATCATCACCCAGGAACCGCAGAAGAATCAGTTTGTGAAACATGATCCGAAGAAATGGGATGAATTCTTTGTCAAGGTGGCAAAGGTGGCAGACATACTAGCCGACAAACATATACCGTTCCGGCTTCTCAAAAAGAAAGCCGTGATGGAATATGTCAAACGTTTCATAACTCTTAATTTCAGAAGGGGAGCATTCCCGGCTGACAATTTCAAGAGTTCTGATGATTTTCTCAGAACCGGAAACAACAGGATTATCAAGTCTTTTCCTTTGATTGACATTGATTCGGTCACTGTTCCCGGAGTGGTTCAGCCGTTCAACTCCTTCAACGTTAACGGTCAGAAGATAGCTACAGACCTGCTTGACTTCCTCCCTTCGGTGCCACATTCGGACTGTGTGGTATTCAACCAGCTTATTCAGGTTCCGGCACAACGGAAACTTTTAAGTAAACTGCACACCAAGTCAAACCGTCACGGCTCAATGCCGGGAGCGGCAAATCAGTTGGCAAAGGCGGATATCGACAGGGTTCTTGCCATACTTGCTGAAGATTCAAGGCTTTTAGTCTATTGCAACTACAATATAATTGTAAGCTGTCCGATAGATAAGGTTACTCAGGTATCATCTTACATCGAAAACCGTCTGTTCCCTTTGAACATAACACCTTCAAAGACCAGTTTCAATCAACTGGAACTTTTCACGGCATCATTCCCCGGGAACGGATATACAATGAATAAGGATTACGACCTGTTCCTTACTCTTTGCGAAGCTGCCTTATGTTTCTTCTATAAGGAACATCTAAAGACAGATGAAATTACACCCCTTACCACATTCTATACAGACCGTCAAGGTCTGCCGGTATGTATTGACATAACAGGCAAGGAGGGTAAATATCGGTATACTGACAATGCCAATTTCTTTTGTATAGGTCCTTCCGGCAGTGGCAAATCATTTCATATGAATTCCGTTGTAAGGCAACTGCTGGAGCAGGGAACTGATGTGGTAATGGTAGACACAGGCGACTCTTACGAGGGAATCTGTTCCTATTTCAACGGAACCTATATCTCATATTCCACTGAACATCCTATATCGATGAATCCTTTCAAGATTACGGATATAGAATATCAGACCAACTTCGGTGAGAAAAAGAATTTTTTAAAGTCGTTGATATTTCTGCTATATAAAGGTGACAAAAGTCCATCAAAGGTAGAAGACAAGATAATCAACCAGGTTATCGTGGAGTATTACAACTCTTACTTCCATCCGTTCAGCGGATTTACAGAAGCCGAGAAGGAAAGCATGAAGCGTACATTGCTCATAGAAGCTAACTCGAGACGTGAGAAGAATCCCGAACAGATGATAAACGATATGGTGGATATTGACAATATCATACGTAAGGAACCGCCAAAAATAGAGAACCATGCCCTTATACTGCCGTCGGAGGAAAGAAAACTCAAACTTTGGAGAACGTGCCATTCCCTGCAATCTCTCATTGATGATGAAGCCGCTTCACAATCTGAGAAAGAGACAGCCGTATCGAAGCTTCGTCAGTTGAAGTCGGAACTGTTTGAAAGTTCCGATGCGGTAAAGATCGAAAAGAGAATATCCCTGTTGGAAGAACAGCGTAAAAGGCTGACAGTTCAGGAACTGTCATTCAATTCTTTCTATGAATATGCCGTGGCCCGCGTCCCACAGATAATAGCCCTGGAACATATATCTTTCAACATAAATGAATTTGCTTCAATTTTAAGAACTTTCTATAAAGGTGGCGAACTGGAACACATACTTAACTCCGATATGGATGTGAATCTCTTTGATGAAAAATTCATTGTCTTTGAGATTGACAAGATAAAAGACGACCCTGTGCTCTTCCCTATAGTGGTGCTCATTATCATGGATGTGTTCCTTCAGAAGATGAGGATCAAGAAAGGAAGAAAGGCACTCATTATAGAAGAAGCTTGGAAAGCTATCGCTTCTCCGACAATGGCCGAATACATAAAGTATCTCTATAAAACTGTACGTAAATTCCACGGAATAGCCGGAGTTGTGACACAGGAACTTAATGATGTGATAGATTCACCCATTGTAAAAGAGGCTATAATCAACAACTCCGATATCAAGATTCTTCTTGACCAGACTAAGTTCAAGGACAGATATGAAGATATATCAAAGATACTTGGGTTAACGGAAGTACAGAAAAAACAGATATTCACAATCAATTCCCTTAACAACAAGGAGGGAAGAAACTTTTTCAAAGAGGTGTGGATTTGCCGAGGCCAGTATTCAGATGTCTATGGTGTCGAAGAACCACCGGAATGTTATTGGGCTTATACGACTGAAAGAGCCGAAAAGGAGGCCTTAAAAATTTACAAAGCTTATTTTGGGAATATTCAGTCTGCAATAATACATATAGAGAAAGACCGTAAGAAAGCCGGTGTGGAGAAATACTTTGATTTCGCAACCATGATTAACCAACACAAAAAACCTATGTCATTATGGGAAAACTGAAAGGAAACATAAAAGGTTTCAAAAGAGACCGAATAAAGAATAAAATACGGGCTCAGCTCAAATCTTCCTCTAAAGTGAAGAAACATCTCAAAACGATATGTTCGAGACATTCTAATTTCTTGAGAGGAAGCAATTCTTTTGTCAAATCATTGGCCATTGCAGTTGTAGTAATACCTTGCCTCAACGCCAACGCCCAATGGCGAGTGGTGCTTGACCCCAAGGCTGTTGCCCAGGTGGAAGCCAACACCATTCAACAGTTGGCAACTGAGAATGCCCACAACGCCCAGTTAGATACTATTCTCTCCAAGCAGGAGGAGATACTTCAAAAGTCAGCCTCTATAGCAGCAGCTAAGGAACTGACCCTGAAGACACTCCAAAACATTGAGGGATTTGGAACCGAAAGCATATATTACAAACAGATTGCCAAGACGTCCAAGGAGATTGCAGAAATATCACCCAAGATTCTTTCCTCCCTTAAATCCTCCGGAGTACAGAACAAAGCTTTGGTGACGCTGAAAGTTAGCGATCTTGTGGGCAGAGCCACACAATGTGTGAACGACTTTGTTTCCATCGTCAACAATTCCAAAGTCTCCAATCCTCTGAAAACTTCTTCCGCCGTAAAAAACGACGGACACAATCTCCTTGACCGCTATGAGAGAATGACTCTTGCCTGCCAGCTTTACGGTGACCTGCTCAATATCAAACGCCAGTTGAACTATATGTTTTCAATGGCTGAACAGGGTTCATGGTCTGACCTTATAAGAGTCATAGACCATCGTACCTGGAGCAAATTGATGGCAGGGAAAATGATTTCCGACAACCTGATCAATCAATGGAATAAAACAATCAAGTGATGAAACAGACTGCCATAACACTGACATTACTCTTTATATTTAGTCCTCTTGCTACGAAGGCTATTGATTTTTCGGCACCGGGAGATCTTCCAACTCTGGAAGCCCTTATAGCCTTGCATAAGGAGATGAAGAAAAATGAAGACAATGCCTTGACACAGGTGACAACAGTTACTGCAGAGCAACAGGTGACCACCAACATTTCTTCCAAAATATCAGATATCAAGCAAACTTTGAACACAAGACTGAATGATGTCAACTCTTATCTGATGTTCGCAACCACCATAACAAACACTACACAAAAACTCCAGTATCTAATCAAAGAATACGAGAACTTCATTACTGTCTGCACCCCAGTAATCAAGGAGAAGCCGACGGTATCTGTAAGGTATGTCGGGACACAAAAGCAACTTGCAGAAGAAACCAAGAGGCTCACGAAGTCGATAACCACATTCAGTGCTACAGGTCTGAATATCCTGAAGGCTTCTCTTGATGAGAAATACAAGCTGATTTACTTGATTGACGACTCAATAACCAGGATGCGTGGCATACTTTCCAAGAACCGTAACTATATCCTATATACAGCCGGCAGAAATCTTTGGACGGCGGATGTCAGGGATATAATAACAGACCCCATGATGAAAGCGGCTTCTGAAAAGTTGATCCGCCAATGGAACAGTCAACTTAAATGACAAAGATAAGTGAATTGAGAAAACGAAAAAATTTAACTCTCCTCAATTATGAAAAAGATATTAATAGCATTAATAGGAATTTCAATCATCTCCCCTTCCGTTGAAATGTCAGCACAGGCTCCCTCTATTGTTTCCGACAGTCAGAAGCAGAAGCAACTGAATTCAATGGAGAACGGTGGATGGGATTTTGCACCCGACTGGTATTACTATACACTCCATAAGAATTATTCAGGTGCTGAAATGTATTGGACATGGACTTTGGGATTTATTCCCACTCCTCATATCCGGTTCAAGGAAGACAAGTCTAATCAGAAACGTGTTTTTGTGCCCCGTGTTGCACAGATTCCGGCGGTACTTGAAACCAAGGCCAAGACCCAGACCGAACTTGACTCCATCAATCCTATTTGGAAAGAGGAGATGGAACTGACAGTGGACCGTAATGTTGACCTTATGTACCCTCAGTTTGAGGACGATTTCCGAAAGATGCAGGCTTCAATCTCAGAATGTCTTTCCTATTCTCTGAACAAGAGCAACGGTAATCTTGCCGAAGTTGTGGCCCTACTTCAGGATGAGAACCGGGCTGTATTGGCGGATATAGACTATATCCATAAAACCGGCATCGGTTATGAGATGGAGAACACGAAACGTCAGATAGCATACGAGGAAGCCCGGGAACGAATGAGGAAACTCCTTAAACATTCAGCCGATCTTGTCTATTATACAAAGTGTCACTATAAATAATTCCTATTTTAATATAGATACCGATTGCTTCAAATCGATCTTTTTTGCATTTCAAAACAACTAATCCTAAACCTTGCTTAGTGCGGTGAGCACAATGCGCTTAATGATAAGAAAATGATACTTGCAACGATGGGTCTCGGAGTCATAGACGAGAACCTTCAGAATCTGATAACCCACATGTCAACATTCCCCGAATCCTCCCTTTTGGGAGTAATTCAGGGGTGGGCCAAGATTATTGGCCTGTGTATAGCCTTAGGTGTAGGCTCCTTCGAATGTTGGATGATGATGCTGGGCAAACGTGGTATGGATGTGATGAAGATATTACGTATCATCATCATTTCCATTTGTATAAGTTCGGCCTCATGGATATGTGAGGCAGCTGCCGCCCCCGGTCGTTCCTTGGGTGACATGGCTTACGAAATGGCTCAAAGCGGTAACGATGCCGTAGCTGAAAAAGAAAAAGACCTGGCTGACAAACAGCAGGAGTATTCAAAGAAGCTCAGGGATATCATCACAAAAGCTTACGAGGAAGAAAAGGCAGCAAAACCCGATGATGGAGAAGACTCTTTTCTCGGTATCACCGAAGCCATAGACGAGTTCAAGAAAAACGCGGAGATACGTCTGAAACAGGCCACTCTTTCCATAGAAACATCTATCTGCGAATGGATGAGTATTGCCATACGGTTTATCGGAGAAGTCCTTTTCCAGATTATCTATTACGGAATGTTGGTGGCACAGAACATCTTCATGCACCTTTTGGCTGCTTTCTGTCCCATAGCGTTTGCAATGTCACTGGCTCCTCCGTTCAGATCTGCATGGACCCAGTGGCTATCCAAATATCTTTCCCTTTCCCTTTGGGCTTTCGTCATTTATATGATTCTCTACTATGTGGATTTCATCATGCTTTATAACCTTCAGATGGATATCGCCGCATACGACAAGCTTATCAATGATGCCGGTGTGGGAGGTTCTGTTGCAGACGGCTCATGGGGGGAAGTCCTTATGCTCGGTATGCAGGGACTTGGGACGACCTGTATGTATGTGGTCGGCCTCCTTGTGGGAGTATTCGTGATGAAATTTGTTCCGGATGTTTGTGCATGGATTATACCGGGTGGCGTAAGCTCCCCTGCTGGAAGTGCCGCAGTGGGCGGAACTATCGGAGGAGCCACTATGATAGCAGGTGCAGCCATGACAGGAGGAGTAAACCTGGCCGGCTCCATAGGCTCAAAGGCCGAAGAAAATCTGCAGGGTCCGCAAATAAGCTCCTTAAACAATGGCGGAGCCGCCTCGCAGGTACAATCCGCAGATACCAACTAAAAGAAATGAGACTTCAGTGTATAACCTTTTTATATTTATGATAAATGCTAATCCAATCTCTTGAACAAAAGACACGTCTGGCTATGATGACAGTCATAGTTACCGTAGCCGGATGTGTCATTATCTGTGCAACAACCATATTCGGATGTTGGTCTATGATTGACAAGGAACGTCAACAGATTTATGTGCTGGACGGTGAAATCCCTTTCCTTGCTGAAAGGGCACAACTCTCTTCAAATTTTGAAATGGAAGCCAGGGCACATATAAATCTCTTCCATCAGCTTTTCTTCAATCTGCCTCCCGATGATTCTTATATGAGATACACAGTGGGAAAAGCCCTGTATATGGCCGACGGTTCTGCCTTGAAGCAGAATCAGGCCCTCGATGAAAAGGGTTTCTATTCCGACCTATTGTCTTCTTCTGCCATCTGCACCGTCATGTGCGATTCCATACAGTTTGACCCCAAAAGCCGTAAGTTCACATATTACGGAACACAGAACATCAAACGTCGCTCACGGGAAATGAAACGGTCTTTGATCACAGCCGGAGAGATTGAGTCGGTGCCAAGGACAGAGAACAATCCTCACGGATTGTTGATAACCAACTGGAGAACTATTGAAAACAAAGACCTAACAACATGGTAATCTTATGGGAACCTACAAGAATCTAAAGAATACAGTCAACAGTCTAACCTGTTATATTTCTCAATACTCAAAGTCTTTCGGGGATTCAATCGGGAACCGCTTCCGAATGAGGGGACGTATAAGACTTGCCAACCGTTGGGCCAGACATCATCCCAAGAGATTCTTTATCTATTTCCTGGTTATAATGGCATCTCTGATAACCATCAATGAAACAATCTATTTCCTGATGAAGAAAAACCGGGAAGAAAAAACTTCTTCAGCCATATTGGCAGTTCGACCTATGTTTGACGGCAGACACTGTATAGATGCCAATAGGGAGGGTTTGAAGATACAGTTCTCACAACTGATTGATGAAGGAAATCACCTTCTGTTCAGACTCGACTCCCTCTATAACAAACCTGTCAAAACCGCGTCCGACTCCCTGGAGATTTACCATGTAATGAAAAAAATCGAAACCATATCTAACATTCTTGACAATGAAACTGAATTTGAAACAGATTAACTGGAAACAGCCGAAATATATTTTCCCGGCTATCATATTTATTCCGGTCCTTTATCTTACTTACACTTTCTGCCATAGTTGCACCGGCAATGAACATGAGGAACAGACCCCCACAGACCGCATCAACATGGAACTACCGGAGGCACGAACAGACGGTGTCGGTGACAAGATGTCGTCAATGACTTCTCGCTACAACAATGACAACGCCTTTACAGTAATTGACGGCATCGGTACTGAAATCGAACAGAAAGAGAGTCTTGATGAAGATGAACAATATACCCGGGAAATTGAACAGATGATGCGTGAGGCAGAACTTGCCGAACAGGAACAAAGACTCGCCGAGCTTCAACGTCAGATCGAGCAAAGTACCCGTCAGTTGCCACAGCAGTCATATTCTCCATACGAAGATGATGGCTATAATGCTTATATGGCGGAGCTGGAACGCATACAGCGAAACTCTATTGAACGGCAACGTGAAATAGAACAACAGCCGGATCCGGATGAAATTGCAAGACAGGAAGCCTTGAAGAAAGCTCAGGAGAAAGAAGAAGAACGTGAAAGGAACAGGCCTTTACTTGTTTCAAAATCGGAAGATTTCAACAAGGAGTCCTTCAACACTGTCGCTTCCCAATTCAGTTCGGGTGAGTCATCGCTTATCCGGGCCATGATAGATAAGACCACCAAGGCTCATGAAGGGACACGTCTCAGATTCAAATTGCTTGATGATGTGACTGTAGGTAATGTTAAACTCTTGAAAGGTACTTATCTCTATGGAACGGTATCGGGGTTCTCACAGCAGCGTGTGATGGCTAATATCAGTTCTATCCTTGTCGGTGACCAATTCCTTAAGGTTGATCTTTCCGTATTCGACAATGACGGTATGGAGGGCTTCTATGTTCCGGAATCTGCTTTCCGGGAATTTATGAAACAGGCAGGCACCAATGTCCTTGGTCAGAACATGCAGTTCTCTTCATACGGAGGCTACGGCAGTTCTCTTAATGGCGAGAGTCTGGCTCTTCAAGCTTTGCAGAATATATATTCTGCCGGGACCAATGCCCTTAGTGCAAATATCCGTAAGAACAAGGCCAAGATAAAATACAACACAGTGGTGTATCTTATAAATTCCAGAGAGGCCAAATAAAAAAATCAATTTGATATAGATATTTAAAAGCTAATTCTAATTCTAATTATAAACTCTAACTCTAACTTTTTATAACCATGTCTATTATGAAAAAAATTCCTTTGATCCTATCCGTTTCACTCTTTTCCGCAGTTTCGGCTTTTGCTGACGATGCCGGTAGAAATGTAATCCATGTTAACAAACAGGTCACCACTCATATCGTGATGCCTGAAAACCTTAAAATGGTGGATATATCCACTGATGATATAGTCGGCAACCAGTGTGCCGACAATATGGTGAGAATAAAACCGGAGTCTGACTCTTTCAGTCAGGATGATTTCCTGGGCACGATTACTTTGGTGGGTGAACGTCATGTGGCCCAGTATGACATTCTTTATGAAACAGACCCGGCTAAGGCGAAATCTATGTATAAAGTGGATTATGAAGAATCAATGGCATATAACAATCCGGATATCTCTATGCCTGAATCGGAGATGGCACGGCTTGCATGGGCTGCCTACGGAAGCCGAAGAAAGTTCCATAATATCCGCAACAGCCAGTACGGTATGCTGGCGGAAGTATATAATATTTATTCGGTAGGTAATTATTTCTTTATAGACTTTTGTCTGAAAAATCAGACAAAGGTGCCATACGATATTTCGGAAATGAGATTAACTCTTTCTGACAAAAAAGAAACAAAATCCACCAATTACCAGACTATTGAACTTACTCCCTCGTTTGTGCTCAACAAGGCCAAAAGCTTCAAGAAGGGCTTCCGTCAGGTCATTGTACTTGAAAAGCTGACATTCCCTAATGACAAGATTTTGAATATCGAGATTGCCGAGAATCAAATCAGCGGTCGTGTGATTTCTTTATCCATCAGATATGAGGATATCCTTAACGCCGATTGTTTTGACATGGAAAAAGTTGAAGAAATTAATGACATGAAAACCGAAACTGGTTATGACATTTCCATGCAACGGAATTATGATATCTTGTCAAAAGAGAACAATTCACTTAAAGTTGAATTGGATAAAACTAAGGCTGAATTATCTAAGACAAAATCAGACCTGCAAGCCGTAAAAACTAAGTTGGAGAACTTTACAAAATCGGTAAAGGATGCTTTGCAATAATCGGTAGAATATAATATAGAATATTATTTTAATCTAATATTTATATAATTATTAAAATATTCGGCTATTAATATTATAATATTGTTTCTTATTGAATTACTTCTGCCAATACAATATTCTTAAATTTTAAATTTCCAGTTTATTATCTTAATCCTGATAAAATGAAACGAATAATTTTTTCTATCCTTACATTGATTTGTCTGCTTCCTGCTTTTGCAGGAGAGAAGGAGCATCTCACCATAAATGCCGGGTATCTATATCCCAATACCCTTAATGCCAATATAGGTTTTGAACTCAAAACCGAAAATGGGCACGCATACGAAGTATTCGGTGAATTGGGAGACCATTGGAGAACCCCTGTATGCCATAATTTCTGGAAAGGTTATTACTGGGATGGTGGCGCACAGTACAAACACCAGCTCAAAAGATTGAAAAACGGCTCTTTCCGCGTATTCGGGGGTGCCCATTGTGGGGCCGAGCAGACACATTTCTTCTTCGGTATTCGTGCCGGTTTTGAATATTGTTATGTTTTCAAGAATAACTGGCAGTTTTCAGTCACTCAACTGAACACTGTTAACTTCCTGAAGGGCGATCTGTTTCGTAACGGTCTTATGATAGGTTTCAAGATTCCGTTATAATACCTTCTATTAAATATTAATCGTCGTTTATGGCATTTGAAGAAACAAAGGAACAGCAACAGTTGTATGTCTGGTTCCGGGCTTGCATATATCTGATTCTGGTTTTGGAACTCATAATGAATCTTCCGATAGAACCGGACGGAGCAATCACAGGTTTTTTCTATCGACTTATAGAGAAATTCCGTGTTTTCAATCATGTTGGCTCCTGCAAGGTTATGGAGTTTATATGCGTTTGTGTTACCGCAATCGGAACTCAAGCAAAAAAAGACATCAATTTCAACTGGAAAAAGATGGTGATCATTCCCATTTGCGTGGGAATAATTGCTACAATCCTTTGTTTTATATTCCATGTAGGTCATTGGTTGGGAAATTTTGAAGGTATTTCAGGTAACAGGATTATTTATGCCATATTCTCCGTTATCGGTGTGGTTATGATTCATCAGGGCCTTGACGGAATAGCCAAGTATTACAGTCATAAGGTCGGAGACGACCGTTTCAACTTCGAGAATGAATCTTTCGAGCAATCCAAGGATAAGACTGAAACTTCATATTCGGTTAATATCCCTATGATATTCTATTGGAAGAAAAAGATGCACAAGGGATGGATCAATATCATAAATCCGTTTCGTGGTACGATAGTATTGGGTACTCCGGGTTCCGGTAAATCTTTCGGTATCATAGATCCTTTCATTCGGCAGCACTCGGCCAAGGGATTCGCCATGATGGTTTATGACTATAAGTTCCCGACTCTGGCCAAGACTTTGTTCTATCAATATTGCAAAAATCATCATTACAACAGGCTTCCTCAAAACTGTTCCTTTAGGATCATCAATTTCACAGATGTGGAGTATTCTTCAAGAGTTAATCCTATTCAAAGGAAATATATCCCCGATTTGGCAGCAGCTTCCGAAACGGCAGCCACTCTGTTGGCGTCCCTTAACAAGGGAGGCGGTGATAAAAAAGGTGGTTCCGAAGCTTTCTTTACTAATTCAGCAGAGAATTTCCTTGCTGCAATAATTTATTATTTCGTTAACCTTCGTCCCTGGGGATTCAAAAATGGTAAAAAACTTAACCGTTATGTCCTGCATAATCGCCAGAAGTTAAGATTAAAGGCCTATGGTGAAAATGAATTACGGGCTTACAATGACCTAGGTGAAGAAATACTTGATTTTCTAACCACCAACGGTGATGGTGATGAAGTCAATGTGACGGTTGACAGCGAAGGTATGCCTATCGATCTGAACCATCTTATTTATTATGACCGTACTGGTCACATGATTGCCATTCAAAGAGCATGGTATGAAGATGAAGAAGGCAATGAGGTGGAACCGGATTGTATTACAGGTGAATTTTCGGATATGCCTCACGTCCTCGCTTTACTCGGACGCAGTTATAAGGAGGTATTCAGCCTGCTGATGCGAAATGACAAGATTGAATCCCTGATGGCTCCTTTCAAATCAGCTTTTGAAGGTGGTGCTATGGAACAGTTGGAAGGTATGGTTGGAACGCTACGTGTCAACGCATCCCGACTTGTTTCACCGGAAGCCTATTGGATTTTTACAGGTGATGATTTTGATTTGAAGATTTCAGATCCTAATAACCCCTGCTATCTTGTAATAGCCAACGACCCGGAAAAGGAACAGATTATCGGTACTCTCAATGCCCTTATCCTGAACCGTCTGGTTACAAGAGTCAATTCAAAAGGTAATATTCCTGTTTCCCTCATAGTAGATGAGTTGCCGACTCTTTATTTTCATAAAATAGACCGACTTATCGGAACTGCCCGAAGCAATAAGGTTGCTGTTACCCTAGGTTTTCAGGAGCTTCCTCAGTTGGAGGCTGACTATGGCAAGGTAGGTATGCAGAAAATTATAACAACCTGCGGTAATATCTTCATGGGAGCAGCCCGAAATAAAGAAACTCTTGAATGGGCCCAGAATGATATTTTCGGTAAGGCAAAACAACTCTCAAAATCCATATCAATCAATGATAACAAGATCTCTACTTCTATCAATGAGAAAATTGATTTTCTTGTTCCTGCCGCTAAAATAGCAGACATGGCCACAGGCTGGCTTGCAGGTCAGGCTGCCCGGGATTTCTCTCCTACAGACCAAAAGATGATGCAGAGTTTTGATATAGAGAATTCTGAGGAGTTCAAGACCACAAAGTATTTTTGCAAGACTAATTTCGATATGGGTAAAATAAAATTGGAAGAGTCCAAATATGTGGATCTTCCAAAGATTTATAGTTTCAAGTCAAAAAGGGATAAGGAGATTGCCTTGAACCGTAATTTTAAAAGGGTGAATAACGATGTTAAACGTCTTATCGAAGAAGTCTTCCCGGATGGAGTGGAATAAATTTATCAACTATTCCAAATCTCCTAATCCACATGGTTTGTCACTTTTGTCTAAATCCCTTTGTTTAGACAAAATTGTTCCGTTATTCAAAGTCAAATTTCCAGCAGAATCTAAGACAGCATAATTTTCTCCGCTATCAAAATATACAGTATCATTACTTATAATAAATGAATTAATAAAATCAAATTCACCCTTATGACGAATTGTTATTGTTGAATCTTTAATAGTGTAGCTAATACCTTCAAATTTATCATTAATCCCCAGCCAAAACCCATTAAGCGATTTTGGATCACTAATTATAGCTTTAGTTAATTTTGAATTTAATTCTTCTTTCTCTTCAAAAAGCGATTCATTTTTTGAATTATTATTTGAACAACTAACATTCAACAATAAACTTAAAAATATAAGTAATCCTGAAAATTTCTTCATGCTATATATGCAGATTAAATTTAATAAAGCAAATTTAATTAATCTTCTTTAAAACTTATAGAGTATTCAGAGTTTTCATCACTCGCATTACAGCTTCGATGTAACCTTTGTCTTCAGCATAACCTATTCTTTTGAGCCACAACAGATAATTCTCTGTTTTATCCTTGTATTTATATTGGACTTTGGTATAATAAGCTTTCACCGAATCTCTCCAGTTTTCAAATTCATAATAGCCTCCGGTTTTCGGGTTTCTCAATCCGAATAGGTTTCCTTTGTTACGGCAAACGGATGATTTGAACCATCCGGTTTCCAGTACCGCCTGTGCCAGCACAACCTTTGGATGTTGTATATTGTTTTTAAGTATCTCCTGATATAGCGATTCCAGGGTCAGACCGGCCGTCTTCGATGTTAAATTAGTTGTTTTAACCCTATTTTGACTAAGCTGATTGGTTTGAATGTCCTGTAGCTTCTGCTTGGGTCTTCTGACCCTGCGGTATTTCTCCCTTATTCGACGGTATTCCGAAGGATCTACCATATTCATTGTGTCCCTGATAACTTTCTTTTTTACTTTAGGAGGCAAAGCTTCGGCATCCGAAGGAAACTCCGGCTGTAGAATAATATAACTTTCAGTTTTCTTCTCAATGGTGTTGAATTGCGCCAATGTGTTTATTGGGGAACAAAAGCAAAGTCCTGTCAAGAGGACATAAAATTTCTTGATACTCATAAAAAATTAGGATTAGTGGAATAACTTAAAAAATAGCAATATAGGGCAAAGATACCGCTTTTTATCAGACTTTTAGCCCGATTCCTTCCATTTAAGAAAATTTAAATGTTTTCTCCTCTCGGTGACAACCATCACGGTTTTTATACTAAAAACAGCCTTTTTCGAGTGAATTTTAATCATTCCGAATAAAAATCAGGTATAAAAATCATTATTGACATTATATCTTTTGCAAGACTTTTGGATAACTATAATTTTGCGGCAAAATAATCATTTGACAAACCTAATCCTATGTCCTATACTCTCTCCTCCAAAACAACCTCTTTATCTATAGAGAACCAACTTTTATTGTTAGGTATTGATGAGCGAACTTACCGGCGTTTGGAACCATCAGTCAGAGAATCTTTGGGAAAAGGTTCTCTGACACCTCTTCTTGACATCAAGTTCAACATAGGGGAAAACAATGTGTTGGAAATGCCGTGCAAATTGCAACTCGTACCGGACAACAAGGGTAACCATCTTCTGATGGTCTATCCGGTGAACCATACTCTAAGAAATACTACCGGCCTTGGAAAGGTTTCTTTCAATCATTTGAAAAACGGCGAGATTGTGGTGCTCAGCAACGCTCCCTTTGACCGTGAATACATCCAGCTTGACAGGGAAACCAACAATTTCATTCGTGTAAAGGAGAAAGATGTGAATGTTGAAGAAAAGATGGCTGCCTACGAAAAAGTAAGGGATATCCAGCTTGGAGCTGAACAGAAATCTCGTATTGTGGAAGGCAAGCCTGTGGAACTTCAAATCGGTGACGAGAAAGTGACCGTGGGTCTCGATCTAAAATCTCCTAATATGTTCCGGGAACTCAAAGGAGACATGGAGTCATGGAAACGTCAAAAGGAAATTGAATACGATATAGCACATCCCGAATATTTAGGTCCGGTGCATACCGATGAAAACCGTTGGGAATACCTCATAGCCCAAAAACAGGCTAAAGGATTACTGCCTGACAATTCTTATGAAAATAAAAATAATGCTTCTATAAACGAGTCCAAATCCAAAACAGCCATAAAAATATGAAAAATAATGCAATCAATTCAACCGGCATAGACAATCCAAAATCTGTGGTGAACGGAATGGATTATGATGACCTTATTTCCTGTGTTCAGGATGGCAGAATGACTTATCTGCAATACGTTATGACAAGTGAACACAAGCATGCTTTCATTGACTGGCTGTATGACAATAATTTGGAACCATCCAATGAAACTGCCCAATCTTTCATGGAAGAAGTGGAGAAGGATTTACTCCAAAGTCAGATTATGCCTCAAATAATGTTTGTTTAATAACTGTCCTATCCACTTTTACTATAAACTTTTACCTTCAGTACTCCCCTTTTACCTTTTCCACTCTTAACTGCTAATCTTACTCTTTTAATCATCCTCTCTTTTTATGGCACTCAAAAAGAACAGCCGTTACAACAACTCATCCATAACTAATCCTCCCGTCCCCAACGGTCAGAAGGCAGTAGAGCTTTTTGCCTCGATGATGATCGAGAGAATACAACAGCTAAAGGATGAACCATGGCAGAAAGGATGGATGAACGCTTCCGGATATTCCGGACTTCCAAGAAACATCGACGGAAGAAATTATGCCGCATCAAACGCTTTCTTCCTGCAACTTATTTCCGATGTCAAGAAATATGAATTGCCGGTATTCCTTACTTTCAACCAAGCCAGGAATATGGGAGTGGCCGTCAACAAAGGTGCTAAATCATTCCCTGTGGTATATTGGGATATAAGCGTGAAAGACAAGGATGGTAAAAGAGTGGACTGGGAGGATTTCAAGAAAATGGATAAAGCTGAAAGAAACGAATGTCTCACATTCCCTTTCATTAAAAGTTATCCTGTATTCAACATTGATCAGACAAATTTTGCTCAGATAAAGCCAGAGAAAATGGAGGCATTACGAAAAGCCTTCAAAGTCGCTGAAATCAGTGACAAGGAAGGTATGTATGCCTCTCCTTCTCTTGATAGAATGATTGAGAACCAATCATGGTACTGCCCGATAAAAGCCAACAAACCTCAGAACGAAGCTTACTATTCCCCATCACTTGATATCGTGGTCCTTCCGATGAAGGAACAGTTCAAGAAAGGAAACAATCCGGAAGAAATATATCGTGACGGCATGGAGTTTTACTCCACTATGCTTCACGAAATGACCCATTCCACACTCACTCCTGACCGTCTGAACCGTGAACACGGAAGGTTCGGAGAGAAAAAATATGCCCGGGAGGAATTGGTGGCGGAACTTACAGCTGCCATGCTCTGCCATTCGATGGGATTCGATTCAAAGGTAACCGATAATTCCGCCAAATACCTTGACAACTGGTTAGGAGCCCTGAAAGAGGAACCTAAGTTCATACTGTCCGTGATGTCTGATGTCAACAAGGCTTCAGAAATGATACTTGACAGAGTGGATGAACAGAAAATCGCATTGGGCGAGACTCCATATCTTACCAAGAACCTTATCGCAGTGGATGAATTCGTCACCATTGAACCGGAATTGGTACCGTTCAAAGAATCCATGGCGAGCGAACCTAAGATTAACTCATACGGTATCGAGGCTGATTCAAATGATAGCGATCAACAGAAAATTCAAAAAGCTGCTATTAATAATTCCAAAGATTTATCATCAATGGCAACAAACAATACTGATTCAATGAAACAAGATACCCAACAAAAAGAATCCCCTTTGCTTCAGCAATACAACGAAATGAAAGCCAAACATCCGGACGCCATTCTTTTGTTTCGTGTCGGTGATTTCTACGAAACCTTCAAAGAGGATGCTGTAAGGGCAAGTGAGATACTTGGCATTACAATGACTCGTCGTGTTTCCGGCACAGGGTATGTCGAATTGGCAGGGTTTCCGCATCATGCCCTCGATACATATCTTCCAAAACTTGTAAGGTCCGGTGCAAGGGTGGCAATATGCGAACAGCTCGAACAACCCGAAAAGAAAAAACTGGCCAAAAGAGGAGTCCAACAACCTGAGATATCCCATGATAAAAAGGACAAATCCCAGTCCGAATCCGAAAAGCAACAAAATATTTCACAATTAAACGATAACAATATGGCAAAAACTAAAAAAAATGAAAAACAAAAAGAGGTGGAACAGCCACAGAACACTGTGGCTGAGGATCAATCCACAAAAGTTAAAACCGGCAAATCCAATTCGGAAAATACCGCTGAGAAAAATAAGGAAGAAGTGAAAACTGACAATGCGAAAGGTCTGGAGCCACCGATAATCTCTTTTGAAAAAGATGAAGTGTCGGAAGAAAAGAAACGGAGGGATCCCCAGATGATTACTGTCAATGGTGATAAAGTTACACACGGCCATATCTTCAAGATAAAGGATACAGATGCTCCCTGGTTCTTTACAGCCAATATCAACGGTGAAAAACTGAAGCCGATACCTATCAGCGAGGCTGATGCCAACAAGTTCCTTGAAAAGAATATGACAATTCCGGAGTTGATGGAGAAATATTATCCCACCAAGATTATGGAGAAAGTTCCCGATGTCGCGTTCAAGACTCCAAACGTTATAGCCGGCAAAGACGGTCAAATGACGGTTGAGAAATTCAATGTCTATAAGGAGAAAGATGAGACAAAGCAGGATTTCGGCCGTTACAAATTCTATGCTGTAGTTGACGGTCAGAAGATGTCGACTCCGGCTGAACGTGCCGACCTCAATGCCTACTTCGACAGGGTGAAGACTCCTGGCCAATTGACTGAAAAAGTTTTCGGTGAAAGACTGGGTCTCCCCTCCCATTACCAACAGTTCTCTCTCCCGGAAGGAATGAGCAAGGATAATATCCGTATAGAAAAGAACACTCAGACCAACAAGTATGACATATATCTTGATTACGGCCAGGGTCAGAAATCCGCATCCAAACAACTGTCAGGATATGACACCAACGCTTTATTGAGAACAAAAGCTGCAAACAAGGAACAGCTTGGAGCAAAATACCTGTCAAATGAAATCTCTGCCTTCATCGCCTCCGGTATTCAGCAGAAACAGGAGAAGAAATCCGGTCTCAAGATTTAATGCTGCTCTTCCCCTCTCCTTACTGTCCTTACTTTTAGTATTAATCCTATTGTTTAATCTTAACATTGCCGACAAAACAATGTATCATCCTAAGAATAACATGAATTATGACCTCATACAATCTCTGCTCGACAGAGAGATCTCATGCCTCGAATATCTCCATAAGGCAGGTGAAAATCCAAAGTTCTATAAATGGTGTGATGAACACGGAGTCGTAGCCGATGAACAATCCGCTGAATTTTACGTGGATATGACTGTTGACTTTGAACTCCTTGACCCGATTCTTGTATACGATATCTACTGATTAGAAGATTCCACTCTTTATAATAAATCAAACTATTGGTATCATTGAATAAAAGTGTCCTAATCCTCAGATTTACTGACTATGGGTTACAAGATTGTTTTCAGTGAAATGAAGTCGAAAGTCGGCTTGCTTGACGTGGCTGATTCCATAGGATATTCCTTGAACAGGAAAGCCGGTGTCGGCAAATATCTGGAACTCAATCTTGGCCCGGTCAGTAATCCTATCGACACTATCATCGTCAGAAATTCCAACTCCAAAGACCACCAGACTTTTTTCCGTAGAAACGGAACAAAAGGCGATGTCATTACACTCATACGTGAAAATCTTAATTCTTTCAACGTTCCCGGAGACAATGAGTGGATCCGTACAGCAAATGTTCTGGCATCTTTCGCCAATATGCCTTATATCGACAACAGAATAGAACAGCAGTCAGATATGCAAAACAGTCTTCCCCAAAAGTTTGATCCTGAAAGGTATCATACGCTAAATGTAATACCCGAAAATCCCCACTGGATTTTAAAAAAACGTGGATTTACCAACGATACCGTAAATGAATTCAAGGACAAGATTGTGCTTATTAGAGATACAAGAATGACAAACTTTGACGGCTATAATATCGGGTTCCCTTATGTCAATCCTTTCAGTGACAAGCTGTCCGGCTATGAAATCAGAGGTGGCGCAGGTTTTAAGAGCAAAGCTTCGGGAACTGACTCCACAAATGCATTCTGGACGGCAGAATTTATAAGGAAACCTAATTTCAATATCTCCCATGTTTGCCTTTTTGAAAGCGGTTTCGATGCCATGGCCTTCTATCAGGTGAATAAGGAGCGACTGAAAAATGTCAATTGTTCCCTGGTTTCTTTCGGAGGTGCGTTCTCCCAATCACAGGTTGAAATGTTACAATGGAAATATCGTGATCAAAATGCAATCTATTTCGACTGTTTCGACAATGATCTTGCCGGAAATGTGTATTCTGCCAATCTTGTGAGATGCATGGATGGAATTCCTGTCAAAATCGATTACAAAGGCACCGGTGATGCCAAGCAGATTATTATGTCGATTGGTGACAAAGTGGTGACAACATCAGCCACCAATTTCAATTTTGAAGCCGAAGCAAAGAAAGCCGGTGTCAAATACAAGATACAACACTGGAAACCTCCCGGGGATTGCAAGGACTGGAATGATTGTCTACACAATCCTGCGTATATGATTCAAAATACTGTTTCGAAATATGAACGGGACCGAAATCTCGCCAACAATAGAAAACAACTTTCATTATAGAAATCTAACCATTATTAACCAACTACAACCATTGTCATGAATTTTATAAAATACACCTACGAAAACGGTAAGACTACCTATCTTCCCGCCGATAGCACTATTGATGTAAATTGTTACATCAACTCTCACACCTGTGTCGTCACACTTGTTTCACGAAAAGAAGATAAAATATCAACTCTTAGAGTCTTATTTCTAATTGAACTGGCAAACCGAAAGGATTTTGATCTTCTTACTGAAGAAGACTATAACCATATTTTGGGAGAATTTTCTAATAATTTCACTGAAATCTTCGAGGAAGATTTGAGTCTAGATCTCAGTATTGTAAACCTCAATACTATCATAAGAAGTGTAAGACAATTGACTTCTTTGTTTGCCCGGTCTCTTGTAGAAGAAAAGGTGAAGAATTTTAAGTTTTAGGCTCTTAACCCCAAAACAATTTATGATTATGCGAAACAAAGCTTTTATTATTATTCCGGTTCTTGGAATATGTGCATTTACACCTTTGGAAAGTATGGCACAACAAACTGACCCGACTCTTACAGCCGCTGTGATCCTTCAGACAGAGGAACTGAAATCGGCATACAAGAAAAGGAATGAAACTCAGAATAAGCTTATAGCCGCCCAGGCTGCCGTGGCAACAGCCATGGAACAAGTGCATGGTGTGGAGAACAAGATCCTTGAGTATATGTCTAATGCTTCATCTGCCATGAACGATATTTACCAGCTCAAGAGAGCAGCGGAACTTGTATCAACTCATATTCCCAACCAGTTGGCGGAGATGTCAAAGGCGGTTCCGGACAATCTTAAAGGCACAGCAATTACAGCCCTTACGTCCAAAACCGTTTCACAGGTCACAACTGAAATGGCTTCCCTTTACGGACTTATGTCGCAGTTGGTGACATCTACCAAATATTCTTTCAATGACGGCAAAGATGACACTTCCGGAAAGAAGAACGTGAATCTTCTGAGTGCTGCTGAAAGATATTACATAGCAACCGAAGTCACCGGTAGGCTCGAAAGGATATACCGAAAGCTTTATAACATTACCTATCAAATCAAGACCCTAGATTGGATGGACGCATGGTATAACCTTGATTCTTCTTCCTGGGCCAAATTCCAGAACGGCAAAACCATTTCACAGTCACTTATGACAAAATGGGACAAAATGAAAAAATAATAAGCATGAATTATGCGAAATTATGCGAACTTAAGAGCTTAGAACCTGGAATATAAAGATATCATTCTCTATCCGATTATTCTAAACTTTCTACATTCATTTTGACTTTTTTTGACCTATCCTAATTAAATTTTTTAATCTTTAACCCTTGCACAATGTATAAGACACAGTGCAGTAATTCCAAAAAAATGAAATTTCTAACATTCTTTTCCACCGTCTGCATGACGGTGATCGGCGGATCCATGTCCGCCTGTCTTTCATCCTGTGACTGCCACCATTTCGATGAACCCGATCCGGGCATGTCTGTGGGTGACATTCTTTGTACCGACGGTTCGGTAGTGTCCTTCACTGATTATGTAAAATCCGGCCGTGAAGCCGTGGCAATTGTCTATAATGTAAATGACAATATAGATGATGAGATCCGGGGGTATGCAGTCTATCTCGGCGATATTTCTGATGAAGCTTTTTCAGATTCTATTCCCGTCAGTCAGGGAACATCCAAAGACTTGACTAAAATGGATGGCAACGAGAACACCTATGCCTTATATAAATGCGACAAGGCGGGTTCTCCTATGGCTCTTCCGGTATTCGACCTTTGGACCTTCGGACAGTCTGCCTATATACCTTCGGTAGAGCAGCTTCGGCAGATTCAGTCTATCAAAAACTTTATCAATCCCCGTATCGAGGCTATTGGCGGCGATATCCTTCCGGATTCTCCCGACGATTGCTGGTACTGGTCTTCCACAGAGGTCGAAGGTCAGGACGATGTTAAGGCTTGGTTAGTGTCGATGCACTCCGGAATCATTCAGGAAACTCCAAAGGAACAGAAGCATCATTGTCGCCCGGTGGTGACCATATACCGCCATAACAATCAAAGTTCCGGTGACGGTAATTTGGATGATGAAATCCTTAATGGTTTCAGAACCGATCTTGACGTGTATCTTTCGATTGACAAAACTTTCTCCGGATACAGGGACATTGACTCCACTAAATTTACGACACGTGGAAGCACAGCATGGGGTATTCGCTATTGTGTGGCAGCTTACCGCCGTGATGAGACCACTCCCTATGATGTAAAGTCCTCTTATGAATCTCCCGTGAGATTTTCTCTCCCTCCTGGCAAATATACCTTCGTAAGCTGGGCCGACCATACTCCTTACTATGATGACAAGAGCTGGTATTTCCATACTGATGATTTCGCGGATTTGCTGCTCCGTCATAAGTATGACTATGAGGCCAATGACGAGGCAAAACTTGCCTATTCCGGAAGAAAGGAGCATCGCGTTTCTTTCACGTCCACAAATACACAGATAGATATGAAACCACACGTGGCTAAGTACAAGTTAGTAGCCACTGATTCAGCTGACTTCACTCCCGGTAAAGTCATGGTTTACTACCAAGATTTACCTGCTTCTGTGAATCTTTACCATGATAGAATCAACGCAAAATGGAGCGATGTGTCTTACATATCTTCAGTGACCGGCAATACTTTGGCTTTCGACCATGTGCTTGCCGAAGATACTGAGATTACCGTGAAATGTTGTGTGGAAATTTACGATACCAACAACAATCTTCGTGCACGTGTACGCAAGGTTGAAATTCCACTTGTCAATGGTGGCGTCACCACAATAAGAGGCAACTTCTTTACGACCCTACATCTTGATGACGGCATGACCGGTGGCGGTATTACCATTGACCCTAATTTTGAAGAGACCGTGGAAATAGAATATTAAAGTGTGTGAATAGAATTATAATATAGGAATATTATGTTCCATCTCATTCCAATGTTATATAAATCTTATAATATCTGAATAACTAAAAATCAATGTTACTATAATATTATTTAATTATATTATTATGTTACTAATATTATTTGCGTTGGTAATTGTTATTCTGGTCTTACATTTCACAGCCTGAAATACATTCTTTCCACTGTCATATAACTGTTTATCTAATCGTATTTTTTAAACCTAAATTCTAAAATCCTAATTTTATGAAACTGAAACAAATCTATTTATCTGCCTCTATGTGTTTGGCAGTCATGGGACTCGCTTCTTGCTCACAAGCCGAAGAACCGGCTCCCGTTCCTTTTTCTGATGATGCTGACAACATCGAATGGGTAGCGGACATCACTCTGCCTGACGATTTCAAGACAAGAGCTGCAGCCTCCGGCACGGTCGGTTCCGATGGTCTTTATACTTTTTCCCGCGAGATTAATCGTCTATGGTATGCTGTCTACTATAATGGTGCTTACCTTTATGACAGCGAACAGGATCTGGCACCGGATGCTGTGAAAAAAGGCGATGGCTTCACCGTTCTTTTCAAGTTCCACAAAGATCTTGACCCCACAAAGATTTACATCTTTTTTTGGGCCGGAAACTCTGAAGATAATGTCACCGTTAGTGACACCATGGACACCCAGGCTATTAACCTGAATTTCGTAAACCGTTGCGTGTCTGTCAATCCGTATTATATGAACGGGAATAACAAGGAACTGAAGGAGTATGATTCCTTCTCTGGTTACATCCAGCTCTCCCCCACCAAAAATGTGACCAACTACAACATGAAGGTAACTTTAAAGCGTCCTTTCGCCCAGATTCATGTTCTATCTGATGAATTCTCATATCCGGGAGTTAGCACTGCTTTCCCGAATGGGGTCACCGTTATACCAGGTTTTGGAAGCGATATAGCCAACTCAACGAACCATGAAAGCAATATGCAACTGCCAACCACATGGTTCTTTGATTCCTCTTTGACAATGAGTCCGGCATATACTCAGAATGAGTACAGGTTCACTTCGGCAAATTACCAGTTCACAAATAATCTTTCCGGATCTTCTCCTGAAAGAGTGACGTTCAAGAACCGTACCATGGACTATCTGGGATGTTTATATGTCTTTGCTCCGGTCCAGAAGGCTCAATTCAAATATCCTGTCGCTTCAGGCCTGTCAAGTTCGCTGGGTAAGCTGAATCTTGCCTTCATGAAGAAAGGTGAAGACATTTCAAAAGCCCAGTACGCTGCTGTATCTCTTCCTGCTGACGGTATCCAGGCAAATAACCGCTATGTAGTTTACAATCGACAGAATACCGGAGATGGTGACGGAGGCCCCGGCGGCAACGATGGTGATGGTGGCGGCTTTGTGACTGCAAGTTTCGCATTTGAAGTTGTGACAGCCCCCGGCTGGGACGGAACTACAGATATACAGAAGTAATAACTACAACCGTGTTTTAACTTGGTTTTGTATTATTGAACAATTAACGTTCGGGAGGCGGGACTTCCCGTCTCCCTTTTAAATTTTCTTATATCATGAATAGATTTTTCATCCCAATTTTTTGTTTCCTTCAATTGTCAGTCGCAGGAATGTTTTCTGCCTGTAATTCGGAGGAACCGATGGAAGATACCATAAGCGGTACCATTGTTGACGATTATCAGGAGGTGACTTTTGAAATTTCACAAAATGTTAACCTGGAAACCCGTTGCATTCCGACTTCCAGCACATCCAATCAAAACATATTATCAGAGTCTTGCCTCACCCATGAATCAAGATTGCAGAATCTTGTTGTTATGCTTTCGTATGACAATTCTCTTTTGGCTAAAGATACCATTCTCAACAATGGCGAATTGGTAGATCTGTCAGCCAATCCCTACATAATCAACCTTAAGAAGAACACTGACAAGGACGTTTCAATTTCATACAGGTTTATTAAAATTCTTGACCCCTCAAAAATAGAGATAACCTGTGTTTCGACAAATTATCCTATCGGCAGAAATGGATTTCCCGATATAAATGACATCGAAAATGGTTTGGATAAAGGAAGTATTGCTTATAAATATAATTGCGAACATTGTGTCTTCTTCAAAATACATCATCTGACCGGCTATAACAACTGGTCAGACATAGACACAAGAATAGAGTTGAAAAGAATAAGTTCGGAAATCCTTATTCTTTCTGAAACTAACAATTATGACAGCAAGGGAGTAACTTGGATGTCCGATTTCTTGAACTTTCGTACAGATGTAAACCATTTGTCTCAACTGGCACCGGGAACTGTCAGTTTAGGGTTTGGTTTATGTGATTTCGCTTCACAACGTTTCTATTTCAACGATAGTCCCACTATGATTTCTGAGACAGGTCAGGTGATCTGGAACCGTCTAAGTATCGGAAAGGAATTTTCTTTCGCCTCTCAGCAATTTTCGAATTTTAAAGAAAACAGAGTAAAATATAATAATAAGGATTATTATTTTTTCACTCCCTTGTCGGTCTTTGCTACGGAAAAGGCTTCATATCCTGTCACAAGTACCGGAGAACAATACAAATATGTTACACTGATTGGGTTTACTGATAGAAATATACCATATAATGTGTATTGGACTAACATTCCACTTCCGAACGGTGGATTGCAGGCCAACAAACGTTATATCTACATACTTGGCAGTTCTTTCAAATTCTGGGATAACGGCCCTGTAAATAAAACCAGATCCGCAAATGATGGTACTGTCAATTATGATGATTTTAAAATAATTGAGATGGATATGGATGATCCCATTCCATTTGAATAGATGTTAGTCGAAAATGATATTTGAGATTAATTGTTCATTCATTTGCATTATCACAAGATAGTTTATGTATTCAAGGTTTCCTGTCCGTGAGGATGGGATTTCTTGTTTTCTTTCATGTGAATCCGGCTTTTCATCCGCTCTTTTTCTTCACGAAGTTAGGGTGCGGTCACATTGCAAGAGCCGGTTCCCTTCACTTTCCTGCTGTCAACGGCAGCCTTCCACATTTTTATCGTTCCTCCAAAAATGGGTATTCCGTCTCTCTCCGTCAGTGACTATTGCATATGTCAGTGACCTGTTCACCCTCCTTTCTAATGTTCAGAAAAATCCCTGTAAAAAGCCGAATGGCTTAAACAAAAGGGAGAAAAAAATTTGAACATTGAACTAAAGTAAGGAACTATGGAAAAGAATTTCACAAACACCCCTTTTATCGCACTTGACTATCTGACAAAAGGCGACTCCACAAACCTTAATCAAGAACAAATCCGAATGGCCGACGATTGGGCTAAGGATTGGGAAATCATAAGTGTTGAGGAGATTTCCGAAGATGAACCTATCGGCAACAAACGTCTTGAACCTTGTATGGTAGCAGAAGACAGGGAATTTGATGATGATTATAAGGAGATAGCGTGAACTGAAAAATTGTGGAACTGATAAAGAGGAACGAAGATGAAAGGGACTGACCATTTTAAGGAAACTATCAAGAATTATCTTGACCAAAGGGCAAAAAATGATGAATTGTTTAGAGCCAAGTATGAAACAACAACTCGTACCATTGAGGATGTTGTGACTTTCATACTCAATCAAGTCAAGAACTCCGGTTGCAACGGCTTCAGCGATGATGAAATCTACGGGCTTGCAACCCATTGTATAGACGAGCCTTCTCTTGACATCGGAAAACCTATCACTTGTAGTGTCATAGTTAACCACCATATTGAGTTGACCGAGGAAGAACGACAACAACAAAAGGCTCTTGCCCTCAAACGCTTCCAAGATGAGGAATTGAGAAAATTGGAAATTCAACGTAACAAAGTTAAGCCTAAACCTCAAACCGAGAACAAACAACCCGAACTTTCACTATTTGACTTTTAATCCTATGCGACCCCGTAATAAATTTGATAAAGAAATAGTAATCCTAAATAAGAAAGTAAAACCAGTCAATCAAAAGGCGATTGACTGGACATTGAAAAAGATATTCCGTCACCCGGCATTCCGTTCCAAAAACGGGATGGCCGTGTGTGGCTGTTGTGGCAAATCATTTCAATCCGACCCAAAGGGAAAACAACTTACTTGCCCTCATTGTCATTCTATGATTGAATTCCTTGACGGTTTGAAACGGACTTATAAATCGGCCACCTATTTTTCCACCCTTGAAATCATTAAAGATATTCAAGTAATGAGAACTTTCCATATTAAAGTTTCCTATCGGAAAGGAGAACTCTTGACAAGTCTTGTAAGGGAGGTATGCCGTAATTGGATTGACGGCAATGGACGTACATCTTTGAGCGGACTCCGCAGAACCATGGGTTATTACCTTGATAGCTTTAATTGGGACTCCAAGATTGAGTTGAGAGAAACCTCTGATGTATTCCACCACATAACCAACACTTTTGTCTATCCACGTTACAGACTTATTCCGGAACTGAAACGCAACGGACTAAAAGACCTCAATATGGGATTACATCCTTTTGACTTAATGAAACAGACACTTAAGGATAGCCGTATTGAAACCTTGTTAAAATCCGGCAACACTAAAGTCTTGACTCACTTCTTTGAACACCCCAATCATCTTAATCTTTGTTGGAATTCATATAAGATAGCCTTAAGGCACGGATATGAAATCAACGACATCCAACTTTGGTGCGACCTAATACAATTACTCAATAAATGTGGAAAGGATATTCGTTCCACAAAATATATATGCCCTTTTGACTTACAGGCAGAGCATAACCGGTGGCATAGGAGAGTTTTGAGGTTAAACGAAATTGAGAACCGAGAACGTAATCTTGAATGGGAACGTGAACGGCTTGAAAGAGAGAAAGAGAAGATGGAAAGGGAGTTGAACCGGGAAAGTGAGTATGTCAAGAATAAAGGCTGTTATTTCGATATTGTAATCAAAGACAAAGACCTTGAAATTTCAGTCCTTGACTCTATCAGTGCGTACCTTGAAGAAGGTACCGCTATGCACCATTGCGTGTTCTCAAATTCTTACTATGATAAACCCGACTCAATAATCCTTTCCGCACACTATTCCGATGGAACCCGTATCGAGACCGTTGAATATTCCTTAACACTTCATAAGGTAATCCAATGCCGGGGAGCACACAATCAAAACACCTCGCTTCACGACCGGATTATTAACCTTGTAAACTCCAATGCTCACCGCTTCATCGAAGCCCAAGCCAAAACTGCCTAATCAGGCAGTTTCCGGCACGATGAAGATTGTGGGTCAAAGCCAATTTTATATATCGGATTATCTGATTTCTTGATGAAGAAATATTGATTCCCTTCGAGATAATTCCTTTAATCAATGTTCATTCTCCGACCGCAACTGTGATAGTCCCGGTCGGATTTTATAAATTTTACTCATGATAAGGTAATAGAAATGACTCTATACCTTCCCATCTTTTCTAAGCCAGTTTCCTATCTCTTCGTAAGAGTGAAACCTTATTATTTTACCTTCAAAATCTTCTAATAATTCCTCGATATATGGTGTATTGAATATCCTGAACATCAATATTCTTTCCCTTAAACTATCATTCAATTTTGTTTCATATACAGGATTGTCGTCTCTCTTTTTACCCAATCTTTGCTTCGCTCCTTCAAGACAGAGATCTTCAGGAAGGTCAAAGAAGAATATAGTATCTGCAAATTTAAGACGGTGTTGGAGTGTCCTTGGATAATAACCGTCTATAATCCATCGTTCAGTTTCCAATATTTCCTGAAGTTTTTCATCAAAGATTTCCCTTGACTCAATGTCACCGTTATCATGAAACCATATAAGATCCAGATGATACAAGGGTATACCTGTTCTCTTTGCCAACTCCTTGGCAAAGGTACTTTTCCCGGCTCCTGGACTCCCGATTAAAAGTATCCTGTTCAATTTAAAACCTTAATTTCCGGATTTATCTCTTTCAATTTTTCAATAAAAACTTTTTCATCTTTTGGAGCAATCTCCAATGGCATTGTACTCCTTAACACTTTCCTGTCTGAAAATTTTATTGAAAGCCTATTGAAAGACAAAGCAGCTCCGGCAAGAACGCTCTTTACAGGTTTAACAGATTCTATCTTTTCTATGGGTAGCCATTCCCATTTATAGACTAAATTTCTCACTCCTAATTCGTTGCCTTTAATAGCATATTTCACTGTTGTGATTATCCATACCAAAAGCAAGACTATAAAAAGAAATACACATATTTCAATTATGCCTGGCCAAAACAAACCGTCCTCGGAAATAGAGCAAACCATGAGGAGGGTGAATGTCAGGACAAAGATTAAGATCCAGAACCATCCATCTATTTTAGGCTTGTAATATGTGGTATTTAAGTTCATTTAGTATTGCAATTATAGCTTAAATGAATCATCGGTTCTCCACATAAGTTATTTACACCATCCTCTTTGAAACCCAATTCATTATATAGTTTAAGGGCTTTTGTATTGTGAGGTTCAACCAATAATCCGAAAGGTTTACCAATATCTTTATATCTCTCCATAGCTGCTTTTATCAATGAGGAGGCTATGCCTCGATTTCTATATTCAGGAATGACATATAAAGAATCAAGGTAGATTTCTTTGGAATTTGTTTCCGGTTCCCAGTTGTCGGCTTCATCAACTGTCACGTTCCAGCCAAGTAATTCATTGGCTTTTGCAATGAAATCTTTTCTCATTTCTCGAAGACTGGCTCCATCATATCCTACAATAGCACCTATTCTTTTATCCTCTTTATCAACTGCAATTAAAGTATTCTTATAACTATATTGGGCAGTTTCTGTGGCAGCAAGATCTGTAAATAATTTCAATACATTAGGGAGATTTTCTTCATTTTCAGCCAAGCCAACACAAAGTTCATGACCCATTGCCTCTGTTATTGTCTTACCAATAAATGGAGCATCATCCCTTCTCCCGGGTCTTATCACAA
>JAFLTN010000089.1 GCA_022510445.1 Muribaculaceae bacterium | reverse complement strand
GAAAGAAGTTTTTCCAACAAATTCCATGTATCATAAACAGGTATTATAATTGAATAATTATATTGCATTTCTTAAGTTTATCAACTTATTCAAAAGTCATCTATTCTCTTTTAAATTTAGAATAAATACCTTAAGGAATTAAATAGTCTTTTAATAAAAATTAAAAGATTTTATTCAAATTCAAAAAAGCTTGGCTTTGTGTGACAGAAATTTTTTTGGTCTTGCGTATTCGATGATAATTTTTATTAAAATCAAATAATATAGGGAAAAAGCTGATTTTGTAATCAAGTAAGAGAAAAAACATAGCCTTCAATATACTTTTATACACTGCTTTATTGGAAAGAAAAGGATCGCTCACAATTTTTTTTAATTCGGTTTTCCTTAACAACAATTGGTGGTCTGATGTTATCTTTCTATTCTCACGATTATGAACTGCCCAAATATTGGGGGCAATACCTAATTTGAAACCATGAAATTCCATTCTCCGGCAAAGGTTGTCATCTTCTCCGTAATGAAAAAAAGTTGGCGAAAACCCACCAACTTTCCTTAGCGATTGAGTTGAGATCAACCAATGGGCAGCCTGAAGGCTTTTCCCTTTAATTATGTATAACTCTTTTGGTATATTGGATGAAAGCAAAAAATCATCCTTCATCTCTTTGGTTACCTTTAAAGAAAAATTGTTATCAATGCTTTTCTTACCGGCATAAACCTGCATTGGTGAAATTATCCCATATTCTGGATTCTTTTCCGCAATATCAATCAACTTTAAGATATCTTCTGGTTCAATCCAAGCATCCTGATTAAGTAGATAAACATAATCATACCCCTCGTCAAGGGCCTTGCTTAATCCAATATTGTTGGCTGCACCGAAGCCTAAATTTTTTGAATTTTCAATTAATTCTATGTGAAGATAATCGTGCTTAATAAGTTCTGGTGTGCCATCAGTTGATGCATTGTCAATTACGAGACATTTCATTCCCACCGGAAGTTTCTTTAACGGAGTAAGGCAGTTACGGATATGTCCCATCCCATTATAAGTAACTATAACAATAAGAACTGACAACATTTTAATTATTTTAATTCTTAGCAACTAAATTTTGAACCTTTTTACTACTTTCCAATATGATAATTCCAATTTGAGTCGTTTTGCACAATGTCGTTACTGTAATTGTCGTTTTATTAAAAACATTATTTGCGGAAGGATTATTTATTACCTTTAAAACTCTGCGGCCACAAAAGGCACATTTCCTTTTATTAAGATTGTTCAGCAAAATTTTTCCAAACAAATACAATCACTAATCCATCTTCCTCTAATTACTGATGCCACTTTTGGATGTTGACCCATAAATACGGGACCTTGAGTTTTAGGGGAACGATGTATTTCAAAATGCAGATAAGACTGTGGAGTAGGTATGGTTTTTCTTAACTGACCTATTTCAAATTTTATGATATATCTTCCGTAGGATAAAGTATCAGGAGGTATCCGGAACTCAAGCAAATATCTACCCGGCTCCAGAGAATCTTCATTATTCAGATCGTTAAAATCAGAGCGCGACAATGTAGTGCCAAACTGGCTATAAAGATTGAATCCAATTTCCAATTTAGGAAGTTTTTTCTTGATTACTACTTCAAGCTTTATTGTGATTGTTGAGGAGGTGTGAAAATAAAATTGTTCCAGTTCATTATCACTTTTAACCTGAGCACTTTTTATGTAGATAGAATTTATGTCTCCATCAATACCTTTAAATTCCGAATGAGTCACAAGAGAGCTCATATACTGAGAGACAACTTCATTGACCTCTCCTTCCAATATAAAGTCTCCATCATTTAATAATACGCCTCGGTTACAGAGCTGAAGCACTGAGTTCATGTTATGGCTCACGAAAAGTACAGTTCGTCCCTCTTCTGATGATACCGATTTCATCTTACCGATGGCTCTTTTCTGAAATTCTGCATCGCCTACTGCCAAAACTTCGTCGACAAGTAGAATCTCCGGTTCAAGGAAGGCTGCCACTGCAAAACCCAGGCGTACATTCATGCCGCTCGAATATCTCTTTACCGGAGTGTCGATATACCTCGCTATCCCTGAAAAATGTACGATCTCATCCAGTTTGAGGGTAATCTCCTGTTTTGTCATACCCAAAATCGCACCGTTCATATAGATGTTTTCCCTGCCGGTGAGATCAGGATGAAAACCGGTGCCTACCTCAAGCAACGAGGCGATACGCCCTTTACTTCTTATCTCACCTTTTGTCGGAGCGGTGATATGAGACAGGATTTTGAGCAATGTAGACTTTCCGGAGCCGTTTTTGCCGATTATGCCCACAACATCTCCCTGATTCACCTTGAAATTTATATCCCGTAGAGCCCAGACGAATCCTGTGTCATTCTTTTGGTTGTGACTGTTGGTCTGTCCGATTTTCAGATAGGGGTCTTCTTTTTGGAGCACCGACATCTTCCACCATCTTGCGAGATCGCGTCCAAGGGTCCCAGTGCCTATCTTCCCTAAGGAATATAATTTCGAAACATTTTCAAATTCAATAACTTTCACACTGTATCCATAAATGTGTTTTCAGCCCGGTTGAAAACCAGAATTGAAACGGTGAGCACCACTATCAGAAAAACAAGGCTGTAAAGCAGACCCGACCAGTCTAATATCCCGGTATTGAAGCAACCGTATTTGAATGTCTCGAATATGGACGAGAGGGGATTGAGCATCACTATCGGTTTATATTCCTCGGGGATGGTTTCCAACGGATAGACTACCGGAGTAACATACATGAACAACTGCAAGATGAATCCTATGAAAACGTGAAGATCGCGGTATTTATAGGTTATCGATGAAACTATCAGACCCCATGACATGGCATGGAGCGAAAGCATCAATACCAATACCGGCACCAGGGCTACCGCCCAATTAGGTGTGAGTGCCGAATCTAAGAAAATACAATAGATATAAATCCCTATGAAGAGAAGCAACTGCACTCCTGCCTTAAACAACGCTGAGATGCAACCTGAAATCGGCACAACAAGCCTCGGAAACCAAACTTTTCCGAATACATTGGCGTTGGAAACGAATACATTGTTTGAAGAATTGAAGCAGTCAGTGAAAAAATTCCATAGCAATATTCCCGCCATATAAAACAATGGTTGAGGAACACCTTCGGTGGAGATCCCGGCCAGTCCCCCGAATATAAACATATATATGACAATGGTGAATATCGGTGCTATCAGAAACCATAGAGGGCCTAAGATGGTCTGTTTGTAGGTGGTGATAAAATTGCGTTTTACATACATCATGCAGAGATCCCTGTAGCGCCAAATGGCTTTGAAGTCTATGTCAAACCAACTGCGCCTCGGCCGGATTATATTATCCCATTCACTCAATTCAGTATCACGCATAAGTGATCGCCAATGTATTATATGAATTATTTGCTGTTTCCATAGCCATACGACCCGTAATGATAGCCGTATTTGTGATAACCATATTTATGGTAACCATAGCGTGAAGAACTCTGGTCTATGCCATTGAGCAATATCGCCAGACGGCCAAATTTGCCGTCTTGATACCATTCTTCAACATCCCGCAGATTGTCTCTCTCCATATTGCCGATGCGAATCACAAAGAGCGTGAGGTCGGCATAAGGACTGATGATAGAGGCATCGGCAACCACCTCCACGGGCGGACAATCGAGGAATATGTAATCATATTTCTCCTTAAGTTTTTCCATCATCTCTTGGAAGCGTGGTGTGAAGAGCAGCTCTGCCGGATTGGGGGGCAAAGACCCGCATGGCATTACATCCACTTTGCCCATCGGCACGATTAATGAGGTATAATCCGGAACCTGTCCGCTCAAATAATTTGAAATACCTTTTTTGGGATTACCTACATATTTTGAAAACGAACCTTTACGCAAGTCAAGGTCAATTGCCAACACTCGCTTGTCGCGTATGGCAAATGCCGTGGACAGATTCGCAGAAATAAAGGTCTTTCCGCTTCCCGGTGTCAGTGATGTCAGCATTATTACCTGATGCCGTGTGTCAAATCCTAAAATAAATTCCACATTGGTGCGGATCACCCGGAAGGCTTCGTTTATGACATCGCGCTGATGCTCTTTCACGACAACTTCATAAACAGGCTCCCTGTTTTTCTTGCCGCCAAACCTTTTCTTCTTCCCCGATATATGAAGAGGAACATCGCCGGCGTAAGGTGCGTTCAATTCGCTTAAGTCTTTTTTGCCCCTCACTTTTGTGTTGAAAACCTCAGTGGCAAAAATTATCACTCCCGGTACCAGCAGACCTATGCTGAACGCAAGTATCAACACGTTACGGCTCTTAGGTTCAATGGGCTGGTTGCTGCCGTGGGGGGCTTCGATGAACTGGTTGTTGTAGGCTCCAAATGCCTGTGAGAGTTCGTTTTCCTCCCGTTTCTCAAGCAAATAAAGATAGAGTTGTTCTTTCACTTTCTGCTGCCTTTCTTCTGAAAGAAGCTGCTGGGCTTTCCCGGGATTGGTGGCCACACGTGACATAGCCATCCCTTGACGTGATTTTATCACGTTTGATTTTGATTCGAGCATTGTAAGCTCATAGTCGAGCGATTGAAGTATAGACCCTCTCAAGACGGAAAGATCTTCGTCAAGGTCTTTCACAAGGGGATTTTGTGCCGACGAATTGGCAAGGTGATTGTTGCGGACAAGCAACTTGTCGTTATATTGTTTTATAAGGCTTTCTATACTGGTATTGGTGATGCCGGAATTTACTGGCAGAAGTTGATTTGAATGTTTTCCGTCGGTAAGATACTCTTTAATGTATTTGGTCATGTAGATCTGGTTGTTGAGCTCCTGCATGTCTCTTTCAGCCTCATTAATCTGGGATTGCGCGAATGAACCGGCAGCATTCACATCGAGCATCAGATTTTGTGACTTCCAATTAGAGATGCTTTGCTCCACATCTCCCAGTTCCCCTTCAATGAAGGCAAGTCGTTCCTTGATAAATTTATCGGTGTTTGACGATTGAAGGTTGCGGTCTTTTATCCAGTTTTCATTATAGACACCAACAAGAGTATTGAGCACGTCTTCTGCCCGAGCTCTTGAAACATCGTTGTATCTGATGTCGATGATGGTGGAATTCTTTTTCCTCAGGGAAGGGGATATCTTGCCCTGAATACCACCCAATACGTTGTTGATATTTTGATGCACTACTCGCAAATCGGCTGTGGCGCCTTCTTTATAAGAAGCCGACGGTAGCACTGTGATTTCGCCTAATGGAGTTTTCACCGTATCGTTAAGAGCGAAAGTGGAGCTCTCCCGGAAAGTTTTGCCTCCCCACGCCATATCGCTTACCGTTACCGTGCCGTCTTTGCTTAATTTCAATTGCAACGAAGCGTTCTCATATTCCGGTAATGTCAGAAAATCTATTTTCACCGGCGACTCAATGCCGTAGAGCACATCGTCGTGAAACTTCCCGGGGCGTATATACTCCACATTGAGATTGAGCCGGCTCGCAATTTCATAGGCTATCGGCCCGGTCTTAAACAACTCCATCTCATTTGTGAGATTCGAGGGGGTATTGATTACTCCCATCTCTTCGAGAAGCGGAACATCGGCATTCTCTTTGGATTTGATTAAGATCGAGATGGAACGCTGATAGACCGGCGGGGTGATCTTCAGATAATATATCCCAATCCCCATGGCTATCAGAATAGAGAGGAGAAACCAATACCAATTCCCTATACACAAATAAAAGATGTCTTTGAGCATAAGTACCATGGAATCACCTTTTGCCGGTTTGGTACCAACGCTCTGTGCCGGTCTTTCGGAGTCTTTACCTATCTCTGTTCTTCCCACGTATCTTTGCATAGTTATTGAAACCGGGCTTTAAAATATTTTGGTGAATATCATTATGAGTGATATGGCTGCCGACACTGTTGACATCCAGAACCCGGGCGTTAAGATTGATGACCCTGTGGCAGTAGAAGAGGTTGCCTTCTTCGCGTTCGGCTCGACATATATCACATCATTTTGCTGCACATAATATGCCGGCGAGGAATAGAGTGATTTTGTGTCGAGCAAATTCACCCGATATGGAGTTTGCTGTCCGTCAAGTGTGCGAAGCACAAGGATATTGTCTCTGACTCCGTCAATTGTGAGGTCGCCGGCCGATCCAATTGCCTCCAGAAGCGTGATCTGGTCGCGGTCTATATTTTTTCGACCGGGACTTTTGACTTCTCCAAGAACAGTGTATCCCATCCCGGAATAATCGATCGTGACTATCGGGTCTTTAACCATTCTCGACTCTAAAAGCCGGTATTTGATGGCCAATGCTGCTTCTTCGCGCGTCAGGCCAGAAATTTTTATCCTTCCCAACACGGGCATTTCAACATATCCTTGATCATCAACTATATATTGGGAGTGTTCTCCGCTTCCACCTATAAGATTGAAAACTTTCGCCACTTCCGTATCGCGGCTATGCACAATGATGCGTATCTGGTCGCCCGGTTCAAATTTTATATATTGAGGCTCTTGGACAAACATCGTCACATTCGGTTGAATGTCTTGCAGATAGGTGATTTTTTTGGTTGTGCATGATGTCATGGCCATTAATATCATGCACATCATTATGATTGTCTTCTTTAGTTTCATCGTAAGGTTTTTCTTGAATATATCAATAAGCCCCGGTCTCAAAATTACAGAGGGGAGTCTAAGATTTCAATGAATTCCGGATTGACTTCAATTCCCGCCACCAGAAGTCCAGGCAACTCGATTATCAGACGTTTTATCTTGCTCCCTCTAGTGGTAAGCAGCTTGCCCTCAAATCCGTCAAGGCAACCTCCTATTATCCTGATATGTTTGCCTATATGGAGCGATGACACTTCACTGGGAGAATAGTATTTAATCGAGGATGAACAATTCACGGCCTTGATAAATTGCTGCATGTCTGCATCCCTTACAGTCATAGGGGATGAGTTATTGTTTTTTAGTATCCGGTATTGCAGGGTGTCTACTTTTTTCACTATTGGATCGAGATGATTCCGATCAGTATGTACAAACAGCAAATCAGAGATCACTGGTTGAAATTTTCGTATTTTCCTGCCTCCTCTGTCAAGTATTTTCCAATGCATAGGAGTGAAGACTTCAAAACCCAGTTCCGAAAGAATTTGCCATGCTTTTACATTAGCATTTGACCTCTTAAGGTCACGCATCACATACCATGATTTCATTTCTGCAAACTTCGAAGGATTATAGGCCAATAGTTAGTTTTTCGTGTAGGCATATATTTAATTTTCCTGCAAATTTATATAATTTGCAGTAATCTACCCACTTACGGGAACTCCTTGAAAAAGTTATAAGTATTAATAATAATTTCTGATTTTATGTCAACTATTATTTTGACTATAAAGTCACTTCAACATTAAAGTTTACGCAATACAAATTTAATTAAAAAATGGACTAAGTCCACAAAAAAAAAGAAAAACATACCTCGCTAAACTTAAGAAGGAAAAGTATTTTGAGCTCTCTTCTTCCTGTCCTGGATTTATCCACCATGGTGTCAGCATCTATAAGCTTTTGAAATCCACCCTTCTGGCGCCCTCAATAGAGATTGTAATTTATCTGGATATACGGCATTCACATGTCCATACAGGTGTGCTGTTCGTTTTTGTACTATTAGTTTAAAGAAATACTGACTCTGTCATATTTGCCAAATGTCATTATCCATCCTTTGTAAATTGTCACTCCCCCCATTTTACGAAAGTTCTATGATATTGAGATTCTCTCCCCGAAATCTTTTCACCCAAGGTCCGTTTCGCTTCACTTCTATATGGGGTTTTACTTATGATTATCTTATAGCATATGGTTATAATGATATAATAAATGAGTTTGAGTTGTAGCCTTTCGAAGTGAATGTACTTGACAAAAGGACTACCATGACGGAGAAACTGGTATCGATTATCCGATTCTCTTTATCCGATAATCCCACATAGCAGTTGGAGGCAAAAATTCGACATTTTTATGATCTTCATTATCTATATGAAGATGAAGAATGTAAAGACTATCTTGGTTCCAATGAGTTTAAAGAGAATTTCATCTCCCTTTATAATCATGACCGCGATTTATTTGATAATCCAAATGGTTGGAATACCAAAAGCCTTAAAGATTCTCCGCTAATTTCAGATTTAAATGATGTTTGGAGTAAACTATCGGTTCGATATTATAAAGAGCTTCCCCCGTTGGCCTATTCACTTACATACCCAGACCGGAGCTAATTGAAACAAATCTAAAGAATATTTTGCAGAGAATAGAAACTTTTGTAATCTAATCACGAATTATTTTAAAAGGCGATCAACCAACGCTTCGGCAGAATCTTTCAATGCTAAAATCAAAATGTTCAGGGCTCAGTTAAGAGGGGTATCCGATCCTCTTTTCTTCATCTTCAGGATTGTAAATCTGTTTGTCTGATTTTTAACATTCTCTACTTATAAATTTTAACACATGCACCGAAAATTTCCGCTGATCCCTAATAAGCTGAGGCTAGAACCAATAAAAAAAGCAGCTACTTGATTGAAGTAACTGCTTGATTATCTTGTGGTCCCACTTGGGCTTGAACCAAGGACTCCCTGATTATGAGTCGAGTTTGGAGAATTTTCCCTCATTATCCTGATGATTCATATTTTATCAAATACTTTTGATAACCAATCTTTTATGTATTACTAAATTTTCTTTCTTTATCATCTTTTTTCTTTGTTTGTCATTACTTGTGTGCAAATTGTGTGCAAGAAAAAAATCTCATCTAAAAAAAGCAGATGGTTTCAAGATCTGTTTTAAAGGATTAAAAAATCAAGATTAAGCGTCTATCAAAATTCTTGTGGAAGCCTTAAAAATCTCGTTCAATTTATAAAATCCCCAAAAAACGGAATAAATGGAAGGAAAGGTAAGTTGCCTTTCGTTAATTCCCTTAAATCATGTTTACATCATTTAATAAAGACGGGATAAATGTGTCTGTTGTAATAGACAGACGGACTCCCAACAGGGAAGGAAAATTTCCTATTAAGATTAAGGTTTATTACCAGAGAAAACCTAAATATTTTCCGACCGGAATTTGTATGACCGATGAAGAATGGATAAAACTTGAAAAAAGTAAATCCCATGACAGTATCAAAATTAGAAGGTCAATAAACCAAAGTTTTGATAATATTCGTCAAAATGTAGAATCTCTTATTGAAAAAGGGGACTTTTCTTTTCAATCGTTATCTCTTCGTTTGGGAAGATCTGCCGGTGAAAGCTTTAATAATATGATGAGAGCCCGTATTTCAGACCTAAAATCAGAAGAACGGATAGGATCTGCCAGAAACTACGAGGATTCTTTGAAGGCCATAGAAGATTTTGGAGGTAAAAAAATTCAGTTGACTGACATTACAATCGATTGGCTAAAACGATGTGAGAAATTTTGGATCAAAAGACCATTATCAATTACAACCAGAGGAATGTATTTCAGGAATATCAGAACAATTATGAATCTGGGTAAAAGAATGAATTTAATCAAAGAATCTCAATATCCTTTTGGCAAAGGTAAGTTCGAAATTCAGACAGAAGAAGGAGAAAAGAAATCTTTATCCGCCGAACAATTAAAAGAGTTATATTCTTATAGAAGTGAGAATGAAACCGTAAATAAATACAAGGATATTTGGTTTTTTATGTATCTATGTAGCGGAATCAACACAATAGATATGATCCAACTTAAATATTCTGATATTGTAGATGGGGAAATTAGATTCATCAGACAAAAGACCTCAAAAACTTCAGCTAAAAGAAAAACGATTCACATTCCCTTAACTAATGAGATTCAAAGAATTATTGATAAATGGGGGAATTATAATGACGGTAAAACTTTTATATTCCCTTTTCTTAAAGGAGGTGAGACATCCGAAGAAATAAAATCTAAGTCTCATGATGTCTTTACAAGGATCAATAAAAGAATGAAAGAAATTTGTCAGGACTTGGGAATTAGTAAAATAACCACTTATTCTGCAAGACATTCATTTGCAACTATTCTAAGCCATGAAGGTGTGCCTATCTCTTATATCAGTCAACAATTAGGACACACGAGCATAAGAACAACTCAGACATATTTAGGATCATTTGAAAAAGATACCAGAATACAAAATTCCCAGATATTAACTTCTTTTCTTAATGATTGAAATTAGAAGTTAAAGAATCTTCTTTATAGTAAGATGATTATAAAGGAGTAGTCATTATGACTATAACTTAGGGAACAAGATCGTTAATTAGTCAAGGTATTAAATTTAATCGTTTGGCACTTCCAGTGGATATGACTAATTTTGCATATCGGAATTTTATTCCGATCCTTATTAGAATAACACGGAAGTGTCTTACTGATTCTTGCCGATTAAAGTCAGCAAACTTAAAGGGCAAAAGAGGAAGTAAGCACTCTCGCGTCATAAGTTCTATGGCGTGAGGGTTGCCCTCTTATCAAATTGCTCAGGTATTGCAGACACCTAATCGGATTTGATAACGTAAGGAAGCCCTCT
>JAFLTN010000088.1 GCA_022510445.1 Muribaculaceae bacterium | reverse complement strand
GCTGTTCGAATTTGGCTCTTGTAAGGGTTTTTACAAGGTGTTTCGGACCAGAAGGAGTTGCAGTGATATAAGGCAGATTGATTTCTGTAGAAGTAGAGCTTGAAAGTTCTATCTTGGCTTTTTCAGCAGCCTCTTTGAGACGTTGCATTGCCATCGGGTCCTGACGCAGGTCAACTCCCTCGTCACGCTTAAATTCATCGGCGAGCCAATCTATAATCACATGGTCGAAGTCATCACCTCCAAGGTGGGTGTCGCCGTTGGTTGACTTAACTTCAAACACACCGTCACCAAGTTCAAGGATAGAGATATCGAATGTACCGCCTCCGAGGTCGAACACAGCTATCTTCTGTTCTTTAGTCGATTTATCAAGTCCGTAGGCAAGTGCAGCTGCTGTAGGTTCGTTAACAATACGGCGAACCTTAAGACCTGCGATTTCACCTGCCTCCTTTGTGGCCTGACGTTGAGAGTCGTCGAAATAAGCAGGCACTGTGATAACGGCTTCTGTTACTTCCTGACCAAGATAATCTTCAGCGGTCTTCTTCATTTTCTGAAGAATCATAGCAGATATTTCTTGTGGAGTATAGTCACGACCGTCAATATCTACTTTGGGCATATTGTTCTGGCATACAACTTTGTAAGGAACACGTTTGATTTCGTCTTCCACCTGGCTGCAAGTCTCGCCCATGAAACGTTTGATACTATAAATGGTACGGGTGGGGTTTGTGATTGCCTGACGCTTTGCAGGGTCTCCTACCTTTCGTTCGCCGCCGTCTACAAATGCTACTACTGAAGGAGTAGTGTTACGACCTTCATTGTTCGGAATAACAACCGGATCTTTACCTTCAAGAACTGCTACGCAACTGTTGGTTGTTCCTAAGTCAATACCTATGATCTTTCCCATAATTTTGTGTTTTTAATATTTTTGTTTTTTAAATTATTTCTAATCCACGAAGGTTAAAAAACCTTCATCTACATAATAAACAAATAGCGTGCTAAAAGTTTCATTTAATCATGCAAATTTATTATTTGATGTTGTAATGAATTTAAATTCAGATAGATACAAATATTTTGGAAAAGTTAAAAAGTGTTTGACAAATATGACAAAGGCAACCAGGATTGCGGTTGCCTTTAACTTGGCTTTTTCCCATGTATTTTAACAAAAATTGGGGAAAAGCCAGATTGGAATTCCTTAATAATTCATAAAACCGAAAGAATCTTTCCCGTTATTTGTTCCGGCTTAAGTCCGTATTCTTCTTCCAAGGCCGGGATATTATACCGGTCGACAAATTTCTTTTCCAAACCGATATTGAGCACTTTCATGGATCCAGTGCCGAGGGCAGAGGCCACTCGCTGGCCGAAGCCGCCCTCGACGGATCCGTCTTCCAGGGTCACCACAAGCTTATGGTCGGCTGAAAGATTTTCAAGCATTTCAGTATCAACTCCTGAGACAAAACGAGGATTGATAAGAGTAGCATTTATCCCGTTCGCAGAAAGCAGATCAACCACTTTCCTTCCTTTTACAAGGAAGTCGCCGGCTGCGATAACAGCCACATCCTTACCTTTCCTTATTATTTTAAATTTATTAAGATCCGAGTAATCTTTGTCGACATCATAGTCTGCGTGTTCAAGCGAATAAACCGGTTGGCGCACAGCTACCTTAAACTTATCCTGGCTTAGTCCCCATTCAAGCATAGCTTCATATTCTTCCATATTGGCAGGAGCAAGATAAATTATATCAGGGATTGATGAAATCATTGGTATGTCCCAGAAGCCTAAATGGGTCTGGTCTTTAATCGCACGGATACCTGTTTCGCAAACCACCATGAGGGCAGGTGAGGGATCCATTGCCCAGTCTTCCATCAGCTGGTCGTAGGCTCTCTGCAGGAAAGTGGCCACTACTGCATAGACAACCTTTGCTCCGCTGCGTGCTGCTCCGGCCATTACTGACACGCCGGTCTGTTCAGCTATCGCCACATCCATATAGTGTTTCCCTAAAGCCTCACGCTCCCTTGCATTAAGGTCAAAATTGTCGGGAGTGGCAGATGAAATCACCAGAAAATCAGGATATTTCTTTACGCTTTTCAGAATAAAGTCTTTTAAGACAGAAGTGTAGTCCGGTCCGGGAGACACTTTCAGAAGCTCTCCTGTGGCGATATCATACGGGTCGCGATAATGGAAGGCTTCACGGTATTGTTCGGCCGGAATGTAGCCTTCTCCTTTCTGAGTGTTTATATGAATAACTACAGGATGGTCAGCCCCTTTTGCCTGCCTATAGGCTTCAATCAGCTTAGAGAGATTATTCCCTTCTGCAACATAAATATAATCCCATCCGAAAGCTTTGAACAGATTGTCGGGAGATGTCCCGTTGGTTTCCCGAAGTTTCCGGAAATGTTCATACATGCCGCCATGATTTTCGGCTATGGCCATCTGGTTATCATTGAAGATGCAGATAAGGTTTGAATTCAACGCACCGCCGGCGTCAAGACCCTCCATCGCAACGCCACCGCTGAGGGCTCCGTCGCCGACAAGAGCCACAACATTATATCGGTCATTCTTCAGGTCCCTGGCTTTGGCAAGTCCTACACACAGGCTCAGCGCAGGGGATGTGTGACCTGCATAAAACAGATCATATTCAGGACTTTCAGGAGGACAGGTGTATTCTCCCACCTTATCAAAATCCTCGCGGTAAAGATATCCGTCAACCCTTCCCGTAAGCATCTTATGGGCAAATGCCTGGTGGGATACATCATAAACAAGTTTGTCGGTGGGGGCATCAAAAACATAATGCAAGGCAAGAATAGCTTCCACACATCCAAGATTAGGCCCCACATGGCCTCCTATCTGAGAGGTGCGGTTTAATATTGCCTGACGCATCTGTGATGCAATCTCTTCAAGTTGGTTCACACTCAGCCCCTTTATATCGGCCGGTGATTTAATTTCCTGTAGTTCCATATTCTTTCAGTTTTTCATTTGTGATTAGAAACAAACTAAAAGACTGAAAGTTGAGAAAATTAAGAAACTTTTACTTTCTCCGGTTCCTTAACGACCCTTACAATCAGGATTTGGTTGAGACTCTTCCGAATCTATAAGTTTAAGGAGTTCCTCTATGGCATTTTCGGCAGGGATGTTTCTTTTCACAAGTTCCTTTCCCTTATAGAGGCTTATTTTCCCGGGTCCGGCCCCGACGTAACCGAAATCGGCATCAGCCATTTCCCCTGGTCCGTTAACGATACAACCCATTACTCCGATTTTCAGTCCCTTTAGACCCGAAGTTGCTTCCTTGACATCCTTAAGAGTTTTCTGAAGGTCGAAGAGCGTGCGTCCGCAACTCGGGCAGGCAATATATTCAGTTTTGCTGATTCTCAGACGGGTGGCCTGTAATATACCCAACCCTATTGATATCAAAGTTTCGGTGTTGAATGCCGGATCTTCAATCATAATGCCAGAACCATATCCTTTTAATAAAAGAGGTCCTAAATCGGCCGATGCCTTTACCTGCAGATCTTCCAGATCGGTATCATTATAGGATACTTTGACTATTACAGGATTTTTATGACCGGCAGCAGCGAATCTGTCAATCCATGAAGCTATGGCCCCAGGAATGTTCGAATTTGTTGTTTCAATCACAACCGGCTCTTCATCATTAATATCCGGGACACCATTGTCGGTTGACAAAAGATGCCAGCAGTCAGGAATCCTGCCGATATCGTAGCCGATCACAACAGGATATTGCGAACGCTCTAATCCTGTTATAGGATTGGAAAAATCTCTCGGTTTACCCGGAAAGGGAACTGAAGGTTCTTCAATTTTCTTATGTCCTTCCCTTGAAATTATATAGTCTCGTATCTTACGGGCCACAGGTATTTCCTTTTCTGGATCTTCAGTTAGAGAGACGCGGATAGTGTCGCCGAGTCCCTCTCCCAGAAGGGTGCCGATGCCTACAGCGCTTTTAATTCTGCCGTCTTCGCCGTCTCCGGCTTCCGTCACCCCGAGATGCAGCGGATAAGCCATCCCTTCCTCCTCCATCTTGCGTGCAAGGAGTTCAACTGTTTCAACCATTACACCGACATTCGACGACTTGATTGATATGACAACATCGTCGAAATTTTCTTCCCGGCAGATTCTCAGATATTCAAGAGCAGATTCCACCATTCCTGCCGGAGTGTCGCCATAACGGCTCATAATCCTGTCTGACAAGGATCCGTGGTTCACCCCTAACCGGATAGCGGTGTTATATTCCCTGCATTTTTTCAGGAAGGGGACAAAGGTTTCCTTTATCTTGTTCAGTTCCTCGGCATATTCCTCTACGGTGAATTCAAGTTTTTTGAAAGTACGTGCCGGATCGACAAAATTCCCGGGGTTAATCCTCACTTTCTCACAAGTCTCCACTGCCTTGAAAGCGGCGTTAGGATTGAAATGCACATCAGCCACAAGAGGAACATTGCATCCGGCATCGTCTAATCCTTTTCGCACATCAGCCATATTCCCTGCCTCGCGCACACCCTGGGTGGTGAGGCGCACCATTTCTCCGCCGGCTTCTGCGATTCTGATAGCCTGGGCCACGCTGCCGGCAGTATCCATGGTCGATGTGTTTGTCATTGACTGGATTCTCACCGGAGAATTGCCTCCAATGTATATATTCCCGACCTTGGCAGGATTGGTAGTCCTTCTTTTATAATTATAAAATGAGTGCATCAGAGTTGAGATTAGTTAGACCGACATTAAAAAGAATACTGAACAGAAACCTACTGCATAACCTGCGAGCACCTGCCAGGCAGTATGCCTTCCGAGCCAAATACGCGCCGATCCCATAAGTCCGGCCGCTCCGATCACAATCAGAAGCCAGACGAACAGCCGTGGTTCTACCGCCACATCCTTTTCAAGTCTTATCAGCAAGGCCACAATACCGGCAATTCCAGCTGCATGGGCTGAAATCTTCCATTTAAAATTAATCACAAGGTTGACAAGAGCCGCTACGCCCCCTCCCACATAAAACATATCGAGCCAAAGTGGCGCTCCTCTCGTGGCAAGAAACCAAGCGGTACCGCCCATGCACAGGGCTGTTATCATATAAGGAACCAGACGTTCGTTTCTTCCATTTAGCCCTACATCCTGTATGACTCCTAAAAATTTAAGAAGCAAAACAAGAAGAATGGGGATGCAGAAATTGATTCCGAAGACTATAAAGGTGAAAGCCACTCTTAATCCCGGAGGGACCACATCGAGCACGGAAAGACAGAACACAAAGATAATGCCATAGACAGGCATCATCAATGGCACCAATGCCCAGGAGATTATGTTGGAGCCCACTGTCAGCAGACGTTCAATCCCTGTCTCTTTTGCCGATTCATTCGGCGTGGGCGCGATTTTGTCAGATTCAGGTTCGGGCGATTTTTCCGGGGGAGCCGGTTCTTTCTTATCTCCGAATAGTGATGTGTGGGATTTATTCAGACTTTCAAAGCCAGAACCTTCCGATGAATCCGGAACTTCAGGGTAATAAGAAGAAGTGTCGATCGGCATTCTTTATAAATAATTAGGTCATGAAAAACATTTTACAAATGAGGAGGGGAGGGGAGCTTCAAAGATAAGGTCTTTCCTTGTGACAGGATGGGCGAACCTCAATGTCTTTGCATGCAAGCAAAGCCTCCCCAGCCGGCTTTTGGAGGCTCCGTATTTTTTATCACCACTTATCGGATGTCCCAGTTCAGAAGCATGCACCCTTATCTGGTTTTTTCTGCCGGTGTCAAGATTGAACTCCACCATGGAAAGCCCTCTTCCACGTTTTAAAACTCTGAAACGTGTCACAGCCAATTTGCCCTCATCTTCATTTTCGGTGGAATATACCTTATACTGCGAATTCTCAGTGAGCCGGCTTTTTATAACCCCCGAATTCTCTTCTACAATCCCTTCAAGAATGGCCACATAAAGTCTTTCGAGAATAAAATTGTTCCAGTTATGACGCAAGGTTTCCTGTGCCTGTTCCGTTTTTGCAAACATCATAAGTCCCGTGGTGTCACGGTCAAGCCGATGCACCACAAAAATTTTATTTCTCGGATCCTTCCTTTTTACATAATCGCGAAGTATGTCGTAAGCCGACTCTATCTTTTTCTTTGCGGGGTTCGGTATGCCGACAGATAAAAGACCGTAACCTTTATTCACCACAATGATATCGTCGTCTTCATACACCAGTTGAAGACGTTGATGCCTGAGAGTGATAAAAGGTCGGCTTGTATTCACCAACACTTCTTCGCCTGGTGCAATCAATGCATCAAAAGCTTTTGTAATGGTGCCGTTGATCATTATCTGACCATGGCGTAGCCAGCTTTTGAGGTCGGTGCGGCTTCTTTCCGGAGCGACTTTACCCAGAAATTCAAGAAGTCTTTCCGGTTCAGGACCGTTATTCGTGAAACTTAAGATTCTGTCTTCTTTGAAAACAGGTGCCCTATGATGTCTTTCTTTACGCATTCTTTAATATTATTTAGAGCTCTCTAATGGAGGGTAGCTAAGAATTGGAAGCTTTGCGAAGGAGAAGATGGCCAAAACGGCAATAAAGACATTTTTTCTTATCGCAGTATTCTTTGCGGAGATGAAGCAATGCCTGGCTTCTCGACGCATCTTTCACACTAAATCCTAACGATTTCCATTGCCTGATTATTACATTGTTCTCAGAAGGAAGCTCAGTCATGATGTTGCAGGCTTTTTCAGCAAGTTCCAGGTCGGAAGTTTTAGTCGCGTAGGCATACAGCAAAGGCACAATCATATTGATAATGAGAAGTTGCCTGCTTGATCCCGATAATCCCGTTGCAGCGTTAACTGCAGAAGTGTCAAAGCTGAAATGATCTGTCCAATAACCTTGCAGGCAGCTGTCAAACAGGCTGTTCATGGACTCCGTATCTCTTGGTGATTCCTTTATTTTAGAAAACATTGAGAATCCTCCGAGAGTGTTGCTGGCGAGCCAGGCAATTCTCCGGTGAGGGAAATTATTTGGTCGGGTTCTTGAATATTTCCAGAGTCCGGGCCGCATTGGCCGCAATCCGTATTTCTTTGCGAGGAAGTAATATTCCCTGCATAACGCCTGATAATATTCATCGAATATATGGAGTGTTGAATCAAGCATGGCAGCCTGACCGAAGAATATTGCTTCAAGTTGGAAGAGATTGTCGCTGTGATGATGCAGTATTCTTAGGGGGATAGATTTTGCAAGAGCTTCAAAAGGATCGCTGTTGAGTCCGAATCCGAGACCTCTTGCAAGCATAATGAAGCAGGTCTGTTCCCAGTCGCATCCGGTGGCTTCGTAAATTTCTAAAAGCCTTTGAGTTTTCCCCTGCAGCCGTTCCATTGCCAAAGTCTCAAGCCAGTCAGTCCGGTTCAGCTCCGGGATTGATGGCAGCAGGCGGGAGCAACGCAGGGAATCCATATCTTTTGAAAGTTCTGCTACGATTCTGAAAAACTTTTCAGGCAATAAGAGTTCTGCCTGAGGAATAACCGAGCCATCACTTCTGCAGATTCTCTTATCGGAGACAGCGACCACATGCAGGATCACATTATCGTAGGCAGGATCCTGGTCATGACCATGTCGGAACCAGTCGGAGGCCCTCACGTGAATCTCTATGTTGCCAGCCCACTGAACCCCGTCAATCTTAATTTTGGTATTAAAGAAATCCGGCCCTGAGTCCAAGTTATGATGTCCCGGGTCAACAACTTCTATTGTCCGGCCGTCTACATCATGAAAATTCGGTCCGAGCATTCGCGATTTCCATAAATAATGATAGAGTTTCTCCATTAAAGGGGCTGCATCAAATTATCACAAAATTAGCGAAATTTATGCTATATCTAAAAAAATAAAATGAGGAAAGGAGAGAGGGTGTGTCGGAATCACATTATTCTGACACACCCTCTTAAATATATTGGTAAATTAATTTCAGAAATCACCGAAAGGTTCGGCCGGTTTGTAATGTTGATATGGATGGTCGCAGGCCGGACAAACTGCCGGTGGTTCAACTCCTTCGAAGATATATCCGCAAACCAGACATTGCCATTTGATCGGTTTTTCACGTTTCCATACTGTTCCGTCTTCGATCTGTTTGCGCATAAGGTCGAATCTTTCCTTATGATGGTTTTCTATTGTGGCTATTGCTTTGAAATGTTCTGCAATCTCCTGGAATCCTTCTTCCTCGGCCACTGCGGCTGCCTTGGTGTATTGTTCCACTCCCTCTGTCTCTTCCTCTGAAGCAGCGATCTTCAGACATTCCTCTGTCGGTTTAAGGATGCCCGGATCTATTGAGATAGGATCACTCATGACAGCACCTTCTTTCAGATATTTTAGGAATATCTTAGCATGGTGAAGTTCATTGTCGGCTGTTTCCTGGAAGATATTTGCAAATTCAAAATATTCCTCTTTTTTAGCGCTTTTTGCAAAAAAGATGTAACGGCTGTAGGCTGTTGATTCAGCTATGTAAGCATTTGCAAGATTTTTTTCTGTTCTTGTGCCTTTGAGGCTCGGAGTGTTGTCTGCCATAATCGTAATTTTAGATGTTGTTTTAAGTTGTTTATTTCTTTAACAACTACTCTTCAAAAATAGTTTTTACAGAAAGGGAAAAAATCACTAAATTTGATTTATGTTAGAAAAAATAAATGGAATAGTTCTCAATCTCAGGAAATATAACGATCGCAACAGCATCGTCACTCTCTATACCGATACACGAGGACGCCTTTCATTTATTTCTCCTATGGGATCGGGAAAATCAGGCGGAGCCAGAAGGGCGCGTCTCCAGCCCCTTTCGGTGATTTCCACCGATCTTAATTTCAAGGCCACGTCAGAACTACAGAGACTGGGTAAAATTAATCTTGTGAGGGCATGGAACGAAATTTATTTCCATCCGGTGAAAAGAGCCGAGTCTATTTTTATAGCAGAATTTCTTTATAGGATTCTTAATGCCTCCATGCCTGACGAGAATCTCTGGCATTTTATTTTTGAATCATTGGCCCTCCTTGACGGGATGAAAAAAGGGGTTTCGGATTTTCATATTGCATTTCTGATCTCGTTGCTTCCATATATGGGAATTCAGCCTGATGTCTCGGATTATTCACCGGATAAAGTCTTTGATTTCTCCTCCGGAGGTTTTGTGTCGGTTTGTGATGTCAAGGGTCCTTTCGTGAAAGGGGAGGAAGCTGCAGCAGTGTTATGGATAAAAAGATTGAATTTTTTTAATATCGGCAGGATTCATTTAGGTCTGAAAGACCGACGTACTATTTTCCGGAACCTTCTTTCCTATTACGGATACCATTATCCGGGACTCTCATCTTTAAAATCGCCTGATATCCTTCAGGACCTGTTTGCATAATTCACGACATATAGAATAAAGGAATCCTTCCAGAATGGAAAATGTCTCGCACTCCGGAAGGATTCAAAATTATAGGGAATAATCTCAGATTAATAATTGTCGGGGAATCTTTCAAACCAACCCTGAGGTACTCCGCATACCGGGCATTTCTTGGGGGCAGACTTGGTTTCAACGATATAACCGCACTTGCGGCAATACCAGGTCACCGGTTCTTCGCTTGAGAATACCTGTTCATTGGTTACTCTTTCGAGAAGACGAAGATATCTCTTTTCGTGCATTTGCTCCACTTTGGCTATATTCTTATAGAGGAGAGCGATTTCAGGGAACCCTTCTTCCTGAGCCACTTCAGCAAAATTAGCATAGAGGTCGCCCCATTCTTCATGTTCGCCTGCAGCAGCAGCTGCAAGATTCTCTTTTGTTGTACCTACAACTCCGGCAGGATAGGCAGCTTTGATTTCAACCATACCTCCTTCGAGAAGTGAGAAGAATTGTTTTGCATGGCTTAATTCCTGGTCGGCAGTTGTCAGGAAAATAGCAGCGATCTGCTCGTAGCCTTCTTCAATAGCTTTCTGTGCAAACATAGTGTAGCGTGAACGTGCCTGGCTTTCACCGGCGAAGGAGGCAAGAAGGTTATGTTCGGTCCTTGTGCCTTTGATTGATTTTTTAGACATAGCTTTATTGATTTTAATTGGGCTCATTCATCAATATTCTGAAATTTAATGAATTTCATCGTTGTTAATGAAACAGGATATTGATGGATGGAGCCTTTGGTTTGTCACAAAATTAATCAAAAATTCTGTGTTTGCATCTTACAAAAGAAAAAATCTGTAAATTTGAAAAATAAATTTCAGGAAAATGGGAGGTGATCATTATTTCAGACGTCATCCGGTGATTGCAAACATACTGATAATCATTTTAGTGGCATTCATTGGCATTTGGATTGTCTTCCTGTCGTTAAATATTTTCACTCGCCATAGCGAGAGCCGTAAAGTTCCCGATGTGGAAAACATGTCTTACACCCGGGCTTTGCAGACGCTTCATGAAAACGGCTTTCGGACCGACATCAGAGATTCTGTCTATAATGAGGATGTTACTCCCGGTTATGTCATTGAACAGTTCCCCAAACCGAATTCCAATGTGAAACCGGGAAGGAAAGTTTTCCTTTACATAAATGCTGTTCACCCCCGGGAAGTCATTATTGA
>JAFLTN010000087.1 GCA_022510445.1 Muribaculaceae bacterium | reverse complement strand
TGCTTACTTTCCACCGTTACGGTTCAACTCTGAGCCCCGACGGCACATACTATCAGCACAAGAATGGTGAAGTTACAGGCGCATATGGTGCAATGAACCGTACTCCGAAAGACTGGTTTGAAGCTAACGACTATGATGAAGTTTCAGATGAAACTTATGCTCCCGCTTTTCTTTTCGTTTCATTTAATGAAGATTGCCCGAACATGCTGAAATGGTATGACAGCTTCGGTGACCTCACAGACGGTAAAGACCTCCGCGTACGTATCAAAGACTGCTGGGAAATCTGCAACGGCAATATCGACGAAATGCCCGACAACAACCCTTACGGAGCTGACAAGACCTGGGATCTCTCAAGAGAAGATATGAGCATTTACCAGACTAAAAACGCTGCTAACTACTGGCATGATTCAGGAAATGAAAGAGAAGCTGCTGCTGCTTTCGTTGCTAACCCGGAAAAATGGTATCAGTATGTTGAATTCGAACTTACCGCTCCTGCTAAAGTTTGGGTAGGTATGGGTAAGGATGCCAACACAGGCGACGGTTACTGGCATGCCTGGGCTGACACAACACTCAAAGTTTATGACGCTTCAGATGCCGGCGTTGGTGCTATTACAACTGAAAATAACGAAGAAGTTATCTATAACCTCCAGGGTGTAAAAGTTAACCGTGAAAGCATGGGTAACGGTATCTACATCATCAATGGAAAGAAGGTTATGAACCGCAAATAATTTAAAAAAATACTTCTTTAATCGAATTATGAAGAGGGTTTGTCTTTTGTGACAAACCCTCTTTTCTTAAATTTGCATTTCTTCCTGACTTACTCAAAAATCTGACAACTCAAAAAAGTCACTTATGTTACGATTCTCCCCGCTTTTGATTTTATTGTTCTGTTCTCATTTCCTGTTTGCCGATTCTACGGATTTTGTGGATCCGGCTATCGGCTCGGAAGGGTTGGGAAGAGTTTTTATAGGACCCTCAACACCATTCGGAATGGCGAGACCGGGGCCCGATTGTACACCCTCTCCCAACAGTGGATGGCTCCCCATGCCTGAGAGGGTAGACGGTTTTTCACAGACTCACGTCAGCGGCACCGGCGGTGGTCCTAAATATGGGAATATATTACTTCAACCTTTTTCAGGGGGATTGGATAATGTAAGGCATTTTGCCTTGAGAGAATCTGAAACCATCAGACCCGGATATTATGCAACCACCTATAAGGGATCCGGGATTACAACTGAAATCACGGCAACGCCAAAAGTAAGTGTCTACAGATTCATATATCCTGATGGTTCCGAACCGGGATTATTGGTTGATGCCGGTTTTTTCCTGGGAGAATCAAGTCGGCCTGACGCCAGGGAGGCACAACAATTTGTAGGGTCAGAAATCGAAATTATAAATGATTATTCCGTGCAGGGCTATTCACGGATTCGTGGCGGATGGAACAATGGGAGAGCCTATACTGTCTATTTTTACCTTGAGACAGACCAACCTTTCGTAAAGAAAGCGACATTCTCTTCCGCGCCGTTCACAAACTTACCGGCTGAGATATCCGACAGCAAATTTCAGACAGATTTGGGATTGAAAACCGGAGCACTTTTAGGATTCGCTGAAAATTCAGACACAATTAATGTCAGGGTGGGAATTTCCTTTATCTCCGAAAGAAAAGCAAAACAAAATCTGATAAATGAAACTTCAGGAAGAGATTTCACAGAACTTCTAAATGATAATCGCCGGGAATGGAATGAAGTGCTTGGAAGAATTAAACTGGCAGATAATACTCCCGACAGCATCAAGAGAATGTTTTACACAGCTCTATATCATACTCTTCTCATGCCATCTGACCGAACCGGGGAAAATCCTCTCTGGAATGATCCGGGAATGCCGTATTACGACGACTTTTATGCCATTTGGGACACCTATCGTTCATCATTCCCGTTAATTACCATTATAGCGCCGCAACGACAAAGGGATATAGTCAATTCGTTGATTAATATAGGTCATCGCGACGGTTTTATGCCGGATGCAAGAAGTGGAAATTCCAATGGAAGGACTCAGGGAGGTTCTAATGCTGACATGGTTATAGCGGATGCCTGTGTCAAAGGGCTGTCGGGAATTGATTATAATTTTGCTTTACAGCAAATGTTGAAAGACGGTGAAATTGATCCGGGAGCTCGCCATGAGGCAGAGGGCAGGGGCGGATTGAAGGAATATATCGAGCTGGGATATGTGCCATATGGAATTCCCCGGGCAGGCAACCGGACAGTTGAGTATTCCCTTTGTGATTTTGCCATTTCTCAGGTAGCACGTCATTTGGCTGCAAACGAACCGAATATAATCCGGGCGGATTCTCTTGGTAAAGTTGCCGACAAGTATGAGGAAAGAAGTCATAACTGGCAGAATCTTTGGCGCGACGATACATATATGAGCGGGGTCAGGGGTTTCATAATGCCTAAGGATAAGAATGGTGATTGGCTTGATAGCCTGCAGTTCGGCCATTCCGCTCTGATTGATGCTAAATTTGAATATCGTCCTGATATGTTTGAAGGGCCCTGGTATACTCCCTGGTGGAATATGTTCTTTTATGAAGCTCCCTCATGGGAATATTCTTTAAGTATGCCGCATGACGTCTCTTTGCTGATTGAAAAATGCGGCGGTCCCAAAGAATTTGAAAGGAGACTTGACATCTTTTTCAAGGAGGGATATTATAACGTAAACAATGAGCCCTCCTTCATTTCTCCGTTGCTTTATCATTGGATAGGGAAACCCTACAAAAGTTCCGACCGTGTCAGCGAAATTATCGAAGAGAATTTCAATGACTCAACTTTCGGTCTTCCCGGAAATGATGATTCCGGGGCAATGTCTTCATGGCTGGCATGGCATATTCTTGGGTTGTATCCCAATGCTGCAACCGACTTATATCTTATCACTTCCCCTATGGTTGAATCATCTGAGATATGTCTTGAAAACGGTAGTGTCTTGAAGATAGTGGCGGAAAATTTCGGCCCGGCTAATCCTCATGTTGTAAAGATCCTCCATAATGGGCGAGAGCTGCCTGATCACTTTCTTACCCACGCCGACATAATGAGGGGTGGAGAACTATGTCTTATAATGGGAAAAGTGGATGAAGATGATGAACCGATATGCGTGGAACCGGCCAACAGAGCTGATAAGATGCCGGAACCGAAAGAATATAAGGGTAAGGCAGCTGAATTTAATGTCTCCTATTCCCTCCATGGTCAAAAGAGAAATTTCAGAATGGAGTTCCAGCCGTTGAAATCAGGAGGAATGTTGTTGAACTGGGAAATAGAGAGAAATCTAAAATTGTGGAAAGGTTCCTACCTGATGTCGCCTGAAGGTGTGGATAAAGCTGAATTTATAGATTACACGATGCCGGAAGATGGAAATCTTATCGCTTTGGCGTCAGCTAATCTTTTTGGAATGATTTCAAGAAGAAATCTTAATGATCTAAGAAAGGGATCAGCAAAAATTAATGGAGTTGAATATGTCATGTTGAAAGATAAAGAGGGCGCCACACCGGATGAAGCCACTCCTTACGGACCATTGCTGGAAGCTGTCGATACGGCAGAAGGATCCCGTATTAAAATAATTGATAACGATGAATTTCCTATAATCTGGGAAATGAGTGAGAATCCTCTCGAGATAGACTGGAAGTTTTCTCCCTCTCTAAAAAAATGATATTCTGATTCTCTTGAAACCGTATTGAAAAGAAACCGTATTGAAAAGAAACCGTATTGAAAAGAAGCTGTATTTAAAAAAAAGTATAAAGCAAGAGGCCGGAAAGTCCGGCCTCTTAAATATAATCAGATTTTAACTTAGGTTTATCTTACAACAACCTTAACTGACTTGCCGTCAACATTTACTACGTAGATGCCCGGAGTCACAGTGTAAACAGCTTCATTTGCATTTACTTTTCCGTCAGCGATCTTAACACCACCAAGAGTTGAGATAGTGATATCCTTGCCGGAGAATCCCTTCACTATGATAGATTCTTTTCCTCCGCTGACAGCAGTGGGAGCCTTAGTGGTCAGAATCTGAGTTGTAGCTGAAGTAATTTCGCAACCGGTCATCACAAATATCTTGGTCTGGTCGCTATATTCGGCAATAATATAGAGCTGAACCCAATCCTTGTCAAGAAGTTCATCGGGAAGTTCAAACACTGAAGTTGTCATTGAGCTCGGGTCACTTTGGCTTGTTGTATATGAACCTACGAGCACAAGACTTGTGGCGTCATAGCAGTCACCGTAAACCTTAAAGTTTGCAGCAAGATTGCCTTGGTTATGGTTTATTGTGAATTCAACACCGTCCTGGCCCTTTGTTGAGAATCTTGGCACCCCGAGGGCTCCGCTCCAAGGTGCAGAACCTGAAGCATAACCTACCATAGCGGCAGCGTCGTCATCATATTCGTCAACATAATAGCTGATCATGTCAAGGAACCATCCGCCATTGAATGTCATGTCACCTATACTTTTGTAAGTGTACCAGGGGCCATCAGTCGGACCTTCTTCTTCCGTTACGATACTTTCGTAGGGGAGGGTGTAGGGTGTTCCGAGATAAATTCCCTGAATATACAAGACTTTATTGTTGCTTCCGATTTCATTGGATGAAACAACACCGAGAGTATACATATCCTGAGCACTTCCCGGTGCAACAGTAAATGTATAGGTAGTGTCAGTGATTCCGCTTTCGAGTTCAATCCAATCCTGGAAGAAACCGAAGTCTACATATGTGTAAACACTGTAAGTCACTGTCGACGGATCGATTGCTCCGCCTTCTATATCTGCTGTTGTTACAGGATCCCATGTGAGGACCGCGCTCATCATATCGGCACTCGCTGTAGCAACAAGGTTAGTAGGAGTAGCGGGTACGCTCATACCAGTGTAAACGGCCACCTGAGCCTTCGGGCTGTCTAATTCTCCGTTGTTAACTTCGACAGTTATTATATTGTCACCTTGAGCTGTCAAAACCTTAACAGAACCTTCGGAACCGGGAGTTCCATTAACTGTATAGAGACCGTTGGTTTTGTTCAGGGTCACGACTGCAGTCAGGTTGGTGTTGGACGGAATGGCAGAGCCTCCAAGTGTCTCGGTCGGGAATTTGAAGCTCACTGTGGCTTCAAGGGCGCCATTGGCTCCCGGCACTGCGGTAAGATCGCTTACAGCCTTAGGAGAATCCATTGTTATGGCCGACTCTTCAAGGAGGAAGTTACGTGCAGATAATCCATACTGGTCACCTTCTGATGTGCAGTGGAGTGCGATATAATAAACCCCGGGAGCAGGAACTTCCCATAAACCGGATGTCCGTTCCCAGATTTCATCCCTTGCAATAGCCGACGGAGTATATGTATCGATGATTGTGCCGACCACTGACGAAGGATTTGGAGCTGTGGCATAAACCACTGATACATATTCAAGAGGATAGCTTGAACTGCCGATTGCAGCTTCCATCTCGAATGTATAGTAATAATCGGTAGAAGTTATTTCAACCGGCGGGAGGAACAGGTAGTCGTCCATCGGGAGTTCAGGATCCCATGTATAGCCTACAGAAACGGCTCCCGTGCTAAGATTGTAGTTCCAGGTTTCATAGTCGCCGTTTGCATCATATGGGATCATCAGTCCGAACTCGTCTTCTGTAGGTTCAAGATACATAGGAACGTTAAACGGCTGACCCGCAACAAGCTTGTTTGAACTTGCGACGGAGCTTTCCAATCCTTTGCATACAGCCTTTACGCCTGCTTCATAGAGTGAAAGTGTTTCGTCTGTCGGAATAGTGACCTTAAAGCTTGTTTCGCTTGTTTCTCCGATCAACTCGCCGTTAAGATATACAATATAAGTAATAGCATTGGTGTCAATATAACCACCGTTTACACCGGCTTTTACCGGATTCCAGCTGATCTCGGTTTCTGTAAGAGTAACACCGGTCGGAGCCAACGGTGTGTCGTTACCCACATAGAGTCTTGACGAAGCTGTGTTACTGCTTACTCCGTCAACAGTGACATAAAGGCCGAATACATGGAAACCTGAGTCTTTTACAGTATAGTCGACAGCAACGACAGTTCCGGGATTGGCTGTGCCCTGCTTATATACCTCGCCGTCAAGAAGAGCGGTATAGTTAAGGGGAGAGGGAAGGTCAGCTCCGTCAGCAAAAGTGGAAGGAAGAAGGTAAGTAACCGTTCCGCTGAGAGATCCTCCTTCAAATGAAGCTTCATCAAAATAAGGTCTTTCAGGCTTGGTCGGATCAATCACTTCGTCAGTTGTGAAGAGGAATGTGAATTCTTCGCCGCTGAAATAAGTGGTTACAAGATTAAATTCTCCTGCAGGCGTGATTGAATAAAGACCGGCATTATCATCTACATCATTATAGTTCCAGTAATATACATTGTTAACAGGGCTGTAAACGATACCTGTCACATAAGTAGCCATCTCATTAGCATTTGGAACTTCGGAAACAACAGTCTGGTTACCTTCAAGGTCAACCTTAACGAACTGCTGGTTTATGTTGACTCCATAGAAGCATCCTTCAGCACTGTTGTAGCATAATGAATAGCAGAAGTCATCAGACGCAAATTTAATAGGTTCAGCAGCCTCGATATTATCGAAATCACCCTTTACCCACCAGATATTTGCATCGTCAAGCCAGTTGTAGGCATAACCGTAGACACAACCGTCATCCGGATTATACGCATTAATAAGCATGAAGATATCGGTTGACTGAAGGTCGATTCGGTTAAACTGAAGGTCTGTCCCGTCGGCATAGTCATAGGAGAAAGTGAAATAATCATTAAGATAACCCATGAAGACTACGGTCTGAACACCCTGGATAAGGCCGTTATTATACCATCCGTTTGAACCTTGATCGCCGTATTCCCAGAAAACGGGGTCGATATAGAGTTGTTCAGCGCCTGTTTGTGAAAGCTCGAAAATTCCCGGCCATACCTCTCCTGTCAATTCAAAAGCAAGATATCCGTAGATGTCGGCGCCACCGGTCATGCTGCGTGTGGCAACTCTTCTGGCATTTTTCTTTAGAGCCTTTTCATCGGTCGGAGCCATGGTAGGCAACGCTGTCTGAAAAGCCTTTTGCCCGGTTGAACGGATCCCAAGCCCTTTTGTGCTTTCTTTGTGAATTTTGTTGAAGTTTGCTGGTAGCTGTTTTACTTTACCCTGAGCTGCCAGCTCTTGCATCTTTGCAGGCGACATATGCTTTGGCGCAGCGCTCATGCCTATAAAGAGCAAGCTCAAAAATCCTAAGAAGAAGATTTTTCTCATAGCTTAAAATTTAGTTAATAATATGGTTGTCAATCGATAATCTTATTAAAGAGAGTGGAATGTCGGAGTGGATGTAAATATTAGGAATATAATTTTTCGCAAAGTTACCATTTTCTTTTAAATAATTAACATAAAATCATAAAAAAATTAAAATAATAAGAAATTTGATATATATCTTCCCGAATTTGTTAAATTGTGAAACCCCTGCCTGGCTCAAACAAGCCAGACAGGGGTTAAATGTCGGTTATTAGTTATATTATGTGGGAATCAGGAACTTAGGTTCACTTTGTTCATTATCAACAGGATAATTGAAACAACCGTACAGGCTATAAGGCCGATGAATATCCACCACTCATATGTCTTGAACAGCTGTTTACCCGTGATCTTATGATCGGGAGATTGCTGTCTTCTGGCCAGATAATAGAAATATGTGCCGGGAAGATAAAAAATCGATGTCACGAGAAGAAGTAACAGACCGCCGGCATAAAGACACCATGCGCAATAGAGCGTGCAGATTATACCTATCCAGAGGTCACCGTTACGCTGTTTTCCGGTAAGGTTCGGTCCTAAGAGATTCTTCTTGCTTGCAGCCGCCTTCCAGAGATAGAGTCCGCTGAAGAAATATGCCGGGAGCACCATCACAGTAGTGAGGTTAAGGGCTGCCATATAGACGTTGTGGGCCGTACATACAAGGATCATAAAAATGGTCATGAAGATACTGGAGGCCACAAGTCCGTAGGCCGGCATTTCGTGCTTGTTCATCTTAAGGAACTGTTTCGGAAGGATTTTTACCGAAGCGGCTCCGTAAGGAGTCTGCGCGCAAACAAGAGTCCAGGCTACCCATGATGACAGCAATGAGAGTATTACGGTGACAACAACGAAGTAATAAGCCCAGTCGCCGCAAACCGTGCGCAATACATATGCTACAGACGGGTCGTCAAGATTTGCCATCTGTGGCTGGGTCATGATTCCGAAGCAGAGGATTGAAACAAGTGCGTAAAGTATCAAAGCCAAATAGAAACCGAGAACAGAGGCTTTGCCCACATCTTTGGGTTTCTTTGCTCTTGACGACATCATGACGGCGCCCTCAATACCGATGAAACACCACATTGTCACAAGCATCGTGCTCTCTATCTGACTCCCTATGCCGCCAAGATTCTTAAATCCGTCGATATTCATATGACCCCAGAAATCCTTGGTGAAGAGTCCCACCTTGAAATAGATGATCAGCAGGATTATGATCAGCACCAGAGCGGCAAACTTGATTATCGTCATCACATTGTTAACTCCGGAAGCAGTCTGCAGACCTCGCACCACGAGGAAGAACATACCCCAGATCAGCACAACGCCGAATACCATTGTTGGCCAGCCGTGCTTTAGGAAGACGGGGAAAAAGGCTCCGAAGGAGTCATTGAGCATCACGGCATAGGCCACGTTGCCTAATGCTACGCAAAGCCAGTAACCCCAGGCTATGTTGAAGCCGACATAGTCGCCGAAGCCTGCCTGTGCATACTGATAAATACCTGCATTGTAGTCAGGTCGGCGGTTTGCAAGAACCTTGAAGGTAAGCACCAGGAATAAGATGCCGAAAGCGGTGATGAGCCAGGATATTATCACAGCGCCAAGACCGGCACCGGCAGCCATATTCTGTGCGATATTGAAGATACCACCCCCGATCATGGAACTGAACACGATCGCCGTGAGCCCCATCAGACCTAACTTATGGTCAGAAGATCCTCCTCCGGAAGTTGAGGATTGTGTTGTGGAATTGTCTGCCATAACCTTTAAGTTTTAGCTGGTAAGGAAACATCCCGACCCGGTTTGGATTACTCCAGACTGGACCGGGACGCCCGTTTTTTGTTTCTACTAATTATTTTGCTAATGGAGCATAACCGAAATTCAGGAAGCCGATAGCTGTGAAGCAATATCCGAAAGGATTGTCAGGCGGAATGTTCAGGAAGTTGTGATAGAGTTCCATTTCACCGTCCTGCTCCATGCCACGGATTGAAAGCTCGTGGTTAAGAGATTTGGTAAGCCACATCTGGGCTGTTGCCTTTGCGATATCGTCGTCGATACGGCTGTCGAAGAACTGTACATATTCAGCTGCATAACCGCCTACGAATTTACCGTCTTTCTTAGCCCACACGATACCTACGCCTGTTGCGATAGCTTTGTGGTCATTATAGTTAGCACCGGTTCCGGCTTTGATAACCTCGAGAACAGCACCATGTTTGAACTGACTTGGAAGATCGGGACGATAGGGTACGTCGGGGAATTTCTGATTCATCTCGGGAGTAACTGTCACCAGGTTGCCGCGACATTCGGGAGGAAGAACTGATGTGTATTCTATCACATTGAAATCTTCAATCTTTCCCATCTGGAGTGCAAGGTCATATGCAAATGTCTCATACGGCTGCGGTGGAATACCATCATTGAACGCACCGGTACCTCCGGTAATGAATCCGAATGTCGGATAGCGGGTTCCTCTTTCTTCAAACATAATTCTTTGTTTTTTGATTGTTAAAAATGATAGATAATTTTGTAATTTTTTAACGATTTTTCCTGAGTTTGTACTAAGGAAAGGTTTTCTTTATAACTTTATAACAGCAATTAGGTTCGGATGGTTCGCTTTTTTTATGAAAAAACTCAAAAAAAATTATGAACTGAGGTCAACTTTTCCAAGACAAATAAGCACTATGGAAAGTATTGCACACAATATCAAGACGATAAACAGGATCTTTTCTGGATTGGTGAATAATTGCATTTTTACGTTTTCCCGCAATGCATTCTGTTTTCTGGCCTGATAATAGAAATAGAAGCCCACAACATAGAGTATGGAAGACACAAGAAAGAGCATGGCACCGCCGGCAAATATGCACCATAGGCAATAAACCAGGCATAAGATCCCGATCACTCTGTATTTGATAATCTCACGATTACTCAGGTGGCATCCTAATCCTCCTGCCTGGCATGAGGCTTTCCAAAGAAAAGCTCCGCTGAAGGCATAGGCCGGAAGCACCATTATGGTTGTGAGGTTCAGGGCTGCCATATAGACGTTGGGAGCCGTGCAGACAAGCACTATGAAGATGCTCATGAATATGCTCGAGGCGATAAGACCATAATGAGGCACTCCATGTTTGTTAGTCTTTGCGAACATATCCGGGAGGATATGAAGAGTGGCAGCTCCGTAAGGTGACTGCGCGCATAGCAGTGTCCAGGCTATGAAGGCAGATAGTAATGACACTATCACCGTTATGATTACAAAATAATATGCCCAGTCTCC
>JAFLTN010000086.1 GCA_022510445.1 Muribaculaceae bacterium | reverse complement strand
GGCTTTAATTGGTTGGAGCCGTCTTTTGCCTCAAATATATCATAGTGGAATCTGGCGTCATAATCATTCCTGGTATATCTCTGCCCGACATATTGAGGAGTTGATAGTCTATAATCATCTTCCGGTAGTGGATAGATCTGCTGTATGCCGACCGTATCTTTATCAGAGCTTGATATAGCTCCGACAACCCAAGTATAATTCTCCCTGCATTTCACAACTGCATGATATCCCGGTTCCGGACTAAACCCTCTGGAGCCATCCAGGTTCCACCAAATTACATTTGTGTCGGATTGATCGTTTGCCATTTCCAATCCTGTGCTTTCGTATTTGGCCCTGAGATTATCCATCTCTTTTATCTTCCAAGCGAGCTTTCTTATTACATGGAAGTCCGGAATGTTTTGCTCGGCATCTATATCGTATTCTCCTTGCGTCTGTATAGATCTTAATGTAATGTCAACGTCAATTTCCTTGTCAGAAGGAAGAGTATAACTGGCTTTGTCTATTAAGCAGCGCAGCCCGTTCATAGTTGCCGGAAGAAGCATGTCTATATCGTTCAATTGAACCTTTGACATCAGTATCGGCAGCTCCACCTCCCTGTTGCCGTGCCTTAAGATCTCATCAAAATCTTTCCAAAATTTTGCAAAAAGTCCGTCTGCAAATTGGAAGAAGAGCGTTAATGTTGGTTTAGTTCCGTCGTCGAGAGCCAACCTTACACCATTCTCTGTCTCTGGAGAAAGCCTTCCGATTGTCCGGCCTCCGGAAGTATATGCTATCATGAATGCCAGAGGGGTTTCTTCCCGATTCGTCTCTTCATCTTCGTTGTCTATTATATAACTGTGGAAATGACGGGCGCCAACCATAAACAATGGGAAATAATCATAAATTTGAAAATCCTGATTTGTTACCGACATCTTAAGAATCTTCTTAACCGGTACGCACTCATCATCGCTTGACAGCTCAAAAGGATCCATTCCATCCGGCTGTGGATCCCAGTCGAAAAAGCTGCTCGAGTCATCCTTGGTCTTACCGTTGGTAGTATCCAGTTTAAACCATCGGCCAGTAACAAATTCCCGAGCAAGGATTGTTCTGGGAATATCTTCTTCTGCAATCGGCATTATTGGGTTTTCGCTTCTTGTAGAATAATAATCCCTATCATCGTCTCTGTCATCGTCCCGTCCGTCATCACGGTCATCGTCCCTGTCATCCCAATCAGGATCCGGCGGATCTGGATAATCCCAGTCATCCCAATCAGGATCTTCTCTATCGTCGATATAACCGTCATAAAGTTCTCGGTCCCAATCACCATTATCCTTTTGTTTCCAGGACCAAATCTCAGAACCCATTTTAACGTCTTTGACGTCCAGCCCTTTGATATAATCCTCAAAACGCTCACAGGCCGGTGTCGCTCCTTCCAATCCTGTTTCGGCGCTGAGTTTAATATATTGAGGTGTCAGGTATCGGATGAACTCATAATCCGTTGCCAGTTCATCAAGAGAAATGCCCGGACTCTTTTTTACAATATTCTTTATGAGTTGCAGATCGACTGTCTTTTTATCAAAATTGACATTATATACCAGCCCAAATCTTACCCAAAGAGCGTTTAAGAATGATTTGACGGTGCAATCCGGCATGAGATCACGGTAATTTATTTCATTCCTGCAGATTGTATCCGCCGTGTTATTTAGGACAACTATACGAGCCAATTCTTCATCTTTCTCAAATGGATTATTTAGAAGGGTTAGGTCCAGATCCTCAAATACCAACTCAATTACCTTCCAAACCTTCAGAAAAGGAGAAATGCCATAATCCCGTGGTACTTTCACAATAGTTTTTGTACCATCAATAATCCTTGCTACCTCCGATGGTGCAAAAAGGCCGGTTCCAGCCTTGTCTGGGGAATTGATAAGTTCCCAGTAATCAAATCCATTATTCTCGTCTTTATTGACAACTATTGGGAAAACGGCCAGATCGTCAAATTGATATTCGTCCCATCTGTCTGTAGCCGGTTTCCCTCGGTACACTTGTTCCAGATCACCAAAAATAGAGCCTCCTTCTCCAGGCTTCCTTATAGGCAGATTTCCCATTTCTGACAATTTTCTTTGCTGCCACTTTTGATATGCCGTTGAATTATCAAATCCAATGTTGAAAGTTATGCCTTCTTTTCTTCCTGCCTCCGTAACGTTTAAAGTGCCACGGCGAATATAAGCGCCGTCGATCACATCGATGCTCTCTTCCGGAAGGTTTGGATTCACACCGGCATCAGTCCGATGAATCCCGTCCATTAACTCTATATTGCGCCTCGTCACCGGCACCGTGGCCGGGACGCTCTGGCTGCCCAGCTCGTTATATACAGGGTTGGTGTCTTCTATTTGTATTGAAAAATCAGTTCCCAGATCGAGAGCCTTTCCATTCTTCCTTATTTCCATAAAATCATGTTTGAGGCAAAATTAATCTCTGTGAAAAAAGAGGGGAAGGACACAGAAACGAAAAGGCCGGTCCTCACGGATCAGCCTTACGCGAATTACAAAAGAAAAAACTTTTACCTGTAGTTATATTAAGCTCTTTATGAAGTTTACATCGTTAAGTCTTATTCAAAAGATCCCGGAGTGAATCACCGTAATTTTTTTTCACCCAATCCCGAAACTCATATTTTATATCCTGCAAGGTTTCACGGTAGAGCTGGCCGAAAAGGTGTTGGTTATAGACGGCTCGATTGCCGTGAGCCTTCATATCGACAAAGCGCCCGTATTCTGGTAATGTCGCAATTAGCTGCAAACCACTGCCTGCTGTCGCAATTGAATACTTAGGGCTTTCCAGGTACTCTCTGAGTATGCCTGAGCGACCTTCTTCCTGATCGTTGCCGTTGGAGTAGATGTTGCTTTGTGCGGCTTGAGCCTGCCGTGCAAACACATCCTTTGCTCCTTTTTGAAGCTGTGTCAGGAAATACTCCAGCTTTATCGATTGCGCATCCATAATTATTTTTTAATTTTGCATTGTGGTTGGTGGTGCTTCCACAATGTAACGAATTACAATGGCCTCGGTCAGGGGATTGCCAAGCACCACAATATGCAATCTCGGGTCGGGGTCTGTTGTTTTTCTAATACATGGAATTTATAGGTAAGATTTTTGAATCATTAGAAGAAGACTATAGAAACGTTTTAATATCAATTGTGGTGGCGTTTCCTATATGCTTCATAGATTTATGGAAATTGTTCCCTGATTTTAGAGAATATGAATTTTTACCTCAATTGATGCTGCCTTTAGGAGGTGCAGTGCTTTTCACCGGATTGGGAATTTTTGTTTATATCATAAATATTACCATAATAGATCCTTCCTTGGAGATCGCTAAATACATGAAATTCAATCCTGCTGTCATCCTTATGCCGCTTTTCTTTCCATCGGCAATTCTTTTTGGCGGTTTCATTAATTCTCTCAACCTCTTTAAGTTCTCTATTGTCACTGCATGCGCCGGTATTTTGGTTGGCGCTTTTATAGTTAAGTTCCCTCTTAAAGGCAAGGGCAGACCTGGCAAAAAGAGAGGAGATAAAAGTGAAGAATACGAATGTAAGTAAAATATAAATTATATCAATCATATCCATTTTACATATTTTTATTAGTTAAACTGTTTTGAAAAAACTTTCGAGAAGATTCTTGGTCCTCTGGGCGGATCTGTCTCCAAACCGCTTAGAGTGTTGAAACCTAAGCTCCAGCCGGCGAACCCTGCAAAAAATTTAGTTTCAGGCATGGTGTGAAGATCCATATCGGCCAACTTGATCGGCGCACATCCGCTCCTCTGGCTGTCAAGAAGAAGATACTTCACCCTTTCCATCGCTTTCTGTGTGCCGGAAAGCACATCCATAGTCCCTTTGCGTGAAGGATCATACTTTTCCATCACAAAGATTATGCACATTTCTTTGTCGCGGAAATCATCCACATGCTTGCCTATACCCGTTGCGTTGGGTGGAATCCAAAACAGAGTCATGGAGCCCAGAGGAAGCTTCTGGATCGTCCCGGCCATATTTTCGTCTACCGTCACTCCCAGTGCTCCGGTTAGTTCCGGAACCCTCTTTTTTATCTCCTCCCAGAATGTTTCGTAATCTTTAAGATGTATCATCCTCCGTTACCGAATATAAAATTCTTGAATTCTACAATTCAATTGCTGAAGTAGTGATTCGCTTCCATTTCCCTTCTCTTCTGCAGACCGGGTAATATCTTTCCGCCCCCTCTAATCCATTGCATGAATGCCGTACGTATGGCAAGATCATTCGGATTGGCTTTTACCTTCTTGAGCAGCGTCGATTTGTTAAGAGCCCCCACACCGATATTGTAAGCAAGACTAACCAGAGAATCATACTGGTTTTGAGTCAGCGACACATCCGCCACAATCGGCCTTACCTGCCGCTCAAATTTCTCTAATTCCTCATCAAACATGGCGTCTGCCTGTTGCTGAGTAATAGTCATTCCTTCTTTAACACCCGCTGTGTGCCCATAGCCTATGGTCCACACTCCGGCAGGGCATTTATATGCTTTTAGTCGACATCCCTCCCATGCCTTGATCATCGATTTTATTTTCTCGCTTGTCTTCATTATAAAATAAATCTTTTATATTGTTCATAACTCTGTTCATAAGTCTTTTTTATCTGCCCTTTCTCTTACTGTGCAAATACTCGAATTTACACCGGTATAGATAGAGCAGCACCATCCAGAAATCGGCATTTTCCACATCTTTCACGCCCCCGAATACGCCGCTTGAAGCCACCTCGAATGTTATTCCTACCCATCCGGTTTTATCGTCATAATTATTTCCAGTTTTGCTCGATTGGAATATTATTCTGAAATCGATCTTTTCGCCGTTGATTTCAATAGGATCGCTTTCTATAAGTTTCAAGACGTTCCTGAAGAGAGTGGGGGCATGGAAGTATAATATTTCCGGAATTTCCTTTTCTTTAGGAATTTTATAAAGCACCCTTGCAATATGGCCATAAGCTTCCATGGCGTCTGCTGCGGGATTTTCCGATATGGCTCTAATCACAGAGCTGCACTCTGTAAATTCTCCAAAGGTGATGCCGTCGAGCATGTCTCCGGGCCCATGATATCCTTCAATTTCAGGAAGAAGATTGACCGGGGTATCGAAGTGGGGGAGCAGCTTCCCATCGGCTCCCCGATGGAAGAAATTATCTGTCATTGGAAGTGCCTCAAGAAACAGCTTCTTTCTCTCAGAAAGAAAGAGTGTAAAGTCAAGGGGGCCAAGCCCGGCCAGATAAGACAGCCATCTTACCCTCAGTGCCGTCTCCGACATGGAGGCAGACGCTGCAAATAAACTTGCAAGCGTAATAAAATACATATACTGCTCCGGAGTCAGCTCTTCGATAGCAGTGGGTATTTCGACCACCTTATTTCCGTCGTAAAATTTATGCATGCTTAATAAGTCAGACCTTTTGAGTGAACTATAGGCCCCAATACAGTGCCATCGAGATCATCATTGGCTTCCATTTCCGCTATTATAGCGGCCAGCCTTTCAAGTTGCTTTTCTCCATCATTCCCAAGACTGAGGGCTACAGCCTCACGAGCTTCCTTCTCGGCCTTCAGACGTTGCCTCACAGGTTGGCTTTGCTGCACCTGGACAATCCCTTCCGGAATTACTTCCACAGGAAGTCTCTCGACAGCTTTCTTCATTGTAAGAAGCACCAAGGCCCTGGCAGCGGTGTCAAATATCTTATTTACAATCTCCTTCTCATTTGCCAGTAACTTGCCTAAGTAGTCTCCAAGCACAGGAGCAATCGACACCCCCTGCACCTCTCTCATGATTGGAAGGAGGGTGACAAAAAGACGGTGGCTCCCTGTCATGTAATACATATCGAAGGTCTCTTTGCTTCTTACCAGCAACCCCTCTCTGAGCTTGTAGCGCTCTGAATCGGTCCACCACTTGAAAATCCCTCTGTCGAGACTTTCCACGAGAAGATCCACATATTCATAAGCCAGACGCTTTATATTCTCTTCATCTTTAAACTCCTGCAGAGCCGTCATGCCCCTTTCATTCTCTCCGAGACGCTTGCTCCGGCCGTTGGAGTCATGGCCGGCATCGAGTGTCGGAATGATCTTGATCCAGGTAAAATAGGCGACTGCCTGCTGAAGATAATGCAGGGGCATCACACAGCTCGCCGGAAATTCTTTATCGTCCGGACGGCAGCCATTTTCATAAAATTCAGCAAGCTTCTCAATGGGTTCCCATCCGATTATTCCGGCCACATCGCGTATGCCCAGGGGAATAAGCGGTTCCCATATCTCGAAGTTGATTCCGTGGCCAATCATGCCGATACATCCCAAGAGCTCATCAGCTCCGTTGCCGTCTCTATTGAATAAGATCAGATTCTTCACAATTGCAAAAATATTTAATTACGTCATGCCCGCTGATCCTATTCTCTAAGCAATCACATTCCGGATCGTGAGCTATGCCTCCGAAATTTTTAGAGCCGTATATTTCCCGATAAATTATATAAGAATGGCCATTGTAATTCACGGTCCTCAGACTATTGGTTATAGCCTGGTTTTCCATATCTCTCTGGCTCTTCCTGTCTCCCTCGATTATCTTACCGCATCCCGTAAGAAGCAGAAAAATGATAACGGAGAGGATAAGTAATAATAATGCTCCGACCGCATTCCAAATTGAATTCTTCATTTCTAAATCCTATTTTTGGTAGGGAAGTTAACTTCCCTACCAGATTAAACATTGGCTTTTACTCTGTCTTCCGGATTAATATTCTTCTCAGCTTCCACAACTGTCCTGTAAAGCCCGATCCTTACGTCGGTTCCGGGAAAGTTGGTGTCTATAAACTGCTGGAATGGCTTGCAGAGCACCATATCGGGAAGCGCAGTCTCGGTTGCGTTATACACCTTCAATGCATAAAGCTTCTCGCTGCCGCTTCCCAGTTTGGAGTCAAGAATCAGATTTGAAAGCGACGGATCCAAACCGAAACCGGAAGTCGCGGCTGCCTCGCTTTTCTTTGCTATCGACATCTGGGAGTCGATATATTCTTTTATCTTATTGTCTATCGGTGTGACTTTCCATCCCTCGAAGGCATTTGCCTCAGGGCTCCAGAAATGCTGGGTATGGATAAACTTTCCCACATTCTCTTTCCCGGAAAGGGCCGAGGCAAATTTTTCCATGGCCTCGTTCTTGAAATCCTCCAGCATTTGCTTGTTGTACGGAATCTTCGCCTTCAGGCAATATTCCTTAATCTCTTCCTCCCTGGCATCCCAATATGACTGAGGGCTCTCAATATGCTTTGATATGGCGCTTGCATTCGTGTTGAAATTGGCAAGCAGCTCAGGAATGGATCCTGCAAGATCAATCCATTCGAAGGCGCCCACATATCTGGGAACGCTGTAATGCTCATGAGTGAAACTATAGAGATTATAGTAGGCCACACATTCCGGATGCTTGAGGGGATTCTGTGGATCCATGATGGGATAAACGCGGCAGTTTTCCGGTGACACATCGGGGAAATCAGCCACCATTGCATGTGTCGGAGCCTTGCCCTCTCCATTCCATACAAACCTTACTTTCTCTGCCGGGATATGCTCTACAGAATAAAATTTTCCTTTGTTGATGTGCCAGCCTCGGTTTCTCCGAAACTTCACCCAGAAGCCTTCCAGATGGACCATGTCGGTAAGGCAGCGCTCCATTTGGGTCGTGAAGTCAACGCGCTTCAGCTCCTTCATGATTTCATCGTCGACACACCAGGACCTGTAGAATGTATTGTTCAGCCCAACGGCATCACGATATAACCTTGGCCCTTCTCCCCACTGAAGGCCGATCTTTTTGCTCATGATTCCCTCTCCGGCATAAAATTTTTCCAGCAGACGGCAGACACGTCCGGGAAGATCGTTGTCCGCGCCGAACGGGATGATATTTACACCGTTCACCGACATATATTGTGATCCGCATCGAGTGAAGCTGCCACCTCTTATCATGAAGGAAGAAGGCATCCATTTTGAGCCCATGGTAAAGCTATAGACGCCACCGGCGCCATCGTCTACAAACCCGAAATTTCCTACTCTTTTTACCATGATCTATTCCAATCCTATTAGTTTGTAAAAGTTTTCATGCCGTTAAATTCCATTATCAGGATCTGCCAGCAGTTAAGTGCTCTTCCTGTCTCCGTATCTGTGAAGAATAATTTTTGGGAGGCGTTTGATATGGCTTCGTCGCTCGCCTTTGGCCGAATCCTGGCTGCATTTATGGTCACCAGCTCCCCGCCATGGTGTCTCTGCCGGTCCCACTTCCGGAACTTCATCGAGAAAGTGTTGCCTTCCGCGCTTATCTCGCGCATCCGGGAAATGGCAGCCCACAAATCTATCTTTTCCATTTCGTATTCCTCTTTGCCAGTATGAAGAGTAAGCTCGCGACTCCGCCTATCAGGAGCCAGAACCCACAGAAAACCAGGGTGCCCAATGAATTGATGCCGATATCTTTTTTCTCTTTGGTCTGACCTTCTATTATTGAATCCTTTTGGCCGCTCCCGACGGAATCCCTCAGCACTATAACCTGCTTTTGATAGACAGTATCAGTTTGGGAAAAGCCTTGAGTACGGATATCGTTAAAAATGTGCTCATAAATAATCTTCACGGCCCTGCCGGCGGTGTCTCTTTCTATTTCTATCTGTCCGGACCGTGTCGCAGTTTCCCTGACGGTGTCATGACTCTCGGCCATTCTTATGGCCATCTGATTCTCATGCTCTTTCAAACGTCGTTCCTGGTATGCCTCAGAAGACGTAATCTCATAATCGACGGTTCTTTCCTTATGAGTCTTACAAGAGCTTAAAACCAATATAAGGAGCACCGGAATAAGGATGGTTATGATCCACAAAATCTTTTCGACTCTGTCCATCCTGTCTGTCTTACTGTTTCTCTTCATCTTTTTCCTTTATAGCAGCCATTACTTCTGCTTTGAATTTTACCAACTGATTACTGAAATGCGCCGATATCCCAATCAGGGAACCGGCAAAAGCCGACGAAATGCCAAAATATGTCAGAGCCGAAGAATGAATTTCTCCCTGTGGGGGCATATACAGACTGAGGAAAATTGCCACGATAGCCGATGCTATGCATGCCAGGGAAAGCATGTAGGCAAAAAATTCCTTAAACGTCAACTTATCGAATTCCTCTTTAAGATGTTTCATGATCTCAAATATTTTTCACAAATTTCGTGAATGGATCCTGTTGGGGGAAGGACACTTCAAATACAGTCCAAAATGATAGTATATGGCATATTCTGATATAAAAGCAGAATAAAGAGTTATAAAGTCAAGGAATGAATGTCTAAATGTACCCTTATATCCGGATTGATATCCTTATGAAAATGATATGTACCCGAAATGTCGATTCCGGGTACACATAAAAATGCGGAATTCTAAAAGAAAAGTGACTTATTTGTCAATAAAAAATGCCGGTAAGTATTCAAAAAAGGCAATTTTAGAATCAAAAGTTATCGAAATTTATCGCAAAATATCGAAATTTTCGATAAAATTTTGCGGTTTTTATTAGAATCTTCCATATAATCAGCAATTTCTCTCTTAAAAAAATCAAAAACAAAAAAATTGACACGCTATGCATACCGGACCCGCTCTGATTTGCCGTGGTGCTTACCGGTCCCTTACCGGGTGAAATGTGAGCGGACCGGCAGGTTTTGTAACCGCCGGTAATCAGTTGGTCACCTATTTATTGCGGTTTGCAAGCCATTCGCCGACCCAGTCTGAAGATCCTGCCTCCGGCTGCTTCTTCCTGATGGCGTTGATCCAGTTGCGACGCATCATAAGATATTTGAAAGCGTCGGAGAAATTGGTGGAAAGCCTTGGCAGTTTCTTTGCCGGCAGTTTTTCAGTTTTCTTTTCCTTGGCTACTATCTTGGCATTTCCCACATACTTTACCCGTTTCTTTGCTCTCTCTATACTCGATATCATCTCAGGGCAATTTAGGGAATCCACCTTCAAAGCCGGCAGAGCAGGATTTGTGGCGCCAAGCAGTTCATACATGAAATCATATTCTGCGTTTTGACGAATGTTGGGCTGCTTACGGCTCATCAGATGGACGGTCCAGCCCGTACGGGTGCCGGTTCCGTCTCTCTCGATAGCATCTTTGATCTTTCCTGCAGCATCCTCGCCCTGCTTCTCATAATTGTTTCCGGAGCGGTCATAATAAAGATACAGCTGCTTTTCATGGTGGTCGGCAAAGAAGGAAATAAACTGATCGGCCAGCTCTCTATGCCATCCCGGAGGAAGCTCATAGAAGTTCTTATGGATTCGATATATCTTTCCATCCTCCTGGCCGATAACCAACGAAAGCATATTGCCGAAATCCATGCCTCCGTCCAATGGTTTGTCCGGATTTAGGTATTTAAGATCCCTGGATCCAAAGGAAGCTTCTCCGGATATTGTGCCGTCGGAATATTTATGCTCCTCGCCAAAGAGGACGTAGAACCTGGTATCCTTCCTGAGTCCCGGCTTCATCCCCATTACAGACTTTAGGAACTCCTGATGCTCAAGCGCCCCCTCATACAGTCGGCGGGCGTAGTCTACAGTAAGGATATCTATATTGGCAAAGCTGGAGATATTCATAAAGAATGTCTGTCCCTTCCGGAGTTTCAACAGACCCTCCGTAAAGTATTTGATATCCTTCTCGAGCCGGCAGATCTTGTTCTTTCCAGGGCTATCCTTCTGTTGCTCCTTGGCCAGCTTTATATACGTCTGATTCAATAGGTGCCGGGCCTGTATAATCTTGATGATCCTTTCCGGCTGCATCTCGTTGGCATACCTGAAGAACCAGTCGAATTCTCCCTCAGTCACATCGGGCATGTCGGTTGTGATGGTGACTCCGCCGTATAGATGGCAGCGCCCGTATGTAATCGCGTCGCCTCTTAGGA
>JAFLTN010000085.1 GCA_022510445.1 Muribaculaceae bacterium | reverse complement strand
AAACGTGTAGAGGCTTTGGTGAACGCCGGAGTGGACGCAGTGGTGATCGACACGGCCCACGGTCATTCAGCCAACGTGGTAAACACCTTGCGTGCCGTCAAGGGCTCCTTCCCTTCAATCGATGTCCTTGTGGGCAATATCGCCACCTCCGAAGCAGCCGACTATCTGATTGCTAACGGTGCCGATGGAATCAAGGTGGGTATTGGTCCGGGTTCTATATGCACCACCCGCATTGTGGCCGGTGTTGGTGTACCCCAACTCACAGCCATCTTCAATTGCGCAAAGGTTGCACGTCAGCATGATGTGCCGGTGATCGGCGACGGAGGTTTGAGATATTCAGGCGATGTGGTGAAAGCATTGGCTGCCGGAGCCGACTGTGTAATGATGGGTTCAATGCTTGCCGGCACCGAGGAATCTCCCGGCGAGACTATCATTTACAACGGACGTAAATTCAAGGCCTACCGCGGTATGGGTTCCATCGAAGCAATGGAAGCCGGATCAAAAGACCGTTATTTCCAAAGCGGCACATGCGATTCCAGCAAGTTTGTTCCGGAAGGTATTGTGGCCCGTGTTCCCTATAAAGGCACATTGGCTGAAACTATATATCAACTCCTCGGCGGCCTCCGATCCGGAATGGGATATTGCGGCGCCAAGGATATCGACACCCTGCACAACGCTCAGTTTGTGAGGATCACTTCCGCCGGTGTGATCGAAAACCATCCCCACGACGTCACTATCACCAAAGAAGCCCCCAATTATTCCCGCGGTGATTAACCCCCCTGCATCCGGTGTTTAAGTAAAATGGTGTGTTCAATATTCTGTAGAATTTATGGTAGAAAAAATTATTATACTTGATTTCGGTTCACAATACACTCAATTGATAGCCCGAAGGGTGAGGGAATTGAACGTGTATTGCGAAATCCATCCTTTCAATAAAATCCCCGTATTGGATGAATCCGTAAAAGGAGTGATCCTTTCCGGTTCTCCGGCTTCAGTGAGAGATGAGGATGCACCTGTTCCGGATCTTTCGGATATAAAAGGCCGGCTTCCTTTGCTTGGGGTGTGCTACGGTGCCCAGTATCTGGCCATGTACGGTGGCGGCGTTGTAGAGAGTGCTCCCACGCGCGAGTATGGCAGGGCCATGCTCACGGTGGTGGATCCTTCCGATCCCTTGATGTTGAATCTCCCGTCGCCCACTCAGGTGTGGATGTCACATGGCGACACCATCACGTTCCTCCCAGAGAATTATAAGGTGATCGGCTCCACCGAAAGTGTGCGTGCCGCTGCCTACCATATAGAGGGAGAGAAGACTTGGGGCATTCAATTCCATCCCGAAGTCTATCATTCGGTTGCCGGGAAAGATCTCCTTTCTAATTTTGTCATGGGTATTTGTGGTTGTGCCGGCACTTGGAGCCCCGATTCTTTCATTGAAACCACTGTGAAGGAATTGAAGGATAAAATCGGCGATGACCGTGTTATCCTGGGTCTCTCCGGAGGAGTGGATTCTTCTGTGGCAGCCATGTTGCTCCATAAGGCAATCGGAGATCAACTCACCTGTATTTTTGTAAACAACGGCCTGTTGCGCAAGAATGAATTCACGGATGTCTTGGAGTCTTACAAAGGTATGGGCTTAAATGTGATTGGAGTAGACGCTTCTGAGAAATTTTACCATGATCTTAAAGGTGTCACCGATCCCGAGCAGAAACGCAAGATTATCGGACGCGATTTCGTGGAAGTGTTCAACGAAGAAGCCAAGAAAATCAAGGATGCCAAATGGCTTGCCCAAGGCACCATTTATCCAGACGTGATTGAAAGTTGCTCGGTTAAAGGTCCGTCGGCCACAATCAAGAGCCACCATAATGTGGGCGGACTCCCCAAGGAAATGCATCTTCAGATTGTGGAGCCCCTCCGCCTCCTCTTCAAAGATGAGGTTCGACGAGTAGGTAAGGCTATGAATATGGATCCGAAATTATTGGGCCGTCATCCCTTCCCGGGTCCGGGACTCGGCATCCGAATTCTTGGAGAGGTCACACCTGAAAAGGTGCGTGTGCTCCAGGAAGCCGACAATATTTTCATTTCCAACCTAAGGAAGGCTGGCCTATACGACGATGTGTGGCAGGCCGGAGTGATGTTGCTTCCGGTGCAAAGTGTAGGAGTGATGGGTGATGAACGCACCTACGAGAATTGTGTGGCTCTTCGGGCCGTGATTTCCACCGACGGCATGACTGCCGACTGGGTGCACCTCCCCTATCAGTTCCTGGCCGACACCAGCAACGAAATAATCAACAAGGTGCGCGGTGTCAACCGCGTAGTCTACGACATCTCATCCAAACCCCCTGCCACAATCGAATGGGAGTGATTTTATGAATGTTATAGATAAAAATATCATTAAACTATTATCGGGAAAGACAGGCAAGGACGTCACCACACCCATGGGGGCGTCCATGCTTTGGAATGCCATTGAATCGGAGACGGGGCAGCATCTGGGACTTAGCACCGTGAAACGTATACTTGGCATAATTCCTTACGATTATAATCCCAGACCGGACACGTTGGAAATTATCGCTAATTTCCTCGGTTTCGAATCCTGGCAACTTTTGCAGGATTTTGTAAATGATAAAATCTCTAATTTCGGCGAAGACGACCCCTTTATTGATTTGGGGAAACTACCGGAAAATGCCTTGATTGATGTGGAGTGGGAACCAGATCGTAAAATTCTTCTTCGTCACATCTGCGGCAATGAATTCCTTGTGGAAAATTCCGAGAACAGTAAATTGCAAAAAGGAGATAATCTCACGCTTTCCTCTTTGGCCAAAGGTTTCCCTTTTATGGCTAAGGCCGTGGTGAGAAACCATGAAAACTTAGGCTCTTATACTGCAGCAAAAGAATTGGGCATCAAGGATCTCCGATTGCTTTAAGCCCGGTAAAATTCTATGAACGAAAGTGATTTCGAGGCAAAATTAGGCAACCCTCTTCCCGAGTCGGAAACCCATCTAAAAGTTTCGGGCTCCGGGAAATTCTTTTTCTCGAAACAGCGTATTTTCGGGGTGCTCCATTTCGTGAAAAAACCGGCTCCGGATTTTGACGGAGATCCTCAGGTGCTGGAAAGCCTGCGCAAGGAATTTTCAATAGGCCTTCACCTCAACCATCCCGGAGTGGTGAGATATATAAACTTCGACGGAAAGGCTCTTTATGAAGAATTTATCGACGGACAAAATCTTCGTGATTTGATCAATAAAGGGGATGCAAGGCTACAGGATAAGGAATTCGTGCAAAACCTTATAACCCAACTTTTTGAAACCGTCAGTTATCTTCATCAGGAGGGCGTGCTGCATCTCGATCTAAAACCTGAAAACATTCTTATACCTCGTATCGGAAATCAGTCGAAAATAATAGATTTCGGATGTGCCTTTAATTCGCAGAACGATTCAACACAAGGATTCACACCTGCATATAAGGCCCCGGAACAAGGAAAGACACAAAGCGATTGTCGCACCGATATTTATCAATTAGGTCTGATAGTTAAAGAATTGGTCAAATCTTTAAATCAGAAAGGCAAATGGCGACAATTTATTAATAAAACTATAGCAGAAAACCCGGATAATCGGTTTCAATCTGCAGAAAAGGCTCTTCAGGCACTTAATAAAATAATTCATAAAAAAAGATTTCCCGTCTTACCTGTATTCGGGATGCTTTTAGCAGCCATAATTACAGCCGGAGCAGTGATATTCTATTTTAAATTTAATGTTCCTCAGCAAATACCCGTTCTTCCTCCAGCTGTTGTTGAAAAGCAGAAACCACAAGAATCGGATAATGCTATAAATCAGATAAACACAGAATCGGCAGAAACTAAGAACTCTCAAAAAGACAAATCAGAAACTTCAGGATCAGAGAGTCTTGTTAAATCGTCTACTTCTGAAAATATAGAATCGAAAATCAAGAAAGAGGTCCAATCAAAAATTGCCTCACTTTATAAAAAGTATGTTGCCCCTCATCTAAATGAGTCTTCATCGGATGACTCTCGCGAACGCTTCAAGAAAATCCAGGATGGATTTCAGCAATGTCAGAGTGAGGCCTTCCAATTAATGGAAAAACTTCAACAAAAATATCCTTCTCAGTCAGATTACATTGAGAGTGAAGTTACCTCACAGATTGAGCGCCAGCAAATACAGGCCATGTTCCGATACGAACAAACTCAAAACAAATAAAACCAAGCCCTCGGATTTCAACAAAATTTACTTAATGAGGCTTATATATATCCTGAAAACTGAACAAAATGAACAGGAAATTTTGAATACAGGTAATAGGATAATCCAAGAAAATCGGTAAATTTGCGAAGTGAATCCGAAAGGATTCTCAGACATAATGAGAAAGCGTTTTCGCAACGTTCCGCCTTTGAAACTTCGACAACTTCAATGATACATGGAACGGTGGTGTGAGTACGCTTCTCTTTGGCTTGTATATTCGTTATTATTTCAACGGAGAGTCAAAGTGGAGTTATCATACATTTGCCGAATGTATCAGGGAGTCGAAGCCCTCAAAGGTGAAGCAAGTGGAAAAGTGACTCCGCTTTTTATATTAATAACTCGCATTTTTAAGAGTCACGGGATGCAAATATTTCTTTTATATTATGAAAAGAATTTTTACAATTCTTTGTGTGGCTATCATTGGTTTTTTTGGTGCATACGCCCAGAAAGGAGACATGGGAGTTGGATTAAATCTCGGAGTGGCTCCGTCTCTTGAAAAAAACGCTTCATTAACAAATTTCGGTATTGGAGCAAAATTCCAATATAACATAACCAATCCCATTAGATTGGAGGCCGACTTGGATTATTGGTTTAAGGCCAAAGGAATGGATATGTTTGATATCACGGCCAATGTTCACTATTTATTCAATCTGGGAAGTAAAGTAAAGGTTTATCCTATAGTTGGTATTGGCTATGCAAGTGTCGGTGGTGGATATTCTTTTGACATGGATGACATTAAGGATATTTTAGGAAAATATGGGTCAAATTATTCTCAATATTACGATGATGATGATTATGACATTGATGGTGGTTCTTCTCGTTTGAACAGATTTATCTTTAATGTCGGAATCGGTGGAGAATATGCCATTAATTCAAAACTTTCGGCAGGTATTGAAATAAAATATCAATATGTGAAAGACTTCCAACGTCTTCCAATTACAGTAGGAGCAACTTATCATTTTTAACAATTAATAAATTTCAGTCATGAAAAAGTATCTAAAACTCTTATTTGTGGCTACCTTCGCCACAACGACACTCTCTCTTGCATCCTGCAAGGATGATAAAGACGAACCCAATGGAGGGGGAGGAGAAACTTCTTTTTCCAATATGACATTAAAAGTTAATGGCGAAACTTACTACTATGGAAGGTTAGCATTAGATATGGGTTTTGTGAAAACTTATCAAATGGGAAATGTTTACATAGAAAATGATGGCACCGTTTCCTGTAATCTTGTGGCAGTTGAGAAAGATCTGGATTATAATGAATGGATAGACGGGTATAGATATGGAGATAATGATGCAATATTTACTACTCTAGAGTTTGACTTGGATGCATTTGATTTAGATACTGCAAAAAATGGCCAAACATTAAAAATTAAAGAAGGTGGTGGATTATATTGGGATGGTGTAAATAGAATTTACCAATGGGAGTATGAAAATATTTCATCGGGAGAAATAAATTTTATTTCATATCAGGCACCTTCAAGTGAGGATGACAGTGCTCTTCTAATTTTAGAACTTAAAAATGTGACAATGTCTTCCCCAGTACCTAATGACCCTGATAAAGTGCTGTATGAAGCGCCAAACACTATTTCTTTTAGCGGAAAGGTAATGTTTACAAATGATGAATTCTATACTGTAATGTAATGAAAAAGTATATCAAACTATTATTCGTGGCATTCTTCGCCACCATGACACTCTCGTTGTACTCCTGCAAGAGTGACAATGATGAACCAAAAGGCGACCCGAGCAATGGTAATTATGAAAATTACTATTTTACAGTAAATGGTAAGAAATATTACTATGCTTATGAATTTTATAATTTAGGATATGATCTAAATTCTGCCGTTACTGAATATAATGAAAATTCGGTTTTTAAGAAAAAGGTCATTTGTTGTATGGTAGAAGGATTTAATAAAGTGATCTCCTATGATGATTTAACAGGTAGTGTATCTAAGCCTTTCTCAGAGAGCAGTGGAATAACGGAAGACGCTGATTTTCAAATATACCTCGATTATTTCGATTTTAACAAGACTGCCGAAGGAACGGAATTAAAAATAACAGATTTCACCACTCCAAGTTGGGCAGTAAGTAAACTTGCAATTATTGAAGTTGATGAAAATGGTTCTATCTATAATAACAGGGGTGATTACAATGGGTACGAATATGAATGGACTTCACGAAATGATGTTCAAGGTTCTGTGAAATTTGTATCTTATAAAGACAACCTATTAACTCTAAAATTTGAAGATGTTGTGATGCCTTCTACTGAAGGAAGTTCAACAGCCACTTTATCCGGCACCATTGTTTTCGATACGGAAAATTCTTCAACCATTCCTTAAAGACTCCAGGATATAAACTAAATAAAACTAAAGTCGTTGAGGGCTAAAATGATTTCAGCGACTGTAAACGTCCCAAATCCGCTTTGCCCACAGGGTGAAGTGGATTTTGTAATATTTTAACTTGGATTTTTCCTATTGATAAATTGGAATATCTTTTATAAATTAGCAAATTAGAAGAAACAGGCATTTTTATGGAAGCCAATTATTTAGAAAATATTTCCTTCCAAAAAGGAAAGATTAATTTCTTATTACTATTAAGGTTTTATGAATGCATCCTATATTTGACTGAGGCGCATCCTTTCGCAAAAATCATATATAAGATCACAAACTGTAAGAATAATTCATAAAGAATCCTTCATAATAGGTAGCAGGCATCTTTAAATACCCTATTTACACAAAGGGATCAAACAATGAAACTGAACAAAATGAACAAAAGCCTTTATATGAAAACTTTATAATTTTGCGGCAGGAAGATTTTTTCTTAAAGAAATAGCAACTCAAATTTGTGTGAGAAATATCTTCTTTTTAAATTTGCATTGTTGTAGATATTCAATTTTTCACGAACCTGCAACAAGACATATTAGGAAGATTTTTCAGCTTCCTCTGACATTGACAAATCACCACCTTGTTCAATCAGAAGTCAGGGTTTGCCGGAAAGCTTCTCACGCTATCTGTTAATTCTTGTTTAAGATTTCAGATACAAAGGTGAGTTGCTATTTCGTTTATCTTTACTTCTGAGCCTTGTGGTGAGGCAGTCAATGTAAGATATCTGAAAGTGGCTCATCTTCCTTTTTTATTGGTAAACTAACCTGCTAACCAAGAGCCACGGAAAGCATAAAAAACAAATATTAATTATGGCTCAATTTTCTTGTCCTGAATGTGGACGGCCATTGTATGGTAACGAAGCGACTTGTCCTGAATGTGGAATTACTTTAAGTTGGGGATTAGGTTCCGGGAACGGGTATCAACACCAGATTACTCTCGAGGAAGGAGATAATGATGCAGAAGAAGTATTAAGAAATTATCTTAACTACATTCGAAAACTATTTATAATTTTATCTGTTATTTTTGCAGTTGTCTCAATATTCGTTTCTATTGGTTTCGGGGTTCCAGAAATGGCAATACCATTTGTATTAATAGGAATTATTGGTGTTATATTAGCTGTTGTCATATCAAAATTGATTTGGTCTATCGGGATGATTTTTATCAACTTATCAACAAATGTGAGAATAATTAAACATAAAATAAAATAATACTTTAAAATGGCACTTATACCATGTGGAAATTGCGGAGGTCAAATCTCCGAGCACGCATTGAACTGCCCTCATTGCGGTACTAAACAGAAGAAAACATCAAATATAAATCCGGGATTAATCTTGTTGATTGTAGGGATTGCCTGTATAGCCACTTTAATAGTTTTAGCAATACTTGGATATAATTTGGCAAGCGAATACAACTTTACTCGCAACTTTTCTTTTGATGAGTATTTTTTATATGTAGTGTTAATATTATTGCCGGCTATTCTCTTCATCATAGCAGCTTTCAAATCAAAAACAAAAGGTATTAAATGGTTATCGCTAGCACTTGTCGTAGCATGGTTGGTGTCTTTCATATTGTGGGCTGTTTATGATTATGAACGTAATTTTAAACCAGTAATTGAATTTGAAAATACCTGTACAAATGCCAACGCTCTTGAAAACCTGAATGGAAAGACAATAAAAAATGATGAGGGGTATTATATTACTTTTAAAGGCGATAATGTTGAAGTTGGAGATTCTGACGGGATGATTTTCCAGGCACATGTAATTAGCGTTGATGAGGAGGGTAATATAACTACGGATATCCAAACAGATCCCACTAATGCTCATTATTATGTATACCTTAAACCTTTTAGTGAAAATTTCAGTACTTGGCATGACTATGGCTATTACGCTACCATTTATGGAGACGATATGAAATACTGGAAAAACTCAGATTATAATAAAGACAAAAATAATGGAGATTTTGGGTTCGTAGCTGAATGGCGTTTATCCATGAAGTAAGAAGAATAATCTTTTATCATTATCAATTAATTTTTATTCTGGTAGGAGGGTAAGTAATTAATTGTTCCCCGGTTATATGAATTATAATAAATTATCTTTTTTATTGCCGATTTTTATAACTGTACTCACCGGTTGTGCAGGTAAAGTTAACGATAAAGCAGCCTATAGAGATTCCTTGAGACGTGCTTCCGAGCTCAAACAGCAACTCCGTCTTGACTCCATAAGACAAGAAGAAATGAGGTTGGATTCTATAAGAGATGACTCTATCAGTCGCAGAAGTTTCACTTCTTATGATCTCACATTCAATGAACTTCACAGTGACGTAAAAGAATGTATAAAACTTGCCGATCCTGAAAATTATATTTATGAAGAAGTTTTCAGATATAATGAAGAAGGAGGATGGATAAATATTCCGGTTTGGGACAGAAATACCAAAGAATATATGGCAGAAATGGGGAAACAGCTTCCAAAAAAGCCATTAACAAGAGATAATGAAGGTAGAATCAATAACATTTATTGGCACACCGATGATGATGTATTTCCTTTCAAATATTTCTGGGAAGATGACAAAGTAGTTAAAGATGATAATGGAGATTATAAATATCGGGAGGACGGCCTTTTAGCTGCATACCTAATGAATGAAAACTGGATTCAACCGTCCCGTACTGTTTATACAGATTACGTATTAGACGGAATGGGCAATTGGATAGAACGTAAAGCTAATTATTTCAATTACGAAGGCAGTCTTAGTGACCCTACCGATAAAGGAACCAGAATTGAAAAAAGGAAAATCACATATTACAATAGTAATGGTGAAGGGCGTTTTCCGATAGAAGATTCAGACATTCAAACGCAATTGCTCGAAAAAGAAAAACAGAGATTTGCAAAAACATCAACTTATTATTAGACTTATCTCTTATGTTCAAGTTGAATAAGATTTTAAGATATTTTTGTTTTATTAGTTTTAGCTGTACACAACTCACTAATAATCGTACCCGAAATCCCTTAAGACTTTTCCTGTGAAAAGTCCTAAGGGATTTTAAATCATACATTTTTCTTGACTTAGTTCATAAACGCCCCAACTATGGCACTCATAAAATGCAATCATTGCGGAAAACAAATCTCCGATAAAGCCACCTCATGTCCTAAATGCGGCACACCGCGGACTCCCGTGAATTTTCATCCCATGCATGAGGTGGGAAAAAGTAACGAAAAAAGTAATCAACATCTTAGCATTCAGAAGACACACGAGAATTTCGATACTCAGGTATCTCGAGATAATCCTTCAAAAAAGACTCTCTATTTACCAATTATTACATTAGGAGCGATTGCAATTGGTGTTATTGTCTGGTTGGCAGTCACATTTTTAAGAACTCCGAAAGGTCTAAACGATAACGAACTTAACGAGCTTCAGGAATTAAAGAGCAGGACTATGCAAATCCAGGAACGCAATGCCGAACTACAAGCCCTTCGCCAAGACTCTATCCGAAAAGATTCCATAGCTCAAGAAGAAAGAATGAGACTCAAACCATCCTATTTCAAGGGTTGCTGGGTAAACGAGCAAACACTTAAAAGCATTGGGTTCCAGAAAATAAGAGAAATAAGAGAACCTGACGATGAATTTGATTTAGAAGATTATTTTGTCTATTATTCCAGAACACTTAACGGGAGACGAATTGATTTAGAATGCTGGGAGACTATGGGATCCGGTGTAGACATCGAATTCCATAATAAAGCAGAAAAAGATCAGTTTGTAAAAGAACTAAAGAAAATAGCGGAGCAGAAGTCGAGCAATAATTATTACATAAGCAAGTATGATTACCAATTCGAAGCAGTTGGTAATCAAGTAAGAATCAGTCAATCATTTTACCGTTAGAAGCTTAACCATTATTGCCTCCTTACCTTAAAATCACTAAGGGATCAAACAATGAAACTGAACAAAATGAACACACCATTTTCATTGTTTTATCTCTAATTTTGTCCACCGATATTTTTCAGTCAGCATCCTCACGGGATTCGTTGACAATTAAATTAACCCACTTTCCACAAAGGGAGGACAAAAAAATCTCATTATGAAAAAATTTATCATCTTTGTTTTGGCTCTGCTACCTTGCCTGAGCCTTTCAGCCGAAACTTGGAGCACAGAACTCCTTGCCTACGAAGGTTCCTCTAACTCTGATACAAGAACTTCTTCAAAAAGCAAGAAGTCTTCAAGAAAAACTTCATCTTCAAAAAATACCAAGTCATCAAAAAAATGGACCGGAGCCTCTTCCATGGCTGATTTCAAATCCAAAATCGTAGGTACA
>JAFLTN010000084.1 GCA_022510445.1 Muribaculaceae bacterium | reverse complement strand
CCCATGAAAAAGTCACAGGTATTTTCTGGTGGTGGCTTGAATATAATGCAAAGGGAACCCAACTATCCGGTTGGTATAATGCACCTCTTTTTGACAGCCGTACAGGTAACGCCACTCCCGCTTTAAAAACTCTTTGTAGTTTTGTCGAAGGTAATCAGAACGGAATCCATAGTCCAGATGTCGACCAATTTTATGACCGGGATTCCTGGTATGATTTATCGGGACGGAAGATAAAATCACCCTCTTCCGGAATTTACATCCATAACGGAAAATTATTCATATGTAAATAAAAAAATGGCCTTGAAAACCGATGTTTCCAAGGCCGTTTTTATTATTTTAATTCTATTAGAAAGGTAGATCTTCGTCACTTTCGCCGGCATTAGCGGTAAATTGGTCATTATTAACCTGAAAACCGGATCCTTGTTGACCGCCGAACTGCATATTGCCACCTTGAGGAGCCTGATATCCCTGATTATTAAAATTTCCCCCTTGTGGATTTCCAAAAGATTGCTGTTGGTTGGCCACATAATCCCTTGCTCCATAAACGCTGACATCGGTGTACCATCTGCCGTTGAATTCCCGGCTTTCAAGGTCGAAAGACAAAACATAGTCTCTTCCGGGTTCAAGTAATATAGTATCAGCTCTGTCGCCGAAAATATGAAACTTTACTTTTCGGGGATAATTCCCGAAAGTTTCAAGAACGTACTCTTTCTTTTTCCATAGATTACCTGCCTTAGAGGTTCCGCTTTGTTCTCCAAGAAAGTTTATAATCTTACCTTCTATTTCCATAATGTTATGTAATTAGTTGAAGTGCGAATTTAATCATTTTTCCTCCATATCACAAAGAAATTTCTTCTTTAATGTTTTTTAATAATAATTTGTTAAAAATAGCCATCTCTTTGCCTCATTGTTAAAATTGATTTAACTTTGCGATACCCATGAAAACACATTTGTCTTATATTTCCACTAAACAATAACCAAACTATACTAATTTTAAATTACCAGCTTATGAAGAGACTGATTGTCTTAACCTTGGCTTTAATAAGTATGGTTTCCTGGATTTATGCCCAGCCGAATACCATGACTTGCCGGGGTTCTGTTATTGATGAACTGGGAGAACCGGTAGTTGGTGCTACAGTTCAGGCGAAAGGAACAAATATTGCAGTACCTACAGATATTGACGGGTATTTTGCATTAAAAGTGCCAAAATCAACCAAAGAGATCCAAATCAGCTATATCGGTTATAAAACCGTGACCCAAAAAGCTGAAAGTGAGATGGGTATTATTAAACTGGAACCCGACTCCAAAATGTTGCAGGACGTTGTCGTTACATCTTCAGTTGCCAAAACGCGTGAGACTCCTATAGCTATTTCGGAAATCACTGCCGGTGAAATTGAAGCTAAACTCGGAAACAAAGAGTTGCCGGAAGTTTTGAAAACAACTCCTGGCGTATGGGCAACCCCTGAAGGGGGAGGTTACGGCGATGCTAAGATCAATATGAGAGGATTCAAATCTCCAAATGTTGCCATCCTTGTTAACGGTATCCCAATGAACGATATGGAGTGGGGTGGTATTTATTGGTCGAACTTCGGCGGTCTGTCCAACGTAACTTCCAATATGCAGACTCAAAGAGGACTCGGAGCTGCCATAATTTCTTCTCCCTCTATTGGCGGCACAATCTCCATAACCACAAAAGGTCTCGATGCAAAAAAAGGCGGTTCAATCTGGTATGGAACCGGAAATGACGGCCTCAACGACATAGGGTTCAATCTTTCAACCGGACTAATGAGCAACGGTTGGGCAATTACTGTGCTTGGAAGCCGTAAATGGGCTAACGGTTACATTCAGGGAACAAAATATCAGGCCTGGAATTATTTTGTTAATATATCGAAGAAAATAGGCGACAATAACCAGCTCTCCCTAACAGCTTTCGGTTCCCCTCAATGGCATTTCAAAAGAGCACCTTCCACTGGTCTGACAATTGAAGACTGGCAGGATGTGAAACAATTTATGGATGGCAAAAGCCAATATAGATATAACCCTAATTACGGTTTCGACTATGCAGGTCAGGAAAGAAGTTCTGACAAAAATTTTTATCACAAACCCATAATCTCTTTAAATCATATCTGGCAGATAAATGAATATTCATCCCTGTCATCAGCTCTTTATGTTTCGCTGGCAAGTGGAGGAGGATACTCGGGCCAGGGTAGAACCGGTTCATGGAGAAGTTCTTGGAATGGAGCATCCAATGGTATTCTTAAATGGTATTCAGATGCTGACCCGGAAATGAGTATCAGGCGTCCTGACGGTACTTTCGACTATGGCGCAATCCAGGACATGAATGCCGCCTCAACAACCGGTTCCAATATGGCAATGTCTACAAGCGACAACAGTCACGAATGGTATGGACTTATTTCTACATATAAGAACGAAATTATTCCTAATAAATTCATTCTTACAGCCGGTATCGATGTGAGATATTATATCGGCCATCATGTCAACAGGCTTGTAGACCTTTATGGCGGTAAATACTTTATCGATGATTCAAGCAGGAGCAGTGTTAGTGCTGCAAACAATGCAGCCGCTGCCGACCCGAATTGGGTTTATGAGAAACTTGGTGTAGGAGATATCGTATATCGTAACTATGACGGTTTTAATAATCAGGAAGGTATCTATGGACAGGGTGAATGGAAATTCCTTGACGGTCGTGTCACTACTATTGTGGCCGGATCTTTGAATGCCACGACACAACAGAGAAAAGATATGTTCTATTACGATGCAGAACATGCATGGTCTAAGAAAGTCACTACTATTGGAGGAACCATCAAAGGCGGAGTGAACTGGAACATCGACAGAAACAACAACATTTTCGTTAATGGCGGTTATATTTCTAAAGCACCGTTTTTCTCATACGGACTTTTTTATCAGGCAGCAACTTCTAATGAACTGAATCCTGACAGAAGAAATGAAAAGATTGGATCGGTAGAGGCCGGTTATTCTTACCATTCACCTAAATTTACCATGACATTAAATGGTTATTATACATTATGGATGGATAAATCGGATAATGAAACAGTAAGATGGGGTAATTTTAATGATCAAAGCAGTCTAAATTATGGTGAACGTTACACTCTCAATCTTGAAAATGTAAGAGCTCAGCACTGGGGAGTGGAATTCAATTTCACATATCTTCCCACCTCCTGGATGGAATTGACAGGTATGTTCTCATGGGGTGACTGGCAATGGGATAATAATCCGATAGGTTATTTCTATAACAGCCTGGGTCAGCCGATAGCAAACACTTCAAGCGGTGAGCTTGCATCCGGCATTAAGGCTGCAGACCATGCCTGGGCAAAGGTGAACCAAAAAGGTATCAGGATTGGCGGTTCGGCACAGACCACAGGCGCTATAGGTGTTCAGTTCCGCCCTTTCAAAGGATTTAGAATCGGCGGCGACTGGACTGTTAACGCAAGGAATTATTCTGATTATTCTGTGACAGGTGCACTTGTGGCCGGTGCCACTCTTGATGTTCAGTCTCCCTGGGAAATTCCTTGGGGAAATGAATTCGACCTCAATGCCAGCTATAGCTTCAAGATCGGTGGTTTGAACGCAACTCTTTACGGAAACGTTTACAATCTTTTCGATTATAATTATGTAAAGGATGCAACCACTAATTACAGCACTCCCGGAACATGGAAGAATGCCTATAGAGTTTTCTATTCATTCGGCAGAACTTTCTCTTTACGTCTCAAAGTGAATTTCTAAGTAGTTCCATTAAACCATGATAATTATGAAAAAACAATTAATATATTCGTCAGCTTTCATTCTGGCAGCGACAGGCATCGTTGCTTGTAGTGAAAATTCCTGGAATGACCGACTCGACGGGTTCGAAAGTGAAACCGATTATAGCGAAAAGATAAATTTTGACTATACTCTCTCAAATTCCGATTATGAAAAGATCGGGAAAGCAATTGCTAATGTAGCTGTAACCGATGAGGAGAAAGCGGCAGCCCAGGCCATTGTATCGAATCATTATTTCGACCAGTCAAGTCCTTATCCGGCTCAGATCGCTATTCCATATCTTCTCGACGATACTAAGTCAAATTATTTTATCTATTCAAACGGATCGACAGCAGAAATCTCTTTCAGACAGTGTAGCACTGTTCCAAAGGAGATTGCCGCAGTCTCATCGGCATCAACATTGACTTTGACAACCGCCGACTATCAGAATGTTTGGGGAAGTCAGTCAGACTTTATCCCCTCTTTTACTCCTTCCCATCAGGCTTCAAACTATTTGCCGAATATTTTGAAAGCCCAATATCCCGAAGCAGAAGAGGGCGATTATGCTATCGTTTCATATGCTGTTTCTAATGAGGAACCTTATTTCGGCGACACCGGTGAAGTTGAGGTCACTGACAACATCAGGAATCTTGGTGTAGGTGACAATTTATCCGCAGTTGCTGTGGTGACAGCTCAATGTCAGAGGGGTCTGATTCTTACTGACAAGGGAGGATCTATCTTATATTACAACACAGGGATTGATTTAAATGCTTTCCCCGTGGGGTCAATTGTCAAGGTTTCCGGTTCAGTTTCAGCTTATAACCACGGACTGCAGCTTACTAACGCAGCTTCAATACAGGTGGTGGGCGAAGAAGAATATATTTACCCGACTCCGGTTGTGTATACTCCGGAAATGGTTGATGAGGCTTGTGGCGTCACCGGAGATTTCCAGGCAGCTTATGTTGCAATTCAAGGTGATATGAGCATTTCCGGAAACTATTTAAATGTAGTGATCGAAGGTGCATCTGCCCAGGGTAGCGTTTATTATGCTACCGATGACATTAAATCCAAACTCGTAAACGGTGAATCATATACTTTCTACGGATACTTCGTGGCAGTTAACGGTTCATCAACAAAATATTTCAACATTCTTCTCACTGATGTCGGACCGGCCGGAGGTGAAGTCTCGGGTAATGTGTCACTCACAGATAATATCAAGGGGCTCGCTGTAGGAGATAACCTTACTGCCACCGCAGTGGTAAGCGCTCAGTGCACGCGTGGACTTATTCTGACAGATAACGGAGGTTCGATCTTATATTATGATCAGAACATCGATCTGACAAAATATCCTATGGGAACAATCGTAAATGTTTCCGGAGAGGTTAGTGCCTACAACAAGGGCCTTCAGTTGTCATCATCCGCTACATTGGATGTAGTTGCATCTGCATCTTACGGCTATCCTTACCCGACCATCTATACGGCAGAAATGGTTGATGAGGCATGTGCAGGCACTTCAGACATGCTGGCCACTTATGTTGCCATACAAGGACAGATGAGTATATCCGGGAATTATTATAATGTAGTGATACCGGGAGCTGCGGCACAGGGCAGTCTATATTATGCTTCCGACGAATTGAAGGCTCAGCTTGAAGATGGGGCTTCCTATATTCTTTACGGTTATTTTATAGCAATTAACGGTTCAACTACAAAATATTTCAATATAGTTGTCACTGGCGTTGTCCCGGTTAATAATGAGGCTGAAGCGGCAGCATTGAAAGCGAATACAAGAGCGGCTCTTCTAACTCCATCGGCTATTAATGTTAATGAAGCTTACATTTTTACAGGGAGTGCCTGGGTAAAGGCTGAAGATGTGGCTGTTTTGAATCCTTCCGACTATGAAGAGATGGGATTCTCAGATAATGATCTTTCTTCAGCTGATATTTATATTCCGTTATATCTCAAGAAGTCTTATCCTTATGCATTGGCAGACGACGAAATTTATGTGGCTTACAATCTGAAAGAAAACTCATCAAGTTGCGACCTGTTTGTCTATGATGGCACCGATTGGTCGATTAACAACAATGGTCTTGAAAATGTTAAGGCTTCATTTGCAAAAACCGACGGTAAATGGCTTTTCGGTAAATATTTAGGTAAGACCATCTATTCTCTGTTTAATGAAGCTCAGATAGAACTTAACAGGACTTATCTGTTGGTTTCAGGCGATTATTGTGCTAACCCCGTTCCGGCTTCCAACGGTTACGGTTATCTGCTTACTACCGGAATCAGTATTTCCGGCAATCAAATCGAAATGGCTAATGAAAATAATGGATTCAGATTTATGTCTGAATTTGAAGTGAACGGAAATATGGTTTCTGTGCCCGAAGGTTATTTTGTCATCAGAGACTCTAACAACAGGTTTTTATATCTTCAGGGGACGTATTCCAGCTTCAATGTGAAGGCAGATGCTCCCGATTTGAAGGAAGACGGTTCGATTGTTGAAGGATTCCTTTTCTCTGCTGAACTCAACGATAACGGGTCATGGACAATTGTCAATGATCGTGGTGAGGGTAATGTAAGGACTATTTATTTCTCCAGCGGGTATACAAACTTTGCAGCTTATACTAGCCAGAGTGACAAAGATTCTTTACCGTTCTTATATATTCTTAACGAAAATTGATAAAGTAACTTTAAGCACAATCGGGAATTCCTGTAATTCCTTTTGATAGAGGGATGCATCAAAAATAATGATGCATCCTTTCTGCTTTGATTAGGCAGTGAGGTTTGATTAATAATGTCTTAATGAACCTATGTCGATGCTCGTTGTTGAATATATAAAAAGATTAAAATACAATTAATTAAATAATTTTATTATGGAAACAACGGATATTAAAACAAAGGCCTCGTATAAAATTTTGGAGCCTGATAAGTTTAGAGATGAGATTAAATCTCCGGATGTCTATCTTCTGGATGTGAGAACGACCGAAGAATTTAATGCCGGTCATATTGAAAACGCACATAATCTCGATGTGACACAACCCAGTTTTGTTGAATCAGCGAAAGAGATACTTCCCAAAGATAAGATAATTGCAGTCTATTGCAAGTCAGGTAAAAGAGCCGGGCAGGCAGCCGATATTCTTTCCGGCATCGGTTATGATGTGATAGATCTTCAGGGAGGAATTGAAGGTTGGATCGCGGCCGGTCTTCCGACTGTTTAAGACTCCTTTGTAAAAGAAATAATGATTACTGTAAACAATAAGCCCCGGTTATATTCGCCGGGGCTTATTGTTTAAGGATATTAATTTCTTATTCAAAAATATAATTATCAGCAATCTTTTCAATGGCCTTGACATCCGGCACAGAGGTTCTTTCACCCGTCGGTTTGAGCAATTCTTTTATAGGATAAAAATCGGGATTTTCTTTTGCCTGATAATCAGTCGCACTCATAGTTTCATCGCCATGTGCGTAGGCTGCGTCTTCTATGGCTTCTTCAGAATCTCCGATTCCTTCAAGCATAGCGCTTCCGTCAACAGCTTCAACATATAATAACTCCGGATTTACTCTTATCTGTGGATTTGAGTCAAAACGGTCGAAATTATCAATATATTCCTGCACAAGATCGGCAACTGCCTTAATAAAAACTTCCCTTTTCATATTTTTGACTTTGTTTATGTTTTAAATTTTTATATTAAAACATTTTTATTCAGCCTAAAGTTCGAAAAGAAAATTCATTGTTTACATATCCATGTCGCCATAACCGCTGGCGTCTGACGGTTCACCTTCAGTATTTTTGTTTTGTTTTTGCTTCATATTGCCGAAAGAATATTTTATGGTTAGGCGGAGTGTCCTTCCCCCTCTCCATCTTTCATTAAACTGGGTATAGTCAGGCCCGGTTGTTGTGCTCTTAAATCTTCTGGAATCAAACAAGTCCCGGCAATTTAGAGCAACAGACCAGTTGCCGAAATTCTTCCTTACACCAAGATCTACGCTCCAACCTCCCTGACGGGATCCCTGGGCCGATAACATTTTTGAATTATAGTTGCCGGTTGCCTGTAATGAGAGTGACCAGGGAAGTTTAAAACCGGCCATCGCCCTGATGCTCCATGCGAAACTATCCTGTTTATCTCCTGATAAGGGCACTATATTCCCGCTATCGGCCAAGAAATTATATTTCCATGCACTTATATGGTTATTATATAGATTTACTGTGGTGGTGAGATCTATAATTTTGAAAAAATTATCCTTTAATACTATTTCACATCCTGAATTGGTTTCGTCGGCAACATTCGCCCATGTGGAATACATCACATCACCGTCAAGAAAGCTGATTCTGTTCATCATGTCGGAAGTGGTGCGCAGATAAGCGGATACGCTGATCATATGCCAGGTCCAGGTCTTAAGATAATTCAATTCGAAAGAATTAGAATATTGGGGCTGCAATTCAGGATTTCCATATGAAATATTTGTAGGATCAGAAATGTCATGAAAAGAGTTCAATTGACCGCCCCACGGTCTCCTTAATCTTCTTGTGTAGTTGATTTGCATTTCATTGTCATATGGCAGGGACAATGAAAGAAATGCAGAAGGGAACAATGCAAAATTGTTCTTCTTAAATTCAGGCACCATTGACTCGGTTACTCCATAAGCCAAAGAACGGGTGCGAATGTTCCATTGTTCGGCCCGAAGCCCTGCGGAGAAACTGAATTTTTTTACAGTTCCACCTAATGTGGCATAAAGAGCATTTATGTTATTCTTATAAATGAACCGGTTATAAAGTTTGGTGTCTTGTATAATATCATCCGGTGTTGTACCCGTATAGGTATCTGTCGGAGTATCCTCTTTACTGAAGTTTCCGTTATACCCGGTCTCTAATTTCAGCCAGGGAGTAAGCTGGTTAGTATAATCCGCTTTCACTTCCCAAGATTTGGAACCCATATCCATGGTTTGTTCCTGATAAAGAAGATCTTTTTCATTGTCGGGATATAACATGTCTTGTTCATAAGAATTCCAGTTAGGACCTCCCCAATGATTAAATGATCCCGTTATATCGATTAAATGAGTGTCGGTCCATTTGTGTGTGTATCCTAATTCTGCATGCATTCCGCGCATGTCGCCGCGACGGCGCGAATAATTATGATTGGTCAGCCAGTTACCGGGCACATTGGAGACATAATCGGTTGTGGAATGACTTTTATTATGACCGAACATTCCGAATCCGTTCAGACTGATATCATCCTTATCCGTCATATGATAGGTTCCTCCGAGACGGAAGAAAACATTGTTTCCCCGGTTAGGACTTTCTCCCTCTGAATTTGTATATGTGCCGTCGGAAAATTCACGCTTCATTCTGGAACCACCCTTATTTCTTCTCATACGGAACCCTAAACCTGCAAAGGCATCAAATTTTCCGCTGCTATAATTTATATTGACTCCGGCATTTCCTCCGCCTCTTGAATCTGCACTAATTTCAGCACTGCCATAATATCCGGCCCTACGGTCTTTTTTCAAGATGATATTAATGATACCGGCCGTTCCTTCCGGACTATATTTTGCCGACGGATTGGTGATTACTTCAATCCTGTCGATAGTTTCTGCCGGAATCTGTTCAAGTATCTGGGCTCTGTTGTCAGCGGTCAGACCTGATTCTTTCCCATTTATCCAAATAGTTACAGAAGAATTGCCACGCAGAGAAACCTCTCCATCCTGATCAACTTCCACAGAAGGAATAGACTCGAGAAGTTCTGAGGCCGATGTGCCTGCTGCTGTCACACTTGCGTCAACACTGAACACTTTGCGGTCTAATTCAAAACGCATCTGGCTGCGGATCCCTTCCACAACTACTTCTTGCAGCAGTTTTGCATCGTCAACCAATATTATGTTACCGATTTCAGCATTATTCCCGGCAATCTCGACGGGCCTTTCTTGGTCTACACTCCCGATGTTGCTGACTTTTACGATATATTTTCCATCTTTTACATTGGTTATTATAAACTCACCGTTTTCGTCAGTTGATGTTCCGATAGGTAAAGGTTTGCCGTTTGAATCCATAAGCTGTATGGTGACAAAGTCCATGGGTTCTCCGGTTGATTTATTGACAACTTTACCCGTTATATTTCCTTTTGCAAATAAAAGTCCCGGAAAAAGAATTGTAGCTGATATAAATAATGCTTTAAATTTCATAGTGGAATTTTTTCTGGTGCAAAATTAGGAAGGATTTATAAAATTATGTTTTATAACATCTTTAATTAAGAAAAAATTTTGTTAAAGAGTCAAAAAATAAAGGGAATCAACTTCCCTTTATTTTGGAGACACCGGAAATATCCGGTGAATGAGATTATAGAGATGCTCTTCGAGCAACAATTGAGAGCTGTCTTCACACCATTAAGTTTCGCTTGGCTTCACTTATGATGGAGTTCTCAATAGATAAGCCCTTCACGCTGTCCTATAGTTGCAATATATTACCATACAAGTTAATCTCTTTTTTAGAAAGTACCGTATTTTAGTTTACGATAGAAGTTCATTTGGGCCACTGTTATATAAGGCTGTAGGAAAATAAATCCGATGCCGCAGGTTATAATCGAAAGAAGAATCCATCCGATAAATCTGAACCAAAGACAGAACAGATCCCATTTATGCCCGCGCATCATATTCCAGCTCTCCGACATTGCATCTATACCCGAGATATTGGGGTCGTCCATCATTATAAAGAATGTCATTGCAAATCCGCAACTCACAATGATACCGGGTACAATAAGAAGAATCAGTCCCAGACCTGTAGCAAGTGAAATTAAAAGGCCGGCCACAAATGTGTCAACAAATCTTTCGAATCCTTTGAAAAGCAGATTGAAATTATTTACATTCGTATCTACAAGACAGCCTATGAAGAGATAGAATCCGAATGTCAATGGTCCGTAAACCACAAATTCCAATATTGAGGTGCTCCCTGCTAAACTACAAAGCGCTAAATAGATTAAGGCATCAATGGCAGCATTAACCCATTTGCCATCAAGCTGTTGCTTGGCTCTCCGCATTATTGCTAAATTCTCGTTCATCTTAATTTTAATTTGTATTATTCCACAAATTTAATGAAAATTTTACCATTTATCTTAGTTTTATTAACTTCGCAAATATCAATCTTATTCTATAGATAACAGAAAGTCTGCTATAACTATCTAACCTTGACAATAATGAACGAAACAAACCTAACCACCGGTACGGGTCTTCCGGAGAATGCCTTTAGAGAATTGACTTC
>JAFLTN010000083.1 GCA_022510445.1 Muribaculaceae bacterium | reverse complement strand
GAGTCGGCTGTGATGTCGGAAGGAGCCGGGAAATAGGTAAGATTCCCGTCGGGCCCTATTGTGATTGCCACATTATCGGAATAGTCCCCGGTCATTCTGAACGCGGTGGCCGACGGTATGAAATTTTTTTGGCCCGTGGGAAGAACAGTTGTCGGAATGGGGGTCTTAACTGTCTCAGTTACATTTTTAACATTTGAGGCCGTGTATCCGAAAACGGCGCCTGTATCCTTGACATACGTATGCTTCCCGGAGCAAGACATCATCAAAATCATTAATGAAAACAAATAGATTACATTTTTCATATCCTAACGCTCGGTTTGGTTATATTAAACTGGGTCTTATGCAAAAGTAGTTAAAAATTATTTAACTTTGCCATAACTTTAGACTTAATCCATTCAAAAAAGTAAAATGTCTACCAATACTGTTGACAATTCACGGAAAGTGACGACACACCGGCTCACAGAGATGAAACATCGGGGAGAGAAGATTTCGATGCTGACCGCCTATGATTTTTCATCGGCAAGGATAATCGATGAAGCCGGAATGGACGTCATACTTGTGGGCGATTCCGCATCAAACGTAATGGCAGGAAATGTCACGACCCTTCCTATCACTCTGGATCAGATGATCTATCATGCCAAATCGGTAATGAAAGCTGTGAAAAGAGCGCTGGTGGTTGTAGATCTTCCCTTCGGATCATATCAGGGAAATTCAAAAGAGGCGCTTGCGTCTGCCATCAGGATTATGAAAGAGAGCCATGCGGAGGCTGTCAAGATGGAGGGCGGAGCCGAAATCCGTGAGTCGGTAGAACGAATTTTGTCTGCGGGAATCCCGGTGATGGGTCATCTTGGGCTGACTCCCCAGAGCATAAATAAATTCGGCACCTATAATGTCAGGGCCAAGGAGGAGGCTGAAGCAAAGAAACTTATTGATGACGCACGCCTGCTCGAGGAAATTGGCTGTTTTGCCATTGTAATTGAAAAAGTGCCGGCCAAGCTTGCCGCCAAAGTGGCTGAGGAGCTTACAATCCCGATAATCGGTATCGGGGCCGGAGGAGGGGTCGACGGACAGGTGCTCGTGATGCACGACATGTTAGGCATAAATAAAGGATTTTCTCCACGATTTCTCAGAAGATATGCAAATCTGGCCGGAGTAATGACCGACGCTGTTCAGAATTATATCAGAGACGTGAAGAGCGGAGGGTTCCCCACAGCAGAGGAATCCTACTGAAAATGCCGGATTGATAAGAGAAAGAAAAGAAATTTCAGAATAAGGGCAACGATTTTCCCGCAATGCTAACTTTGCCGGGAAAATCGTTTTTTATGACGCAAAAGTTCCTTAATATCCCTTTCAGAAGTAAAAGCAGTTGTTCCGATTTCTCCTGTAAAGACGGGGAGATCGAATCTTTTTCCGGTGTCACACTGTCTTGTGCTTCCGGCTCATCTGTGAGTCCCGATGATCCTTTTATGAAGGATCCCGGCTATCTGCCCGAATTCAGTGCGGAGTTGCCACCCCCGCCACAAATCCAATATACCCTTATAAGGTCTACACTTCCCGGATGGCACATAATATCAGATTCCTACCCGTCAAAAACCGTAACCAATTCATCCCCCTCTCTGAAAAGCTGGGGAGAAAAGGCCCGGGAGGTCCTTAATGAATTCATGGAGGATTCAGAGATTACCGGGCGCTTTGTGAAACCGTTTCTTGCGCTTGCCGCCTGGAGGCTGAACGACGGATCGACTGTTGCGCCCTCCGTCCCCGTCCTTCTTATACCGAACAGTGAGCCCCCTTTAGTGGCAGCTCCATCGGCTGTGGCGGATACGGAAGAAATGGATATACGAGTGGTGGCGGCCGTCTGCAAGCTTTGTTATAGAATAAAGCTTCCGGAATCACTCAGAGAGTTTGCCTCCAAGATAAGTTCGCTTGACTTATTTGTGAGCCATCCCCTGAAACTTTATGACCCGACAAAAAATTTTACAGCTTACAGCAGGATAACGAGCTCCTGTTTCTGCCACTCCCTGGATCAGCTGACGGGTGAGGCCACAGAGCGGATTGTCAGTCAGGAAACCTTCCCGCTTGCATGGAAACCCTCCGGGCAAGGAGAGGAGATAACTTCGTTAGAGAAGTTTTTCCTGATCTCCTCTATCCCCTTCCACAAGCTGAAAGAGGATGATGATTTCTTGGAAACAGATTTCAACACCGGTTCCGGACACATCTTTGGCAACGACAGCTTTACCCCGTCTTATTGCCAGAAAGCCCTGAAATCGGCAGGAGGCGCTTATCCTTTTAAGGGGAGGGTTCTTCTTTGGTCACCCCGGATGGAATACCCGAAATTCGCCGGCTTGAGGGAATGTGTGCCATATACCACAACCGACCTGAATCCCCGCTGGATTTTTAATTCCGATCCTGACGCAGAAGAATATCAGTTCGATTCCATCACCGGCATCAGAAAGAAGCTGGCTCTGAAGCGGCATCCCTCTCTTTCCGGGTCTTATTATTTCAGCGGATTCCATTCAGCAGCTGAAGCGGAAGAGACCGATGCCCGGGCAGCAGGATCAGTGGTCCGAAACAGGCCGGGATTTTTATGGTTAAGTGAGAAAACCGATCCGCCGTTATTTAAAGACTCCATGTTGCATGATGCTGAATGTGGCCGGATAATAGCCGTGTGCCGGGCTTTCCGGTCGTCTGCACTGGCGGCGACCGTTTATCCGACAATTTATATTTTTTCAGAAACCGGAGTCTATCTTTACAAACAGGATAAAACCGGACTTTTCACCGATGCCGGGCTCATTGCCTCCTATATCCTTAAAGATGCGGAATCTTTAAAAATACTCCCCCGGGGGATAAGGTTCCTGACCGCAGATGGGGAGACAGTGACTATTGAAGGGTCAACAGTCAGATCCGTCTCTTCCGGGGCTTTAACTGCTGCCGGAAAAGAGGTGATCCTGACCGGAAATAACGAAAAAGCTTTTATCACCACACGTCCTGTCAAGGCCGACGGGGGAGGGGAGTTCAAATTCTTTTTCAAAGCCTTTCTTCGCGGGAATTTTGATCCGGTTAAAATCAAGATGGCCGTATTTGGCAGCCGGGATATGAACCACTGGCATGAAATATCGAGAAGACGAAACGGAAGTGTGGCGACATGGCTGTCGGGCTGTCACAGATTCATCCGGTTCGAGATTGAAGCCGAGTTAACGGAATCCGAATCATTGCACGGTTTGACAATAGTCTTCGGTGTGCCGGGCAGGTAAGATTTTAGGAATCAATTGGCAGGAGGATTTAACATTCCTTCCGGCAGCCCGAAAATAGCTTGCGGGGAAGTCTTTCCGGCTCCCAGCACTCCGTCGAGAAGAGTGTCGCGTCCTGTGGGATATTCGAAAGTATAAAGCTTGAATTTTTTCAGCATCACTGCAATATGCTCATAGATTGAAGCCATTATCCCCTCATAGGCAACCCAGTGAGATGTGCTTGTAAAGAAATAAAGCTGAAGCGGAATGCCGGCTGTCGTCTGTGGCAATGTCGTGACAAAAGTGTAGGTGAAACCATCATCAGTCATCGGAGCCACATGAGGGTTCTTTAGAAGATACAACTGCAGATAAGCACGGAAAACACCGAGATTCGTTTCTATGGTCCCGTCGACGAGACCTTCGCTGTTAAGCACATTTTCCACTTTCCCGGCAGCCTGCTGGGCTCTTTTCTTTGTGATCCAGTCGGTGAGGAGAGGTATTTTTGCAAGCTCGTCGAGCATCTGTTCATCAGTTTCCACGACACTGTCGGCATCTATCAGATAGCAACGCTGCACAAGACGTGTGTTGCTGTTCTCCATGTTCCTGTAATTCTGAAAACCGTTGCTGACAAGGCTATACGGAGGCAGGGTAGTGACAGTCTTATCCCAGTTTTGAATCTTGACCTGTGTCAGGGTCACTTCCTCTACAATGCCGTTTGCATTTCCGGCAGCGATCCAGTCACCCTCATGCAGTGAGTCGTTTTCTGAAAGCTGCACACCGGCCACGACTCCCATGATCGAATCCTTGAAAACAAGCATCAGCACCGCGGCAAAAGCTCCTACTCCTGCCAGCAGGGTGCCGGGTGATTTGTTTACGAGAATGGCCACTATCACTATCACCGCTATTATCCAGATGATACCTTTAATAAGAGAAGCAATCCCTCTTAACGGCAATTTCCTTTTATTTTCCCTGCTGTCGAAATAATCCCAGATGACATTCACCAAAGTGCCCAAAGCTATCGCAAGAAGGAAAATTATGTAAATCCAGGTGAGTCTTGTGAGCCACATTGCAAGGAGTGCATGTGATGTGAGGGTGTATTGAATCAGTATCACAAAAAGAATCGCGGGAATTATGCGGCAGATCCTGGTAAAGAATCTTTCATCAAGGAGATTGATATAAATCATGTTTTTCAGTCTCCTTGCAAGAGCCCGGCTACCTTTTACAGTTATCCACTGCAGGAGATAGCCCAAGCCGAAAGAAATAATGAAAACCAGAATCGCATAAACCGCAATGAACAGCGTGTCATGATGTTCAAGATGGAATGCGTGTAATATATCGCGGACAATCTTTATCAGGAACCGGGCCAGCCCCGAATATTGCTGCGTGGCCTGTTCGGCTATTGCCACCGGATTGATTGCCGGCTTGTCTGCATCGGCAAGCATATTTAAAATGGGTGTCATGGTATAATAAAAATTACTGATTGTCAATTTTAGTAATATATGCAAATTTATATAATCCCTGCCACATTTTGAAAATCTGAAATGAAGCTTTATATTTGCGGAGCAATAGAAATTGTAACAATCTTTTATCAATGAAAAAATCTGTAGGAATCTTCTTGTTTTTATCTGCATTTTCAGCCTCTCCGGTATCTGTCGAGGCCTCTGAGGCCGGCGATACGACCTTAAAGGATGCAAGATCCATAAAAAAACGTATAGAAAATGTAAAGAACAATACTCATCTGATAGGAGCAGGAGGCACGGAAAACCGGGATTCACTCAGCCGGCTTCTGAATATTTTCTATTACGACCAGTTCCGTCACGCCCAGGATCCAAAGGCACCTTATTTCATGTTTCTGAGTAAAAACGGCGACCTTGCCCTTGGAGTAGGAGGGCAAATGAAGATAAAGGGTTATTTCGATTGGAACGGTGCTCTCCCTTCCTCAAGTTTCGTTCCATATGATATCCCGATCTCAAAAGATCCCACACAGATGAGGAACCTGGCCGCTTCCCCTTCCGGTACCGGACTATTCTTTACCCTTCTGGGCAACAACTCCCGATTCGGAAATTTCATGGTCTATTTCCAGGCAGATTTCGGAGGATATAAAGACAGGGGATTCAGGATTAAAAAAGCTTATCTCTCGGTAGGGGACTGGACAGCCGGATATACCACCACAACTTTTGAAGACACCCAGGCTGAGCCGGAGACCGTTGACGGAGCGGGACCAAACGGAATTAATTCCAAAAAAAGCGTTCTTGTGAGATATCTTCACACATTTAAAAATAAATGGACTGTGGCCGGTTCTCTTGAATTCCCTTCGCAATCCCTTTCAGCCGACGAAGTAAACACCAGGGCCTGTAATGCTTATATACCGGATGTGGCCGCTTTCGGACAGTTTAAATGGAATGACGGCAACAGCCATCTCCGTCTGTCAGGATTGTTGAGAACGCTCAGCTACCGGGATTTGCTCAAAGCGAGGAATTATAACGTGATAGGTTGGGGGCTTCAGCTCTCCACGGTAATAAACCCTGTTGCACCACTTTCCATCTATGGAATAGTCTCAACGGGAAGAGGCCACGCATCCTATACGGCTGATCTTGGCAACGGTGATTTCGATCTTATCCCTGATGCCGATAACCCCGGTAAACTTTATGCTCCGATGTCGGCCGGTGTAGTCGTAGGCGCACAATATTTCTTCACTCCATCACTTTATGCTGACGTTGCGTTCTCTCAGCAGACCTACTATCCCAAACAGAATCCTAAAGATTCACAATATAAATACGGTCTTTATGCCGTGGCCAATCTGTTCTGGGATATTACCCCGCGTTTCCGGATTGGTGCCGAGTATCTCCACGGCAAAAGAAAAAATTTCAATGGTACGGCGGGAAGCGCCGACCGCCTGATGGCTCAGATGCAGTTCAGTTTCTGAAGCGTTTCTTTTATAGAAAGCCCGGTTTAAAATAAAGGCTTTTCCACGATTTTTGCCGGCGCCGAGGCGTTATAGCGTAATTCGGATAATGACTATTCAGGCGGTTCCGAAGGGTCGATCTTTACTTTGCCTTCGTTTTCGCGAAGGGTATCGATCTCATCCTTAAGGTCGGAGATCTCTTCTTTTAAATCTGAAATCTGTGCCTTGACCTGTGGCGATACAGCCGGGGTCTGCTCACTTGCCGGTGCATACCCCGGGATTGGCGGATTTAACTGTTTGTAATATTCAGGATCGGCTTCAAACACGAATGAACGGTATTTCCATATTGCAAGGATCAACACCACGGCCACAACTCCGCCATTGAATATAAATGAGAAATTAGGGTCTGCTTCGGCTCCGAAGAGTTTTTTCGCTCCTCCCACGATGAAGGGAACGATGCTTATGCCGATATAATTGCAGGTGAGAAGATAAGCGAAATATTCCGTAGATTGGGCTGCTGTCGGAGCCACATAAGATGTCTTGTCATAGATCACAGGCTGGATAACGCCATAGCCGAATCCCATTATAAAAACTCCGAGGATATACGACCAGTAGCCATGGAGAAATCCCATCATGAAGAGTCCCACGACGCAGAGAACAATGGCGCATTGCATCGTCTTTTTCTTGAATATGGAAATGATGTGGGTGAGAAGGAATCCCGAAAGAGTGGCAGCGGCGAAGAACATTGCGGTGGCGACACCTACGTCTCCCGTGGTGAGGTCGTAGTGTTCCATCACGAATGGAAGATAATAGGAAACCACTTCAGTGCCATAGGTCATTGCAAGATATAAACCCATCAGGCAGAAGAGCATCCTGATAGCGGTCTTGCCCGGAAAGGCGATCCATACATTTGAAGTTTTCGGGGGCAGAGTGTGGACTTTCACCGACGGTTTGGCATTTGATGCAAATGTCTGCGCCGCTTCAGTTTCATCATCGTGTTGTGTTGTTGGAGCAGGCGCTGTCAGCAACCTGTGTTTGCCGATATATTTATCTGTCATGAAAGGAATGAGACAGAGCGGAATGATCGGAACCATATAGACTATGAAAGCAAGATGCCATGCTATTGAAGCGATCCAGCCCACGAAAAGGGTGGCAAAAATAACGGTGAAGTTTGATATGCTCGATTTCATGCCTAACTGGCGTGTGCGTGCCTGGCCCGAAAAATATTGAGACACCAGACTGGCTGCCAGAGGTATAACGAGGCCGCATCCAACTCCGAGCAGGCAGCTCAGAAGTATCAGTTCTATCATTGTGTCTGCAAAGAAATATAACACTCCGGTGAGGGTGTAGATTCCTAATCCCACAGCCAGGATAAGCATCTGGTTGTCTTTCTTGCAGATTTTGCCCGAACACAGAATAAAAGGAATTGTGACGAGATTCGGCAACACTGTCAGAAGCTGAATCTCAAGCTCTGTGACATGGTGAAAAACCTGGTCAAGTTTTCCCATTATAGGGGAAATAGCCAATCCCGGCAGGTTTACTGTCAGTGATATGGAAAGAATAGCGATAAGTGAAATCAGTGGCATTTTGCCGTTCCCGGCATCTACATATTTCATAGTGATAAAAGAAAGTGCAAAAATGTGTTTAAATTGTTAACAACAATTAAACAAACTTTTTATGAAAAAGTTCAAGGCGTTTTGTTAAAAATTACGAAAGACTATTAAAAACACGAATTCGATAAAATCTTAACATATCGAGGTGAACCAAATGAATCAATTCAATGTTCTAAATGTGTTAATAAAATTAAAAAACGCAATAATAACCATCTAAACACCAATAGTTATGAAAAAAACAATTTTAGCTCTTTCGCTTTTAATTCCCGGTTTAACTTATGCCAATGAAACAGTGGAGTCAAAAGATTCTCTCTCCAACAAGCTGTCATCTCACCTTCAGTTGATGAAGACAACTCCGGAGATTGCAAAAATACTTAATGAGACACGTCCTCACGATCCAAAGGCCATTCCGGTGCCGAAGTATGTTGTGGCGAACCCTAATAATCAGAATTTCATCCTTACGGTAGGGGGGCAGCTCAATATGATTGTCGGAGGGGATTTCGGCAACAATCTTTATAAACAATCAGGCGCAGGCATAAGTTTCACCACTAACGCCATTCCTGTGCCACCGGTAGCGGGCAAAAAAGGAGACTTCTTTATAAATGCCATCAACGGATATGCCGACCTGCAGCTGGTGGGTTTTGCAAATACAAAAAATCAGGTGTCGGGATATTTCAAAATCGGCACAAACGGAATCAATACTAATATTGTGCTTCAAAGAGCCTATGTTTCATGGAGAGGTATCACAGCGGGTATGAAGCTGACCCTTTTCCAGGATGACTATGCCTGCCAGCCTCCGACAATCGACCCTGAAGGTCCTTCGGGCGAAGTTTCTGCTCTTGCCTATGAAGTGGCCTACACATCAAAATCATATAACGGATTCCGCTTTGCAGCAGCCCTCAGCATGCCGACTTACTATAACTCCCTGGGATATTACAGAGGTGTGGATTATCCGGAATTCAGAAACGACAAGGTCAGCACCATGGACTATGACCAGTTCATTCCCGATATACCTCTTTGGGTGGAATACTCATGGTCACAGTGGAACCGCATCCGTCTCTCGGGTATTTTCCGTTCATTCAGATATAAGGATCTCCGCACGGGCAGTCACAATGTTTCCGAAGGATGGGGCGCAATGCTTTCCGGAAACATTCAGCCTTCAAAGCAATGGATTCTCTATTATCAGTTCGCCTACGGTAAAGGTATCGCCAACTATATTCAGGATCTTGCCGGCCATCCATATTCCTTCATACCCAAGGATGATGACCCCGGAAAAATTGTTCCCGCTCCTATGATGGGTCTAAACTTCGGTGTCTCCTACAATCCGACCTCACGTCTGCAGTTCAATGTAGTGGGTTCGGAAGCCAGAATGTGGAACGTCAGGAATTATGCCAATGCCCAGGATGAATCTCTCAATTACAAATATGCCGTTTATATTGCAGCAAACTGCTTCTATAATCTGAACTCTTTCCTGCAGGTAGGTGTTGAATATCTGTATGGTTACCGCAGGACATGGAATATCGGTGGCGCATGCGACAACAGAGTTCAGGCACAGTTGTCATTCTCCTTCTAAGGACTTTATGACCTGCAGAAAATTAAAACAAATATGAAAAACATTTAAAACGCAAGATTATGAAAGGGATTAAATCAGGCTATGGCGACAATTACCTGCCATTCTGGGCGGTGTTCAACCTCTACGTGATTTTCATCTGTACGTCAATTCCGGGACTCGCAATATCTCCTATCATGGGAGACCTTACAAGAATTTTCCCCGGTACCACTCCTCTGGAGTCTCAAATGCTTGAAATCGGACCGAATATTGCCGCAATACCATTTGTATTCCTCGGCGGTTGGATCGGTACCCGCTTCAACAATAATAAGCTGACAACATGGACCTGTGTGTTCTACGGCATCTTCGGTATTCTCTTCTTCTTTGTGCCGAACATGATATGCCTGATCATCCTTAGCTTCCTGATCGGTATCGCAGCCGGTATCCTCAGCCCCCTTGCCTCAGCTTTCATCGCCGATATGTTCGGAGGTAAGAAAAGAACGGCACAATACGGATACACATCCGCAACCCTGAACCTCGTGCTGATGCTCTGCACAATCGCAACCGGTTATCTTGCCAAGATCTCATGGCGTCTCCCGTTCTTCATCTATCTTCTTCCGATAGTGCCGCTTTTCTTTGCGAAACATTTCAAGAAATATATCACCGACCCCAATCAGATACGCAAGACTGACACAGCCGCCAACGGCGGACAGAAAGTTCATTATAAGTTCTCCCAGCAGGTGAATATGGGAATGTTGATCCGCTATTGCATATTCTATTTTGTAATTACGTTCGTTATTGCGGCAATCAGCCTTTACCTGCCCTTCAGATACACGAATTCAGCCACAGCAGGCGACCTCACCTCAATCCTGTTCTTCGGTATAATGATATCCGGTTATTTGCTCAACTGGTGTCTCAGGATCATGAAGAAAGGTGTGGCAATCATAGTAATGGCTCTTATAGCCGGCGGTTTCCTTCTGATGACCGTCACAAATGAAGTGATTCTCGTGGGTATCGGTATATTTATCGCCACATTCTTCTATGGTATCGCCCAGCCTTACTATTATGAGAAGCTCTCCACAGCCTCCAGCCGTATCGCCCTGACTTTGACTCTTGCATGGTTTGCCTCGATGGACTCCATCGGTAACGTGGTTGCGGCTCCGCTCATTGACCTTATCGTAAAGATATTCCACAGATCAACAACCACCGACCCGAATCTTGCATTCTGGCTCTGCACGATTATCTCTTTCGTCAGCCTGGTGATCGTTATCATCCGCAAGATTATCGTAGGCGTCAAAGATCATATTGAAGAGGGCAAAAAGAAAGACGAGCTCAATGATCATTCAAAACCGGCTCTTAATGCAGCAGGCCGCGGAGCAGCAGTTTCACTTGCTCTTGCAACTGCCTCCAACAGCGGACACTCGATCGAACCGGTTGAAGATGACGATATAAAGATTAAACAGGTTTCAGCGCCCGGACTCTCTGTGGCCAACACTAAGGAAGCGGCAGAAGCCGTGGCACAGGCGGCAGAACATGTAGCCCTGACACTTGCCCAGAAAGCCAAGGATGCCGAGGAAAAGGCAGAACAGGCCGAACTGGCAGCCCGGCAGGCTAAACAGAAGGCCATCCAGGCCGAGCAGGAAGCCAAGACAGCTGCCGATGTGGCTGCGCAGGCTGAAAAAGCTGCCCTGAATGCTACGGACCCCGATCTCACAACCGCTCCGAAGACAACTCAGGAAGTGAAACCGGCAACTCCTGCGGCTACTCAATCTCAGCCGAAACCGGATTCACAGACAGCAGCCGACGCCTCTAAAGCTGATGCGCCAAAACCGTCGGCTCCCGAAGATGATTCAGATCTGAACTGATTTTATATACAAAACAAAATTATTAAAAACAAAACGCAATGTACACACCAAAATTAAAAAACACGGAACCACGAGAATTTGTATTAAATGAGTTTACCCGTGGATTTGCACAGTGTATCGACAACAACTGGACCTTTGCGGTCTACGCCCAGGATCCCTCGGCAAGTATTTATCAGAATGAGTATAATGCAGGCTATGTTCAGGGTAAAGTGCAGGGTAATCATATGATCAC
>JAFLTN010000082.1 GCA_022510445.1 Muribaculaceae bacterium | reverse complement strand
TATGATGCCCGGGATATCTGCCATGACAAAGGATTTGTCGCCCCGATAGTCTACAATCCCCAGTGAGGGTTCCATTGTCGTGAACGGATAATCTCCTATCTTAGGTTTGGCTGCGGAAATTGAGGAAAGAAGGGTTGACTTCCCGGCGTTGGGGAAACCCACAAGACCCACATCTCCTAATAATTTTAATTCAAGGACCACAGCCTTCTCTATTGACGGCTGACCGGGCTGGGCATAGCGGGGAGCACGGTTGGTGGATGTGGCAAAATTCCAATTACCGAGACCTCCTTTCCCGCCTCTTAAAAGTTTTACCTCCTGTCCGTCTTCAGTGACTTCGCAAAGAAAAGCTCCGGAATCTGCATCAAATACTACAGTGCCCACAGGAACCTCTATGATTCTGTCTTCTCCGTCCTTACCTGTCGACCTGTTTTCACCCCCATGCTGACCGTCGGTTGCAAAGATATGCCTTTGGTAACGCAATGGCAAAAGAGTCCACATATTTCTGTTGCCTTTGAGGATGATATGACCTCCGCGACCTCCGTTTCCTCCGTCAGGCCCTCCTTTAGGCAAATATTTTGCACGGTGAAAATGACGGCTGCCTGCTCCTCCTTTTCCGGATCGGCATAAAATCTTTACATAATCTATAAAATTTGAATCTGCCATAGGGATCTGTGTTTACGGTTCGCGACTTTTCTATAAAAACTAAATCTGTCTCAAAATTATATTATCGATTTGTTCCGTCTTGCCATAAGTTCACATGCAAGACGATAATCATCAGGAGAACCGATATCTATCCAGGATCCCTCAAGATGATGACAGCAAACCTTACCTCCGGCCTCAATCACCGAAGAGATAAAATCTGGAGCATCCATATATTCTTCTCTTGGGATCCGTTCTATCAGTGTCCTCTTTATCATATAAACACCTCCGTTGGCAAAATAGTTGTAAGTGGGTTTCTCCTCAATGGTCTCTACGCAGTCATTTTTCATTTTCATTATTGCAAAGGGCACGGAGACATTATAAGGGACAGCCGCCATGGTGATATCAGCATCTCTATGACGGTGTTCAAGATATATGGCCTGAAAATCAATATCCATAAGAAGATCGGAGTTCATCAACAAGATATCTTCGGAACGGAAATCATCTATCAAGGCCATACTCCCGATTGTGCCAAGTCTTTTAGGCTCCCGCACACATTCAATCTTAGCCATTCCTGACCGGTGGCGGAAATATTCCTCTATCATATCAGCCAGATAGTTCACCGTGACATGAATCCTCTTTACCCCGCAAGCCTCCAGTTCCTCCAGGTTATATTCTATTATAGGCTTTTCACCCACCTTCAGGAGGGGTTTCGGTATAGTGTCGGTCAACGGTCTCAGTCTTTCCCCTCTCCCTCCTGCCATTAGAACGGCCTCTACCGGTATAAAAGATTTAATCTTTCTAAGGTCTAACAATTCGACAATACGCCCCTCTTCAACAAGAGGCAAAAGGTCGATATGCCGCCTCCTCCCCTTAGCCATTATCTCTGAAAGGTCATCTCCCGGGTGAGCCACAAGGAAGTGCGTGTGCATCACCTGTTCAACTGTCAGATCGAGCGAACCTCTTTCAACCAGGGCACGACGAATATCTCCGTCAGTCACCGTTCCCCTTAAAATCCCTTCAGGATCGAGGGCAAAAAGGGTCATCGATTCTCCCGAAAGACTGTTGATTTTTTTCATTGCCTCAAGCACGTTCGCCTTCGTCGAGACGGAATGTCTTTCTAATAACCGGGGAAATTCATTTGTATTCATTATTCATCATTTTAGAGGGGTCTCTGTTTCGGTTTTCTCATATTTGGCCAAGGTCTGTTTCAGTTCAGTCACCACCATTGCCTTTAATTCTTTTGGACTTTCCACGGCCACGGCATCGCCAAATGAGAGAATCTCATGAACAAGTTCGTAATTCAATTTGAGTTTATAGGTGAAAAGAGAAAAGGAATCTCCCACTTCCTCTTTCTGCGAAGGATGAAGAGGCAAAGCCCTGAAATATTTTGCCTGGGTGGGAGTCACCCGGAGTATGACATTTCTCACAGGTGCCTGGGAAGTGGTGACACCTACAATATTTGAAAAAAGATCTTTTATTGCAGAAGCATCAGGCATGTCGAAATTATCATCAGTAATCACCATTTGCGTGACCCTGTCGAGGGCATACGTCCGGATTGAAGAACCCTTTTCCTTGAGCCCTATCATATACCACCTTTGCTTATATCTTTTAAGGAAATAAGGCTCGAAAACAATGCCGGTCTCCGAACGTGACCGTGAGAAACCCGCATAAGTGAATTCCAGTTTTCTTGATAGCTTGATACCTTCCACCACAATTGGCAGGAACTCTCGTGCTGACGGGACATCTTCTATCTCCATTCTTCCGGCCGGGAAATTAGTGTTTTGCACGACCGAGCTGACAGCTGCGCTCTCAAGCAATGTATTGGTGATCGACCTGCTTAAAGAAGAACCGTCTTCATCGATGAAATATCGGCCGGATTTGTCACATTCAATCCTGATATTGAATATTTCTTCTATTGATCTTCTGTAATGATAAAATGTCCTGTCGGGCAGTTCCTCTCCGTTGGATATGCCCGATTCCCTCCAGATTTTATTAAGATCTTTTTTAGAAAGACTTTTATATCTCGTGAGGATATCAATAATCAGCAGATATTTCTCAATCAGATTTTTCCCCATTCTTACATAATAATTTATCGATCAACTCAATATATTGACGGGCTATGGAATTATAAGAAAATTTAGCTTTTATGTTTTCTCTCATCTTAAGAATTATCTTCTGATAATTTTCTGAATCTTCAAGTTGAGATATGGCCCAAACCACCCCGTCTGCCAGATTTTTACTCGCTACCGATAAATCTTCGGAAATCTCTGCCAGATATCCTGTTACCTTATGGTCGACGATATCCGACTGTCCTCCCTGATTAAAACTTACCGGTATGCAACCATAGGCCTGGGCTTCGACAAGAGTGCCGGGTAATGTCTCGTAATGGGATGCTGAAATAAGTATGTCGGCTCTTTCATAAGCTTTTCTTACTTCTTCAGCGTTGAGAATTCCGGAATTTTCCAATGGCAGACAGAAGCCTTCAAGTGCTGCCGGATCTTTGACAGAGCCGAAAGTTACAATTTTCAAACGCCGTGCCGTCTCAGGATAACGTGATGCTATGACTCCTGACATCTCCTTAAGCACCGGAAGACCTTTAATGGGATCATCAAGACGGGCTGCTCCGAATAAAACTATGATTTCCGATTCCTTATCTTTTGCAACTCTTATTTTAGGATTTTCCGGAATGTCAAACGGATTGGGTATGACTTCCACCGGCATGGTTTTCAACAATGAACTTTCAAGTCCCTTCCCCATTAACCATGAACTTACAGCCACAAAGGAAAAGCGCTTCCCCGACTCTTTGGCATTGTTGTAAAGGTTTGATTTAATTTTCCAAACCTTATGGGAAAGATCATCTGACGATTCATTTTTTCCAAGCAGGTGACAATTTCCACATTGCTTATGAAAATGTATGCAGGAATATGCATGATGGCATATGCCGGTCATACACCACATGTCGTGCATGGTCCATATCACAGCCTTTCCGCTCTTCAATATCTTTGAAATCCCTTTTAAAGACAACATTCCCTGGTTAACCCAGTTTATCAACACTGCATCAGCCTCTTTTACCAATTGATTCCTCCATAGAGGGAGTCCCATTTCCCCGGTATCAATTTTGAAAAGTGTCGACCGGTTGAATCCGTTGTCAATAAATATACGCAGTCTTTCCAGAAGGAAATTTATCTTTATTTTAATTTTTGAGGCGGCAAGTCTTACATGAAGAGAATCTGACTTTTTTTCCGCCACAAGCATTCCGGCCTCCGCCCCCTCTCTTCGTAAGGCCTCAAGCAGGCGAAAGCTGACTACGGCTGCTCCTCCAGTAGTGTCGCTTTTATTAATTATAACTATTTTATATGGTCTGCCCATTCAAGAGATATTATAACCTTTCAAAATCAATATATCTGAACGGAACACCGGATTGAGAAGAATCGGCCGGTTCCGATTCCGCCGTTATTTTCCATTTCGCCGGATCAAGGTCGATATCAATAAAAGCATCCGCTTCCGGATATTCACAATCCACCTTTGTAAGATACAGTTTTGTGACAAACGGAAAGAACAGTCGGTAGATCTGTTCCCCTCCTATAATAAACGGGGATTCCCCTTGGCATAACGCAATGGCTTCCTCAACGGAGCTGACTGTTTCAACACCTTCCTGCTTAATATTCTCTTTCCTGGAAAGGATTATATTAAGCCTGCCCGGCAAAGGCTTTTTGGGGAGGGAATCCCATGTCTTCCTACCCATTATTACCGGATGGCCCATTGTGAGCGTTTTGAAACGTTTGAGATCTCCCGGAAGATGCCATATCAGATCTCCATTTTTCCCTATTGCTCCGTCTTTACCGGCAGCCACAATCATATTGATGTCCATATCTCAGTCACATTTATTCACCTTTCGTATGGTTAGCGGGATAAAACTTCAGCCACGGCTAAGAGAACGGCGGCTTAAGTTTTCAGCAAAAATAAAAATTAATGAGTAAATTTGCAAAGACAACATTTTTCGCCATGAAATTTAGATTTAATAATACTTTCTTAATTGTCCTGTTTTATTTTTCTTCCATTTTAGTATATGCCAATCCGGTTGATGCGCTTTTAGAAAGAATAGACCGGGGAGCCTCATCCAAATTCAAGACTGAACTCATCCGGAGTCCTCAAGATTTTTTTGAGCTTGACATGGAGGGCGATTCCGTTGTGGTGAGAGGCAATACCTGGGTGAATATTGCCACAGGGGTGAACTGGTATCTTAAACATCACGCCGGCATTCATCTCTCCTGGAACGGAATGGAAGCCAAACTGCCCGATAAGTTGCCTCCGGTGGTCAAGTCGGAAAGATACGAAACCGATCTCCCTTTGAGATATGACTTCAATTATTGCACGTTTTCATACTCCATGCCTTTCTGGGACTGGGAGCGCTGGGAGAAGGAGATTGACTGGATGGCTCTTCATGGCATCAATATGCCTCTTGCAATGGTAGGGATTGAATCGGTATGGCGTAATATGCTGTTGAAATTGGGCTATTCTGAAAAGGAGATAGGAGAATTTATCGCGGGTCCGGCTTTTCTTGCCTGGTGGGCCATGAATAATCTTGAAGGCTGGGGAGGACCTCTCCCCTCCTCGTGGTATTCCCGGCAGGAACAACTTCAGAAACAGATTCTTCAAAGAATGAATGAGCTGGGAATGTCGCCGGTTTTACCCGGCTATAGCGGCATGATGCCTCATGATGCTGAAACAAAATTAGGACTCAACGTTTCTGACGGGGGCAAATGGAACGGATATATCCGGCCCTCTAATCTATCACACGTCGACCCGCGCTTCGACGAGATAGCGGATCTTTATTATGATGAACTCACAAATCTTTATGGAACTGCCCGATTCTATTCTTTAGATCCTTTTCATGAGAGTCACGATGACGCTTCAATTGATTATGCCGGTGCCGGAATTAAACTTATGGATGCTATGAAAAGGGCTAATCCCGAAGCAGTGTGGGTGGTTCAAGGATGGACTGAGAATCCTCGTCCTGAAATGATGGAGGCTCTCACTCCCGGAGATCTGTTGATTGTGGATCTGTTTTCTGAATGTCGCCCTATGTGGGGAGCCCCGTCTGTGTGGAGACGCGAAAATGGATATGGCCAACATGACTGGGCATTTTGCCTTCTGGAAAACTTTGGAGGCAATGTGGGATTACACGGAAGAATGGATCAGCTGATTCATAATTTTGAACTGGCCAAACAACCCCCTTATAATAAACATCTGAAAGGATATGGCTTCACCATGGAGGGTTCCGGAAATAATCCGGTGATGTTTGAACTGATGAGCGAACTGCCCTGGATTCAGGGACATATCGAAAAAGAGAATTGGGTCAAGGAATATGTGAAGGCAAGATATGGTTCGGACGACGAGACACTTCAGGAGGTGTGGAAGATTCTCTCGGAATCAATCTATAATTGTCCCGCCGGAAATAATCAGCAGGGGCCTCATGAGAGCATATTCTGCGGAAGACCGTCATTAAATAATTTTCAGGTAAAAAGTTGGTCGAAAATGAGGAACTATTATGATCCGGAAGAAACCCTCAAGGCGGCAAGACTCATGAACAGTGTGGCCGACAGATTCAAAGACAACAATAACTTCCAGTATGACCTCGTCGATATCACACGGCAGGCTCTGGCTGACCAGGGACGCCGTCAGTATCTCAAGACAATAGCCGATTATAATTCCTTCTCTAAAACCGATTTTAGAAAAAATGCAGATAAGTTTCTTGAGATGCTTTTACTTCAGGATAAACTCTTGGCTACACGAAGTGAATTCAGACTCGGGAGCTGGATTGAAGATGCAAGAGAGCGTGGCAATTCTCCTGAAGAAAAGGATCTTTATGAATGGAATGCCAGAGTGCAGATCACTACATGGGGAAACCGTGAATGTGCCGATAATGGAGGATTACGCGATTATGCCAATAAAGAATGGAACGGACTGCTTAGAGACTTTTATTACCCAAGATGGGAATTCTATTTCAATGCATTGGCCGATCAGATGGAGCACAATTCACAGGCAGATTACGACGCACTCGGAAGCGGAAACTTTTCTAACAAAACTGCTGATGAACTTTTCGCTCTGGCGTTGCCATCCGGGCCGGTGATTGACTGGTATGCCATAGAAGAACCATGGACCCTGAAAAAAGGTGGATATACCGGAAATCCGGAAGGTGACCCTATAGCAGTGGCCGCGGAGGTTATCGAGTTTCTTTCTGAATAAGACTAACTAAGCATTAGCAGAATCTTTTATGGCAAAGAATGTAAGACTTCAATCGCTTGATGTAGTCAGAGGACTCACTGTTGCTGCCATGATAATGGTCAACAACGGTTATCGTGATTCTTTTGAAATGCTTCGCCATGCCGCCTGGAACGGCCTGACAGTAAGCGATTTTGTTTTCCCCTTTTTCCTCTTTATTATGGGGGTGTCACTCTTCCTTTCTTTCTCTAAAACCGGGTTTCAGTTTTCATGGCCGAAATTTCTGAAGATTTTAAAGAGATCTGTGCTTTTGCTTGTTTTAGGAATTGCCATAAACTGGCTTGAGATGGCCTGTCATGGCAACGCGCTCGACTTTTCGGAATTAAGATTCTGGGCTGTGTTGCAAAGAATTGCCATCTGTTATTTTGTGGCTGCCTTGCTTGCTATGTTTCTTGATTTTCGATTTATCCTTCCCCTTTCCTTCATGCTGCTTATAGCTTATGGATTTATCATAGTGACGGGCAACGGCTATTCGGAAGAAAAAGCCCTCAATATCCTGTATATCACCGACAGCCGTCTTTTTGGAGAAGCCCATCTTTATCATAAATCGGCTGTTGACCCGGAAGGTCTTGTAAGCACCATGGCCTCCCTTGCAAATGTTCTTTTCGGCTTTTATTGCGGAATGAGAATGAAAGACGGTAACAATATCTTTAAAAAATCGGTGGCTTGTTTTGTGCCGGGGGTGATTCTCCTGGTGTTGGGTTTTCTTGTGAGTTTCTTCCTGCCGGTAAACAAACATATATGGAGCCCGAGTTTCGCATTAATAACCTCCGGGGCGTGTGCTCTGTTTTTAGGAGTTTTTGTAAAATGGATAGACGGAGATAGAATCTCGGGAACGCCGGTTAATTTTTTTAAGGTCTTTGGGGCGAATGCTCTTCTTCTTTATATCACCAGTGAGATTATGGCTATCTTTTTCGGTTTTTGGGGCGTTAGCGACGCTATTTTCCGGTTTTGGTCTGCCATTATATCAGTTCCCCCCGTCGCTTCTCTTTTCTATGCATTCACTTTTGTCTTCCTTAACTGGATTATCGGTTATCCCCTCTGGAGAAAACATATATTTATTAAGCTGTAGGTCTTATCTTAACGTCGATTCCGCAGTGGGACGAATATTGTAAGTAGAGGCCATACTTTCGCCATAGGCTCCCGCCGATCTTATCACTATGATGTCTCCCCTTTTTGTCTTTGGCAATCTTTCATCCTTGCCGAATGTGTCTGCCGATTCACATATCGGCCCAACCACATCATATAGTTCGGTTTCGGATTCTCCGGCAGCAGAAAGGTTCTGGATTTTATGATGAGCGCCGTAAAGAGCCGGACGGATAAGGTCGTTCATGCCGGCATCAAGAATAATGAATTTTTTACCTACTCCTTGTTTCACATAGGTAACCTGGGAAACCACGGAACCGCACTGGCCCACAATCGACCTTCCTAATTCACAATGAAGTTCCTGACCTTCCGAAAGATGCAGATTTTTCAATAAAGTGTCGAAATACGTTTTGAAGTCAGGAATAGGATTGGAATCCGGATCTTCGTAATCAATGCCTAATCCTCCTCCCACATTTATTATTTTGAATTCAATCCCGCTCTTTCTGTATTTATCGGTAAGGCCGTTGATCTTTTCACATAAAATCTTAAAAGGTTCCATTATTGTTATCTGGGAACCGATATGAAAATGAAGTCCTATCAGATTCAGATTGGGAGATTTATGAGCGAATTCAATGGCTTTATCGAGCATTGAAAGATGAATGCCGAATTTGTTTTCTTCAAGACCTGTGGTGATATAATGATGGGTATGAGCATCTATATCCGGATTTACCCTGATAGCCACCGAGGGTTTATAGCCATAATCGGAAGCAAGTTCATCAAGTGTTTCAAGTTCCTCTATGCTCTCCACATTGAAATATCCGATACCTTTAGCCATTCCTGCAATCAGTTCTCTGTCAGTTTTTCCAACTCCTGCATAACAGATTCTCTCCGCGGGAAAACCGGAATTGATTGCAGCGGTTATTTCCCTGCCGCTCACACAATCAGCACCCAGGCCGGCTTTTGCGATAACCTTCAGCAGTTTCGGATTGCAATTTGCCTTGATGGCATAGTGAACTCTGACAGGGGTCCCTTTAATACAATCATTTATCATGTCAAGAGTAGACTGAAGAAGTCCGAGATCATACCAATAAAGGGGAGTCTTCAATCCCTCCACAAGTTGAAGGTCTATATTCATTTTGTATTCTTATTTTAGGAAATTTTATTAACTTTCCGCTTCAAGAGTCAGGTCACTGATTTTTCACAAAAATCGGAGCGATGAATTTTCAGAAAGTAATTTATTTAGTGGCAATTTGCATCCAATGGGTGCAAAATTACTTCATTTTTACATAAATTACACAATATGATGAAAAAAATAGCCCTATTTCCACTCTTTCTTTTGTCTTTAGCTCTGAAGGGTGTAGAAACGGTTGTACTTCCCCATTGGGAAGGACTTGAGCCTCCGGTGGAATGAACTGCAGGGTCTAAGCCGTTTAGACTTTATATCTAAGCGGTTGTGACTTTATATCTAAGCTGTCGGAAGGTGTAAACCAAGACAGGTACCGATACCAGGAAGGCGCATAAATCTGCCAATGGTTGGCAAATCGTCAGACCGTCAAGACCATACAGACGTGGAAGCACCATAAGAAATGGTATAAAGAAGAGACCACGTCGAGCCGCTGCGAGAATATTGGCACGTAATGCAAGATTCATTGACTGCATGGCCATATTGGAATACATAGTTATCGCACCTATCGGATAAGCGGCAAGCTGCCATAATAATGCCTGGTGGCCAACTTTTATCACATCAGGATCATCTCTGAAAGCCCGGATTATCTCATCGGCATAAACAGATCCTATAATCGCTATGCAGGAGAGGAACAAAGTGCCAATTGCTGTACAGAACCAGAATCCCTTGATGACGCGCTGATAAAGTGCAGCTCCATAACAGAAACTGCATAATGGCTGATAACCTTGTCCCAGTCCTATCACTACAGAATAGACAAGGAAAGTCATTCTTGTCACCACAGTCATGCCGGCAATGGCTGCGTCTCCGAACATTCCGGCCGTGAGATTTAGGAGGAGTGTTGCGATGCTCCCTAATCCCTGTCGGGTAAGGGAAGGTGTACCCCCTCTGAAGATTGCCTTTATGTAACGACCTTCGAACGACAGGTTTCTGAACTTAAGCGGCATATTTCCGCCTTTGCTCGTCATAAAGGTAAGGATCGAGAAACTAACAGCCTGACTTATCAGAGTCGCAAACCCGGCACCTCTTATCCCCAGATTGAAAGTAAAAATAAAAAGCGGATCAAGAATTATATTGAGAACGGCCCCGCTCACAATCCCCGTCATGGCATACGCTGCGTTTCCCTGCTGGCGGATCTGGACATTCAGTGTCAATGCTCCTATAATAAACGGCGCTCCCAAAAGAATCGGCAACATGTAAGCTTCGGCATAAGGAAGGATGGTAGGCGTGCAGCCCAATATCCTGCAAAGCGGATTGATGAAAATTATACCTGTAACAGTCAAAAATACTGCGACACATAAAGCGTAGAAATAACCTGTGACGGCCATTTTTTCGGCTTCCTTACGATCGTTGGCTCCAAGTTTTATAGCCACGTAGTTACCTGTACCGTAACCGAAAAGGAATCCCATGGCCTGCAAAATGGCCATAAAAGAGAAGATAATTCCCACTGCCGCAGTGGTCTGGGTATTGATCTTGCTGACAAAGAAAGTGTCGGCGATATTATATAGACTTGTCACCATCATACTAATAATGGTTGGCAAAGCCATACTGCCGATAACTTTTGGTATGGAACCTGTCAAAAGAAATTTTTTCTTGTCCCTGATCATTATCTCACCGGAAAACTCCTGCTAATTCCCTGATGTTTATCTTATTAATGTCTATCGTAAAGATTTTTCTCAATTAAGAAAGCAAATATCATCAACTCTTCGGATTAACAACGCTATTTAATTGCAGATTATTTCATTACGGCCATACCGTTCTCTTTTTAAATCAAAGGAATATCAGGAGCATTACTTTCAGTAAATCTGATATTTCAAAAAATTTGAGATGATAAAAGATGATAAATAAAAGATTTTTGTTAACTTTGCAGACGCATCCCGCAAGATATTCCTCATTTGCAAGGAATAATTCAGGCAGAGGCCGAAGAAGACAGACAGCAACAGCGGGAGATACAGGCCCAGGTGGCGGAATGGTAGACGCGCTCGTTTCAGGTGCGAGTGCTGCGAGGCGTGCAGGTTCGAGTCCTGTTCTGGGCACCTTGAATTATAATTAAGCATCTGAATTTCAGATGCTTAATTATTTTTAGAAGGTAATTTGCACCGAATTTGCACCGACAAAATTTTAGAAATGGAGACTATCGACAGAAAAAAATATAATCAAATAGAATATTTGATAGTCTGCATTGCGGCTTTTGCAAAACGTTATAATCTTTCTCAATCACAAGCCTATTCCTACCTAAAAAGATTTACCGGT
>JAFLTN010000081.1 GCA_022510445.1 Muribaculaceae bacterium | reverse complement strand
ACAATATAAAAAGGATCTACAGAATCTTGAATTTATTGAAGAATTATCAGAAGAAATATCCAAAATTCAATAACTATCTGATAGGGCAATATCGACATATGGTTACCATAAGTGTTTACCTTATTCAAATCACTGGTATCTAATAGTAGAAAACCATTAAACTTCAGATCCAATGAAGAAGCTAATTTTAATTTTTTCCTTGCTGACCCTCTCAATAGTTCCAGGGTTTGCTGATTCTCCTTTGACTTCCACAGATTTTTATCGGGCTTATCTTGATGTGCCGATAGTGAAGAAAGCAGTAGACAATCCCCATAAGCTGACTAAGGAGATGATGGAGTATCTCTATGATGATACAAATCCCTTGGATATCCGAATAGCTCTTATCAATGCTGTGGGCTGGAATATTGATGGGCTTACAACTTTCAATGATTATTTCGATTATTGCATGAATGCCAGAGAAAAAGAGGCTTTCTTGGAACTAACCAATGGTGATTCATCTTATGTTTATGAGGAACAACATTTTGATCCTTTCGAAGAGTCTATTGTTATTGAGATTGATGAGAATGGGGAAGCGCAGGAATATTCTAAAGGAACTTATCTTAATTCCCTGCTTCAAAGTGTTCCCATGGATCAATTAGCTGTTCTGACATATTTAAAAGCAATGTCAGATTATTTCGATACTGAAGGTAATTACAGTTTAATGGAATTCTGTGTTCAATTCGGGAATATGCGAAAGCAGTCTTATATGCTTCCTATGGGACTTGTATTAGCACAGACAGCCTTGGATATGGGAGACTGGGGCAATATATATCCGGCTATGAATTTCTATCTCTTCTCTCCGGATATTCGGGATGTACGTCCTGAGGCTATTGATATAATCATGGAGTATATCAATGGATACAAAGAATACGCAGACCGGCCATGAAAGTTTGGAAGATTATTCTATTGATCTGTGTTGGAATATTTATCATAGGACTTGTTATTCCCTATAATTTTCAGAATCCGGTAGAAGGTGGAACTAAAAGAGATTATCACCCTCAATCATACTGGCATTATCCATGGGGAACTTCCATAACACATAAAGGTGTAGATATATTTAAGAAGAAAGGAGCAGCTATTCATCCTGCTTCCAATTTTGAATGGGTGCTTTATGCCGGACACATGCCAGGCAAAGGAGGTAATGTGGTGATTACATTGGCTCCTAAATGGAGATTACATTATTATGACCATATGGATGAAGTAAAGGCCATTCCATTAACTATTGTAACTCATAAATCTATAATTGGAACGGTTGGTAATACAGGAAATGCTGCGAAGACACCTGCCCATCTTCATTTTGGAATGGGAACACTTCTGCTTAAACCTTGGGAAATGGATAATTCACCGGACGGTTGGAAAAAAGTATTTTATATGAATCCAATTACATTCCTTGATTCTTATCATAATAACCATAGATGATTCAATTCCTAAAGAAATATTGTATAGTCATATCTGTAATGATTTTCTTGATTTTGGTTAAAGTCATCTGGGTTAAATGTTCTACATGGAATTTAGGGACAATCGAGTCGGAAAAAGAAGATATTCTCCAACGAAAGAATTGGCTTGTAGATAAAGTTTGTATAGAACCCCTCCAACTGTTGAAGGAGATGCCTGGTGGGATAGGTCTGCAATTCCAAGGAGAATGGGCTTTATACACTTGTTCGATGCTGACAAAGGCTTTATCAAATATTGCAATTTTATATCCTGAAACAAAAGATGAGTCGATAGCAACAATAGACAGTTTAATTGAAATTGTAAAGTCACCGGAATTGCGGTATTACGACAGGGTCCGTTGGTATGAAGACCCCCTTGAATCTCTTGAAGGCGAGAAGAGCCACGTTTCCTATTTAAGTCATTTGGCCTGGATGGTAGGCAACTATAAAAAGATTGGAGGGGACAATAAGCACGATGATATTTATGATTCTATCTGTGAGACAATGAACAGAAGAATTATAAACTCAGGTTGTCTTAATCTTCCAACATATCCCGGTGAACCAATATATATTCCCGATATGTTGGTGGCGATAGTAGCCTTGAAAGAATACTCAGATCTAAATAATGGTAGATATCTGCCAACAGTTAGGATGTGGTTGGAAGAGGCTTCTAAAAAATGGATAGATAAGGAAACGGGGTTACTGTCTTCTTTTATAACAGAAGAAGGAGAACAGACAGATGAGATTAAAGGTTCTTATTCAGCTCTTAACTGTTATTACCTTACGCTGATAGATTCGGACTTTGCTGAGCAGCAATATGTAAGACTCAAAGATAAATTTAAACAGAAATTTCCTTACCATGGATTAAAAGAATATCATGATCATTCGTGTTGGATAGGATTGGATATGGATGCAGGGCCTATTATCTGCAATTTAAGTCCTTCCGGAACTGCTTTCACGATTGGAAGTGCAACTTACTTTAATGATATAGATTATAGGAAAGGATTGTTAAAAACTGCTGAAATTGCAGCCCATACGGTAAAATGGGGTGATAAAAGACATTATCTTTTGGGAAATATAGCCTTAGTAGGTGAAGCTATCACCCTTGCAATGAGAACTAATTATAGTAACCCATAAAGGTATAAATTCAATTCATACATTGAAACTGATATTTTATACATAACACCTATTAAACATCCTCCGAGAAATATAAAAAATGTAATTTTGCAGTAATTACAGTAAATCATGAGTAAGAATCTTTTATTCACTACCTCTACGGAATTGATCCGCGTACCGGCAGAATCAGTAGTATTTATATCTGCTGACGGGAACTATTCTTCCATTAAAATGGCAGATGGTGGAGAATATGTTCTTACCTTACAATTGGGCCAGATGGAAAAAAGGATATCGGAAATGGTTGAAGATAATGACAACCGATTTATCCGTATCGGTAAAAGCCTGATTGTGAACCGTGATTTCATTACATTTATAAATCCTACACGCCAAAAGATGGTTCTGTCTGATTGTCGTGCCTTCAGACATGAACTGTCAGCATCGAGAGATGCCTTAAAAGCATTGAAGGACCTAATCGAAAAGGAGGTAAGCTTATGAGTTTATTGCCAAATGATATCAAGGATGATGAGATTAGAATAATATCATCCGAAAGGAATCTTCCGGTAAATACAAGTAAGAGGGAAGAATTAAAAAATATGAATAAACCTGAAAAACCTAAATGGAAATTATGGTTTATCATTACAGCCATTTTATTTTTTGGGGGATTGTGTGTTTTTTTCTGGTGGGAAGTAAAGAGTGATACTTTACCCGAAGAAAAGGAACATTTGCAGATTACAACTTTACCCATAAATGAAGAAGGAAATGTTCAATCAGATATTTCTGTTCCTAAAGTAAAGCCTGTTGAAAATGGTTTTGTCCAAACCTTTGATACAGTATTAAATAAAGAAAAATTTACTGTGTTTATTCCTCACAATCTGGTTCCTGAACTTAAGGTAGGGGTGGAAACTCTGAAAGATACAACTGCAAAGTTCGTAGTTCAGGCAGCAGATATCCGGAAGGATAACGGAGGAATTGTGGGAGCGTACGTTTACAAGGGCAATCTATTGAGCAAAGGACAGGCGAAGGCCGGATTCTGTGCTATAATCGATGGCAAGTCAATAGTGGGAGTGGCCGAATCTACACCCTATTTAGAACAAGCTATCGAGAGTGATGGCTATTTCTTCCGGCAATACCCTTTAGTAGTGGAAGGTCAACCTGTCAACAACAGGTTGAAATATTCTTCACTTAGAAAAGCACTTGCAGAATTAAATGGAGAGATAGTAGTGATAATGAGTCATAACCGAATGACTTTGAATGAATTTTCCCAATATCTGGTTGATATGGGAGTGAAAAATGCTATATATTTAGTTGGTTCCTCTTCCTTTGGATTTGCCATTGATGATGAAGGAAATAGAATAGAATTCGGAAAGGAACAAGAGAACCCTTCCATTAATACAAATTATATTATCTGGAAGTAGGATTCAGTTCATACAAGGAACCATATAGTTCATACAACACCCGGCAAAATGATTTGTCGGGTGTTTACTTTATTGCAATTTTGGGTATCTATTAATAAGTTTTTAGTTTTCAGAAATCTTATGAAATCCAAAATTCGCTACATCAAAGACCAATGGAATTCTTTATCCTTAATTTCAGTTATGTGTATTCTTTTAAGTATCTTTTCTTCATGCAATAAAAAGAGCATGACAAATGAAGAAGCTTTAAAATGGATAGCTGCATATACTCCGGCACGTATTGACAAGGATGCTAAAATAAGAATAGAAATTACAGAATTTATGCGGCAGAAATATGATGCCAAACTCTTGGAAAAGTCATTGAAATTTTCTCCTAAGATAATAGGTCAGCTTTTCTTGACCGATAATGAACGAATAATAGATTTCATACCAGATGAAAGTCTTAAAGAAGGCAAGGAATATATGTGTAGATTAGACATGAAAAAGCTAACAGGTATCGATTCATTGTCAGATTTCAAGTTCACATTCTATGTTGAACCGAGAGAAATAAGGTTTGCGGATTTAAAAGCCATTGTTGATCCTGACAATATCGCTATGATGTCAGTAAAAGGAAAATTAGAGTATAATGTTAAAGCCGGAGACAGTATCACTTCTGACAGTTCCTTCATATTATGTGATTATCAGGGTGCAAAAGTAATCATGGATCCAAAAGCTACCAACAAAAGCAGAGGATTCAAAATAACCGGTATCAAAAGGAGTGACAAGGATACACCGCTCAAATTATCAATTGACCCTAAGTTTGGTTTTTCAGCAAAAGAAGTGAAGATAACCGTCCCGTCTGTGACAGATTTCAAATTGTTGGATGCAGAAAGGATTGAGGCGGCTGAACCTTATCTAAATCTGGAATTCAGTTCACCGTTATCATCGCAACAGGAACTTGACGGACTTATTATGATTGACAAAATAAACGAGTTGAGAATAGAAAGAAGCGGGACAAATGTAAAGATTTATTATCCTACAAATGGTATCACAGACCTTACATTAAGAATCTCAGACTTACTCAAAAATAATGAAGGCAGAAGCTTGGATGAAGAGATCGAGCAACATTTCAAGCAGGAAGTGATTTCTCCGGCCATAGAGATACCTTTTGAAGGGTCTATACTGCCAGATAACCGAAACCTTAAACTACCTTTCAGAGCTGTCAATTTGGCTGCTGTTGATGTAGAAGTAGTTAAACTATTTCCTACAAATGTATTGTCATTTCTGCAGGAGAATGAATTGGAATATACGGGAACTTTAAGAAGATACGGGAGATTGATTTACCATAAGACAGTCAGACTTGATAAAGACAAGTCTTTGAACCTTCATCAATGGAATGATTTTGCCATAGACCTTAAAAATCTTTTTACACAGGAAAGGGGTGCGGTTTATAATATAAGACTCACTTTCAGGAAAGCCTATTCACTTTATGATAAAAGTGAACCGGATAATTTCACGGAAGTAAATGGCATAACTTCCGAAGATAACAAAACATGGGATAAGGCTGAAACTTGGATTTATAGAAATGCACCGGATTATAAACCTCGTGAATATAACTGGAATGAAACGGACGATCCCACCAAGGATTCTTATTATATGATAGATTGGGATGGCAGGATGCCGGAAGTGAATCTTGTTGCATCTAATCTTGGTCTAATAGTGAAGAAGACAGAGGAAAACGAAGTAAAAGCTGTAGTTACAGATCTTGTTACAGCTTTACCGAGATCAGGGATAAATGTTACAGCCTATAATTATCAATTGCAAAAAATAGGTTCCGGATTCACGAATGAAAATGGATTTGTAGATTTTAAGACAGAGAACAAACCTTTCATGGTTAAAGCTTCTGATGGTTATAGTACCACATATCTAAAGGTAAAGTCGGGATATGAACTATCTACAAGTAATTTCGATGTATCGGGTAAGAAAACATCTGAAGGTATCAAAGGATTCACTTATGGAGAAAGAGGTGTCTGGAGACCCGGTGACGATATTCATCTTACTTTGATAATAGAGGATAAGGATAAGAAACTACCGGCAAATCATCCGGTTGTTTTGGAACTTTACAATCCCGAAGATCAACTTTATGACAGACAAACTTTGACTACGGGAGTTGACGGCTTTTATGCTTTTACAATCTCTACTGATGAAAACGTGCCGACCGGTCTTTGGGAGGCTGATTTCAAGGTAGGCAATCAGACATTCCATCATCCAGTACGTATAGAGACAATAAAGCCCAACAGACTTAAGATAAATATAAAGACTCCTGATGTAATCAATGCTAACAAATCAGAATGGATTGGATTAGAGTCAAATTGGCTAACAGGACCTGTTGCAAAGAACATGAATGCCTCTATGGAAATGACTCTTTATACCAATCCTAACCCTTTTGATAAATATAAGAATTATACATTCAAGAATCCGCTTGTAACTTATACTGAATCCAAAACACAGTTATTATCCGGCAAGACCGACAGCATCGGTTCTTTAAACAAATTGTGCACAGTAGGTGCCGATGTCAATTCTCCCGGAATGTTGATTGCTAATATAACGGCTAAGGTTACAGAACCCGGTGGTGATGCCAGTATCGTCAGCAAGACGGTGCCGTTTTCTCCTTTTGGAGTTTATGTCGGCATCGATTTGAAAAATAAAAACTATGAAACTGACAAAGATATTCATTTCCCGGTAATGGTGGTAAATCAAGTTGGAGCAAGGATGAAGACAAGGGAACTTGAATACAAAATTTACAAACTGGATTGGAACTGGTGGTATGAAGGGAATGCCAAGGATCTCAACCGATACGTTCAGAACACTTCAGCAGATATAATTTCCAAGGGATCGGTCACAGCCAACAACGGGTTTGCTTCGATACCTTTCAATGTAGAATACCCTGACTGGGGGAAATATCTGATTATTGTAAGGGATACCAAGGGAGGCCATGCCACCGGAGGAGTATTTATGGTTGACTGGCCTGAGTGGAGGGGAAGAAGTGAAAAAGGGAATGCTTCGGGTAGTACTGAACTTACATTCACCTGTGATAAAAAACAATATAATGTTGGAGAGACAGCCAATGTTTATCTTCCGAAATGTGAAGGAGGGAGAGTGCTTCTTTCAATTGAGAATGGGTCTAAGGTTATCAAGAAACTATGGGTATCTCTTTCCGGAAAGAATGAGACCAAATATCCTTTGAAGATAGAGAAATCGATGGCTCCTAATTTCTATATTACAGCCACAATGCTGCGTCCACATAGGGAAACAGATTTTGACACACCGATAAGATTATTCGGAGTGGAATCCCTAACCGTAGTTGATCCAAATTCAATTCTACACCCAGTTATTGAGATGCCTGAAGAACTGCACCCACAAGAGCAATTCATAGTGAAGATCAAGGAAAAAGACAATAAACCTATGACCTATACATTGGCTATTGTGGATGAGGGCTTGCTTGATATTACCAATTTCAAGACACCGAGACCATGGGTGGCTTTCAATCAAAGGGAAGCATTGGGAGTGAAGACCTTTGATATGTTTGACGATGTGATAGGGGCTTTCGGGAGCAATTTCAGGTCAATATTAAGCGTTGGAGGTGATGCAGCCTTAAGAAGGGCAGCCGGTAAGGAGAAAAGATTCAATCCTGCCGTGATGTTCTTGGGCCCTTTCACAAATACGGGAGGAGTCAAGACACATAAAATCACACTTCCAAATTATGTTGGGTCAGTGAGGGTGATGGTTATAGCCGGACACGAGGGGAGTTACGGAAATTCTGACAAGACTGTTAAGGTGACGTCTCCGTTGATGCTTTTATCGTCATTGCCGAGGACATTGGCAAATTGCGATACAGTCGTGATGCCTGTAAATGTATTCGCAATGGATAAGGATATGAGAAATGTTACTTTAAATATTCAGACTGAAGGACCCGTAAAAGTATCGGGTAAAAGCAGTCAGAATATAAACTTCAAAGAAACCGGTGAGCAGCTGGTTAACTTCAAACTGATATGCGATAAATCTAAAGAAGGTAAAGCAAGAATAATTGTCAAAGCAATAGGAAATGGTCACGAAACTAGTGACACAACATTCATTGCAGTTTCAAATCCGATGCCAAGAGTTATAGAAACTCAAGAAAAAGTTGTGTTTGCCGGTAAATCAGAAGAATTATTCTGGCATCCTAATTCTAACGGTAAAGTTTCTTTACAGTTAGCATCGATGCCGACTTTGAATTTCTCAGCAATCAATATATTCATGGAATCATATCCCCATCTTTGTACAGAGCAATTATCCTCGAAGGCAATATTCATGTTATTCGGAAGAGAATTCCTTAATGAAACTCAAAAGCAACAATGTGAAAAAGAGATGCCGAGGATAATCAAGGCGATACAATCAAGACAAACTGAGAATGGAGGTTTTGTATATTGGCCAGGATACGGAGATGTTAACAATTGGGTTACAACAATGGCAGGGATTGTATTGACAGAGGCAGACAGACAGGGATTCAGGATTGACAAGTCTTGTTTTGAAAAGTGGAAGAAATATCAGGAAAATTCTTCGAGAAATTACAGATATTCTTCCGACACAGATTTGATTCAGGCATTCAGACTTTATTCGTTGGCATACGCTAATTCTCCTGTAACAGCAGCTATGAATAGGCTTAAGGAGTCAAAGAAACTGTCACGAACAGCAGCTTATTGCCTTGCTTCTGCATACGCAGAGACAGGAAGAAAGGATATAGCAGAAAAACTTATAGAAAGGGCAGAGAGATCTGAGGATATAAAATCTTGTGACTGGTTCTATTCACCAACCCGTGATATGTCAATAAAATTGGAAGCTTACACACTTTGTGGGATGACAGACAAGGCTTTGCCTATAGCTAGGAAAGTAGCTTCTAATTGTACAGGGAATAATTATGTAACCCAGGATATCGCTTTCGCAACTATTGCTATGAATGAGCTAAGTAAAGTGATGGGAAAAGATTCACCTTGTGCAGTATTATATGAAACCGGGAAGTCTCCTTTGAGAATTGCAGATTTCAAAACATTGAAAGAATTTAACCTGGATTCAAAATCAGGGAAAGTAAAAATAGAAAACAATGGTAAAGGAACTTTGGAGGTATCTCTTGTTAACTCATACATTCCTGATGCTTCCCAGATTGTAAAAGCAAATGCCAAAGGATTAAAGATGAGTATCAGCTATGTGGATTTGGAAGGGAACCCAATTTCAATAACTAATCTTAAACAAGACACTGAATTCAAGGCAAGGATAACTGTTACCAATCTTGGAGACGATGTTCAAAATATGGCTTTGACTTATGCTATACCTTCGGGTTGGGAGATCTGGAATGAACGTCTGTATGGATATTCAGATGCATATGATGATTATATTGATATCAGAGACAATTCATCAAATTTTTATTTTGCTATAAAAGGAGGTTCATTCAAAACATTTGATGTGAAATTAAGGGCCGCTTATCAAGGAAATTATATGTTACCCTCAACAATTTGTGAGGATATGTATAATCCGAATTGTAGAGCCATAACTTCAAATAAAAGGGTTTCTGTTTCAATATAATGAAAATAAAAAGAGTGAAAATAGCAATTGCCATAGCAGGAGGAATTGTTCTTCTGCTATGGTTATTTTGTTTGCCGTCCGATCTTTTCAAAGACATATCTTATTCCACAGTGGTTAATGCAAAGACCGGAGAATTATTGGGAGCAAGAATTGCGGATGACGGACAATGGCGTTTTCCTCCATGTAATTCCATACCTGAAAAATTTGAAAAGGCTTTGATAGAATATGAGGATCGTGGATTTTATTCTCATTTCGGTATTAGTATAAGGGGACTGGGGAGAGCATTATTGCAGAATATTTCCGCAGGAAGAGTAGTAAGCGGAGGGAGCACAATAACGATGCAGACCATAAGGCTGCATAGAAGAGGTAAACGTAATATCATTGAGAAAATGATTGAAATGTTTATGGCTACCCGAATGGAGCTGACTTATTCCAAGGAAGAAATATTAAGAATGTATGCGTCACATGCACCCTTCGGAGGTAATGTTGTTGGACTTGATGCTGCATTGTGGAAATATCTTGGAAACGACGGTAATGAGATATCATGGGCTGAAGCTTGTACATTGGCGGTGATGCAGAATGCCCCTTCCTACGTTCATCTTTCCAAAAATCGTGATAAGCTTTTGAAAAAAAGAAACAGATTGTTGAAACGTCTATATGAGAAAGGAGAATTGGATGTAGATGAATACGAATTGTCTATAGAAGAACCATTGATTGGCCAACCTTATTCGATGCCACAAATCGCTCCTCATTTGGTAGAATATTTTAACAAAACATCACACAGACAAAAATGTGAGACTCAAATAGATTTTTCACTTCAAAGAAGAGTGGAAGCGATTACCACATATTGGCGAAATGAACTTTCTTTGAGTGGCATTAATGACCTGTCAGTTTTGATTTCAGATGTTCAAACCGGGAATATCATTGGTTATTGCGGTAATGCAGATATGGATTCAGAAAGATCAGGTAAATGGGTTGATATTGCCAGGTCACCACGTTCATCAGGCAGTATTCTCAAACCTTTGCTTTATTGTGCTTCCTTGCAAGAAGGAATTATTTTACCAAATACTGTTCTCCCTGATTTCCCTACTGATTTCGGAGGATTTTCACCAAAAAATTTCGATGGTCAATATTCAGGAGTCGTTGATGCTAAAAATGCATTGACACTTTCTCTAAATATACCCTATGTCTGGTTGTTGAAAGAATTTGGAGTTTCCCGATTCGCTTCTTTACTTCAGAAATGTGGCCTGTCAACGTTGATACGAAATGCAGATCAGTATGGGCTGTCATTGATTTTGGGTGGTGCAGAAGTGTCTTTGTTAGATATAGTCAATTGCTACAGTAATCTTGCTCGTTTTAACCCCGATTTTCCTTTGAATGACAGGATAGCCATTTATTCCATGTTTGAGGCCATGAGAGAGGTTAATAGACCTGACCAACTCGATTATTCTCGTGTTAGTTCCCTACAGAATATTGCATGGAAGACCGGGACTAGTTATGGTGCAAGAGACGGTTGGGCAATCGGTATAACTCCAAAATATGTTGTGGGAGTATGGGTTGGAAATTCCGATGGAAGTGGGGTGGCCGAGTTGACAGGTGCAAGAACTGCAGGGCCTGTAATGTTTGACATATTCAATTTACTTCCGAATTCAGGATGGTTTGAAAAACCTGGAGGTAATGAGAAGAAAGTTTGCAAGTATTCAGGTTATTTGGCCGGGAAAGATTGCAATGAAACAAAAATGCAGATAGTTCCTTCACAAGCAATTAAAAGTAAAAACTGTCCATATTGTAAGAAATTACCTATCTCTCTTGATGGTTTAAGAAGAGTCAGAAATGCCTCGGAACCGTTTGAGATGATTTCTTATTTTATTTTACCTCCTGTTCCTAAATACTATTACAAACAAAATCATGTGGATTATATAGAACCACCTGAGGATCTACAGAAAAGTGCCT
>JAFLTN010000080.1 GCA_022510445.1 Muribaculaceae bacterium | reverse complement strand
GTCCAAAGATACATAACAGATAGACAGGTAACTTCCACGAAACTTTAATCTTATTTTCTAAGTTTGTCTCGTCTTCAAAAGTCAATTTATATCTGTGTCTGAAGTTCAAATTCCTCTAAATTGAATATAGTCGATATGCGAAATTAATTAAAAACCATCTCTTTACAAAACTGTCTGAATAGTAATTATTTACTGATTAATATATTTAAGGTTTTAAGAAAATAAGGCCATGAAGTTTCTTCCCGACACCATTACACCGATAAGATATCTTCGCTCCTTTATGCAGGAGTTAACATTGTTTAACAAACAATTTTTATTTTGAAATGTTATTTAGTTATAAAAAAGAAAAAATATAGGATTAGGTATTTTTATCTTACGGCATCAGCCAAAATAGAATTATTGAAAAACAATTTGACACCTAATCCTGATTTTTTTGAAAGGGAGCTTGTTATCCGGTTCCCTTTCACTATATATATCATAAAATATTTGTCTTTCTGTTTCTTCCCGGATTAAAGATATACGTAATGGCGGCGCCCACCAACATTACTATTATTGACACAATAAGAACCAGTTTAGACCCTCCCGCATCAAGTAACAATGGAATGAAGAAAACTCCGAGGACAGCACCAATCTTACCAATTGAAGCGGCCATCCCGGATCCAAGCCCTCTGACTTCTATCGGGTAGACCTTAGGAGGCAGCACATAGGTGATTAGATGCGGCCCCATATTTAGGAAAAGTTCAAATGACATGAAAGAGATAATGGCAATCCATTTTGCCCAATGATAATGATATGCCAGGAGAAGTATTAACAGACTTAAACCACTAAGGAGGAAACCGGACCATTGCAGCTTTGCATCATCAATGCGATTAATCAGAAAAAGCCCAATCACGAAGCCGGGTAAAATTATACAAGATATCCAAAGGGTAATTTCAACTGAAGAGGCCACATGTTCTATCGGCTGTTCCGTAGGGGAGAGGTGTTCCAATCCGAGAGCCATTACTAAAATCGGGAGAAACACACCGATTCCGTAAACCCCAAGTCCCTCGCAAGCCCAAGGGATTCCTGTGAAAATAATCTTTTTCCAATCCTTTTTCAAAAATTCACCAAAAGAGGGTATGGCAGCCTTTGAATTGTCATTCCCGGTTTTTGGGGCATCGTCGGAGATCGGCAACTGGATTGTTACGGAATTCCCTAAAAAATGTTTCACTGATTGTTCGGCCTTTTTAACCTTTCCATGAGTCAAAAGCCATTTAGGACTTTCCCAGAATCTGATTCTCAAAAGAAACATCAGGCCGGAAATGAAAACCATGATCCATAAAAGCCGAGGCCATAAAGAAGCATCAGTCCAACCCTTTACCATCAAGAAACACACAGCGGCTACTCCTATATTACCAAACGCACTCGCTGCTTTTGCCGATCCCACCATGAGTGATTTCCATTTGTCGGGCATAAGGGTTGAAATATAATTCGAATCGAGGCTATATTCACCCCCTATTGCAAAACCCATAAAGAAAAGACAGATTATTAAAATCGGGATATCAGACAGATAAATTGCTATCAAAGAGACCGCGCAGATTAATAAAGGACACAATCTGAAAAAAATAAGATAACCGAAATGGTCGGAAAGCTTACCGATAATCACAGAACCCACCATTATCCCTATGAGGTCCATTGCCCCCACAAGACCTTGCATCACAGAAGAGAGTTCCGGATGCGCCACTAATTGGTAAAGAGGTATAATTACAGATACCAGGGTGGCAAGTCCGGTTCCGATCAGCTGTCCGAGCGACGCAACACCTGTGATGTAGTAGTGTCTCCAGGTCAGTGGCGCATCATTTATGTCATACATGTCTAAGCCGTCGACTATTTAGTGCTGCTTGGTTGAGGCATAAAAAATTTATAGGCAGGAAAGAGAAAGATCCACGTGGCAACGCAGAAGGGGCCTGTCAATGTCGGGAAGCCCATGGGAGTGAAGAAAACATTCATGGCTGCCTGGACAAAAACCGTTGCTATAATTCCACATACTGTCCAGATTGCCGCACGCCATGAGAAATTGCAGAATGTGGCTCCCAATGCAATTCCGGTCAATACTGCTGAAAATCCATAAAGCCCATTTGCAATATCCATCCCGGGTCCTTGCCATATAATAGCTATAAACAGGGATAGTGCAGATGCGACTGCAGCCCACAGACATGCCCTCCAGCTGCTAACTGCAAGTGCCGCTAAAAAGAAAATGCCACAAACCCACGACTTTATAAGGAAAACCTGAGAGATGCCCCGTAGCCAGTAGATTACTAAATCTCCAAAGGCGAGAGAGACATTTTCGTTTGAGAAGTGTTGGAGAACTCCTACGTAGGAAGTTGCACCTTCGACCAAATGAGGGAATTCAGGGCTTCCCATATCTACCGGAGGAAAGCCACTGAATACTCTTGAAGACAAAAGAAAAATCCAGGTGCATGCTACGAACGGGAAAGTGAAAGACGACATATTCCATCTTGAAAGAATATTATCCATGCCAGAACGGGCCACTGTCGATAAGGCTGAACAAATTATCATGCCGATCCACATCCAGACAGTGTTGCCAAGGAACGTTGGGAAGGCACAACCTACCAAGGCTCCGTTAAAACCCCATAGGCCCTGGGCTCCTCCTGTATCCGGAAGTCTCAGAATATATCCTGTTAATGTCGAGACAAAAACCCCGACAAGACAACCCCAGCAAACAAGGGGAGAACCTTCCTGATATGAACCCCAGAATATTCCGCAAAGAAAAAGAATACCTGTCAACATATTATCCTGAAACATTACTTGTCCCACTCCTCTTAGAAGCGTACGGGGAAATTCTTTGACAGATTTTTTCATGAATATTTTGTCGAATGCCATAATTTGGTTTTTTGGTTATTAGTTTATTTTAATGGTTAATTTTATGCTCAAGTTGAAGCGGGAGCAGGATTGCTTTCCTCAGTTGTGGATGTAGTATTTGCATTTTCAGCCGAGGACACGCCACTTAGAGATGTGTCGGTGCTGTAGAAACCCGGAGCATCGAAAGATTTCCCTTGTTGCTTATTTTTTGTAAGAATGTTAGTGACATACACAGTAAAAATAGGAAACATCATCATTCCCAATGCAGCCAATAAAACTGATAATATTCGTCCCACGGGGGTTATGGCTTCTATGTTTGAGCCCACAGTGGTGGCATCCATTGCAGCCCACCATAAGGCATCATCATAATTTTTAACTGACGGGTTAACGTTGTGCTCAAAGACATAGAATGCCAATGAAGCAAAATAAATGGTGAAGATTAATGTGGCAAGGTAGGAGATAAAGAGTCCGGTCGCTTTATTATATGTGAACCAGCTTACCACAATTGACATTGCGTAACCTCCCCGGATCAAAGGAATGTAATGAAGGGCATACGTCACCTGAGGTGAGAAAGTCCAGCCGTAAAATGATATTATGGAGTTGTAAGGAATTGAAACTAAAAAAAATATAAATCTGTTTCGGATAAATTTCCATTTATTGTCAGACATGAAAAATTCCACGAAGAAATCGAATAGGAAAACCACACAGATCCAAAATTGGAAACGTATGAATCTGGGTTCAAGATAGAAAGCTTCATTATGGAATGTGTCTATTGATATCCTGACAACCAAAAAGACAGAGAGTATTAAAACAAGAATATGCAAGAAAGCATACACACCTTTTGTCCTTGCTTCGGTCAGGATTGTTGACAGTTTTTTTGGTATTGTCATCTGTCGGTTGTTTTTCTAAGGCAAATTTAAGTTAAAAATCACAAATATTATACAAAAAAATATTTAAAGCCAAAAGGTTTTAATTCCCTGCAGATAAAAACATCCCGTATTTATGTAATTTTGCAGACTCAGTCTTTCTTAACAAGATAATTTTTTATTTTATAACTCTATGAAAACCATAAGAAATGAAGAATTTGGAGGAGAACGTCCATTGTTTGAATCCCATGATCTGAGATTGGAAAATGTCACAATCCATGCAGGAGAATCTGCACTTAAAGAGTGCAGCAATATAGAGGCGATAAATTGTCGTTTCGAGGGGAAATATCCATTCTGGCATGTCGATGGGTTTTACATTAAGGATTGTCTTTTTACGGAGGGAGCAAGAGCTGCCTTATGGTATTCCAAGAATCTTGTTATGAAGGATACTCTCGTAGAGGCTCCTAAAATGTTCAGGGAAATGCAGAATCTGAGCCTTGAAAATGTTAAAATTCCTAACGCTTTGGAAACCTTATGGCATTGTGATGGAGTGCGCCTGAAAAACGTTGAAGTCTCCAAAGCTGACTATCTCTTTATGCACACAGACAATATTGAAATAGAAGATTATAAACAAGATGGAAATTATTCATTTCAATATTGCAGAAATGTTGTAATCAGAAATGCTGTAATTTATAGTAAGGATGCCTTCTGGGGCACGGAAAATGTCACAGTCTATGATTCAACAATAATAGGAGAATATCTTGGATGGCACTCTCATAATCTCAGACTCGTCAACTGTCGCATTGGAGGCACGCAGGCTCTGTGCTATGCCCATGACCTTATTATGGAAAACTGCACAATGGATGAAGATGCCGACTTGTGTTTTGAAAATTCAGAACTAAAAGCAGACATCACAGGAAGGGTGACAAGCATCAAGAATCCACGCACCGGTGAGATAAAGGCTGATTCTGTCGGTGAAATAATTATTGATGAAAACATTAAGACTCCGGCTGACTGTAAGATTATCATGCGTGAAAAATAACAGAATTCCGACCTTGATATCATTCTATTTTTAAATAATGAATTTCCTTTTTAAAGAAAAAAGGGATTTAGCAAGTGTAATTCACGGTAATCGGCCGGTCGGACGTATGGAACGTCTCCGACTGGCTGTTTCTTTGAGTATTCCGGCCATAGTAGCACAGATTTCTGCCATTGTAATGCAATATATAGATGCATCCATGGTGGGCAGTCTGGGTGCTTTGCCGGCTGCTTCAATCGGTCTTGTCACCACATCCACCTGGATATTCTTCGGACTTTGTTCAGCTTGCTCGGTGGGATTTTCCGTGCAGGTGGCCCATCTTTTAGGCGCCGGCAACGGTAAGGGAGCCCGGGAGGTTTTACGTCAGTCGCTTGTGGCAGCACTCTTATACAGCTTGGTATTGTCGGCTATAGGAGTGTCTATTAGTTTTGATTTGCCGCGATGGCTTGGCGGAGAACCGGAAATTCGTCCTAATGCATCTTTATATTTCCTGATTACTGTCGCAGCCATGCCTCTTTTTCAGTTCAGCTATCTGTCAAGCGGAATGTTAAGAAGCAGTGGAAACATGGTTTTCCCGGGAATGGTGGGTACTTTAATGTGTATCCTTGATGTGATTTTCAATTTCTTTCTGATTTTTCCCACAAGAGAAGTCAATTTTTTAGGTTTCAGCCTGAATTTTCCCGGTTTCGGATGTGGAGTATGGGGAGCGGCTTTAGGCACTTCTTTAGCAGAGGGCGTCGGAGCTTTAATTATGTTATGGAAAATTATTTTCAGTTCAAAGGAACTGAGAATCATTGAAGAAAGGGGAAGTTTCCGTCTCCGAAAGTCTTGTATGAAGAAAGCCTTTCATATAGGTTTCCCTTTAGGAATAGAAAGATTCCTGACTTCCGGCGCTCAGGTGATGATAACTATCATCGTCGCTCCTTTGGGAGCAGCCTCAATAGCAGCCAACGCTTTTGCCGTTATTGCAGAAAGTATCTGTTACATGCCAGGTTATGGTATAGGAGATGCCACTACAACTTTGGTAGGTCAGAGCATAGGTGCAGGTAAATTAACTCTGACACGACAGTTTGCTTACACCTCGACCGCACTTGGGATGATTGTTATGACAGCCTTAGGCGTTGTGATGTATCTGGTTGCGCCTCTGATGATGGAAATAATGTCTCCTGATAAGGAAATTGTAGATTTAGGAGTAGTCGCACTGCGGACTGAAGCATGGGCAGAACCGATGTATGCGGCTTCTATAGTGGCATACGGAGCTTTCGTTGGAGCCGGCGACACATTGATACCTTGTTTCATGAACCTTGGTTGCATGTGGGGCGTCCGGGTAATACTTGCTGCAGTGTTGGCTCCGGTGCTCGGACTTCATGGTGTGTGGATAGCTATGGCCATTGAGCTGACATTCCGTGGAATTGTGTTCCTTATAAGGCTTAGAGGGAAAAAATGGATGCTTCGCATCAATAAATTAAATTCAATTAATTAAGATCTTTTTTTCCCGTTTTTATTAATGCGGGGATCCAAACTTATGAATCACATTGATATTGTCATGAAATATAACTTTGATGAACTCACAGACAGACGTCACACTAATTCTTATAAATGGGATAGTGTGACTCAGGATAATGTAATTCCGTTATGGGTGGCCGATATGGATTTTAAGACGGCTCCTCCAATTATAAAAACTCTAAGGGAAAGAGTAGAACAAGGTATCTTCGGATATACAAAAGTGCCTGATGAATATTTTCAAGCTACGAGCCGTTGGTTTGAAAGGAGACATGGCTGGAAAATAGATCCGGGTCATGTAATTTATACGAGCGGAGTGGTGCCGGCTATTTCTGCAATTATTAAAGCCTTCACTAAACCCGGTGATAAGGTCATAGTCCAGACTCCGGTCTACAATTGTTTTTTTTCATCCATTCGAAATAATGGATGCATTGCTTCCGAGAATGAACTCATCTATAAAGATCAGACATATTTTATTGATTTTGACGACCTGGAGAAAAGAGCTGCAGATCCATCAGTGAAAATCCTGCTTCTTTGTAACCCTCACAATCCGGCAGGAAGAGTCTGGACTGTTGATGAGCTTAAAAGAATCGGTGAAATTTGCAGACGCCATGATATTATTGTGGTCAGTGATGAGATTCATTGTGAGTTGGTTTATAAACCCTATAAATACACTCCGTTTCTTACTCTTCCGGAAGAAATAAGCGAACCATCTGTTGCCTGTGTTTCTCCAAGCAAGGCCTTTAATATAGCGGGTTTACAAATTGCCAATATAGTTTGCCGAGACGAGGAAATGCGACGTAAAATAGACAAGGCTATCAATATTAATGAAGTTTGCGATGTCAATCCTTTCGGAGTGCTGGCAACGATAGCCGCTTACAACGAAGGAGAAGAATGGCTAAGTGAACTTTTGGATTATTTATGGAGCAACTATTGTTTTCTTAAAGAATTTTTTGATTCACATTTGCCCAACCTAAAGGTAGTGAAACTTGAGGGAACATATCTTGCCTGGATAGATTGCCGAAGCCTTGGAATACCTTCGGAAGAATTGGAAAATAAGCTTTTAAAGGAAGCCGGCGTCTGGCTTAATGCCGGAGATATGTATGGAAAAGCAGGCGAGGGCTTTATGAGAATCAATATGGCTTGTCCACGTAAGCGTCTTGAAGAAGGTTTGTGGCGACTGAAAAAAGGATTGGCATAAAAACTGATGTCTCTTATGTTTACATTCATTAAAGGGGGTAAACATAAGAGTTGAGTTTATCTGTTTTTATACATCTGTTCATAATATTGCTGATAATTTCCTGAAGTAATTTCATTTACCCATTCGGGATTATCGAGATACCATTTAACTGTCTTTTCTATGCCTTCTTCAAATTGTAAGGATGGTTCCCAACCAAGTTCTCTTTGCAATTTCCGGCTGTCGATGGCATATCTCATGTCATGACCGGGTCGGTCGGTGACAAATGTAATGAGATGATTGGAGGAGCCTTCCGGTTTTCCTGTAAGACGGTCAACTGTTTTAATAATCGTTTTTATGAGATCTATGTTTCTCCATTCGTTAAATCCTCCGATATTATATGTTTCACCGGGTTTCCCCTTATGGAAAATTAGATCTATCGCTCTCGCATGGTCTTCCACATATAGCCAGTCTCTTACGTTTTCACCTTTCCCATAAACGGGAAGAGGTTTATTATTGAGAATATTATTTATGAACAAGGGTATAAGTTTTTCAGGAAACTGATAAGGACCGTAATTATTGGAACAATTGGTAATTATGGTTGGCAACCCATATGTGTCATGATAAGCTCTTACAAAGTGGTCGCTCGAGGCTTTTGATGCTGAATAGGGAGAGTGAGGATCATATTTTGTTTCTTCAACAAAAAAATCGGTGCCATAGGCAACATTATTTTCCGAAGATGCTGAAGTTCGGAATGGTGCTTGCCCTCCTTCTGGAGTAGTGATTTCCAGAGCACCATACACTTCATCTGTAGAGACATGATAAAATAATTTATCCTCATATTTCTCCGGAAGCGTTTCCCAAAATTCTTTGGCAGCAGCCAAAAGTGACAACGTGCCCAAAACGTTGGTTTTTGCAAAAGTAAAGGGATCTGAAATTGACCGGTCAACATGACTTTCGGCAGCCAGATGTATGATGCCTGTCACTTTGTTTTCCCTTATGATGCGTTTCATTTCTTCAGGATCAACAATATCTGCTTTTAGAAATTTATAGTTTTTCCTGTTTTCTATGTCACTTAAATTCTTTAAGTTGCCTGCATAAGTAAGTTTATCGACATTCAGGATTAATGTTTCAGGATATTTAGTGACAAACAATCTCACAACATGTGAACCGATAAACCCTGCCCCGCCGCTTATCAATATGCAATCGTTCATAATTCTCTGATACAATTTTTTAAAGAATCACTCCAATATGGTATTTCTATTCCAAAAGTTTCTTTGACTTTAGTTTTGTCTAAAACTGAATAAGCCGGTCTTATGACTTTTGAAGGAAAGTCTTTGGAAAGACAGGGTAAAATTTTTTTTCTTTCTGTGAAACCTGATAATCTTGCTATTTCTTGGGCAAAATCGAACCATGAACACACACCTTCATTTGAATAATGATAGATGCCCTCATTCCCTTCAAATTTCCGGGATGAAATGATTTCTAATATAGCTTTGGCGAGATCTCCGGAGTAAGTGGGTGTCCCGCATTGATCTAAAACAACTTTTATTTCATCTCTCTGATTTAAAAGTGAAATGATTTTTTTTACAAAATTATTTCCATAGGGCGAATATAACCAGGAAGTCCTAAAAATAATTGACTTGACACCTGATTTTATGATGTTTTCTTCTCCCGAAAGTTTCGTTATCCCATAGACTCCCGTAGGATAGGTCAGAGCATCTTCTTTTATGGGAGTGTTAACAAGTTCACCACCGAAAACATAGTCTGTGGAAATATGAATTAAAAAGCCTTCTCTTTCTCTAAGAGCTTCTGCCAGAAATTTCGGAGCCTCTCCATTCAATAGAAATGCTTTTTCCGGATTATCTTCCGCCGCCTCAACATTAGTAAAGGCTGCACAATTAATAATAACATCTATATTATTGCTGACCACATACTCCTTAACCTTCTTCTCATCGGTAATATCCAGTTCATTTATATCGGTGAAAATGAAATTATCCTTGTTCCCGGAAATATGTCGGCGAAGAGAACTTCCAAGCTGTCCCTCAGAGCCGGTCACTAAAATGTTAAGTTTACCAGACATTAAAATTGAAACGGAGAATTAAAAATGTTTAAAAAAGGAAGTGAAAGGTCTTTTTCGGATAAAATTGCATCGGATCTTTCGGTTGTCCAGTTAATATTTAGTTCGGGATCAAAAAGATTGATGCCTGCTTCTGATTCCGGGTGATAATATTGGTCACATTTATATAAAAATATGGCGTTATCACTCAAAACCTCAAATCCATGTGCAAAACCATGAGGGATAAATAACTGACGCTTGTTTTGTTCTGATAAAATAACTTCAATATATTTTCCAAAAGTGGGAGATCCTTTTCTCAAATCAACTGCCACATCTTTAACACAGCCTTTCATACATCTCACGAGTTTTGCCTGTGAAAAAGGAGGTTTTTGAAAGTGCAATCCTCGTATCACGCCTTTAATCGAGCACGATTCGTTATCCTGCACAAAATTTATATCCCCTAATATCTCATCTAAAGCTCTCTTTGAATAACTTTCAAAAAAGTATCCTCTGGAGTCGGAAAATATTTTCGGTTCAATTATATATACTCCGGGGAATTCAGTGGGAATAGATTTCATTATTATCAAAAATTTGAATTGGAGTCATTATCACGGCCAATTTCTTCAACAACTTTTAAAAGATACTTGCCATATTGGTTATGGCGCATGGGTAGGGCAATTTCAGTTATTTTTTCTTTCGATATCCAACCTTGCCTAAAAGCAATCCCTTCGAGACAACCGATTTTTAATCCCTGTCGTTTTTCAAGCACTTCAACATATATTGATGCCTCTGCAAGAGAGTCATGGGTGCCTGTATCAAGCCATGCAAACCCCCGGGGCAGAGTGTTAACCTTTAACTCTTTCTCTTGAAGAAAATATTGATTCACGGCCGTTATTTCAAGTTCTCCTCGTGCTGAGGGTTTTATTTTTTCAGCTATCTTTATTACTCTGTTAGGATAAAAATAGAGCCCTGTTACTGCATAATTACTTTTAGGTTTCTCCGGTTTTTCTTCTATGGATATGCAATTCCCTTCTTTATCAAATTCTGCGACCCCATATCTTTCCGGATCGTCAACCCAATATCCGAAAACAGCTGCCTTATCCTCTTTTTCAACCGTTGTGACAGCTTCTTTAAGTAAATCTGAAAACCCTGATCCATGAAAGATATTATCTCCCAGAACAAGACAAACCGAGTCTTTGCCGATAAATTCTTTGCCAATCAGGAATGCCTGGGCAAGACCTTCCGGTCGGGGTTGTTCAGAATAAGAAAAGGAAACACCAAAATCCGAGCCGTCGCCGAGTAATCTTTTAAAAGACGGAAGATCCTGTGGCGTCGAAATTATTAGAATTTCCCGGATTCCTGCAGTCATCAGAGTTGAAATGGGATAATAAACCATTGGTTTATCATAAATTGGCAAAAGTTGTTTGCTGACTCCTTTTGTAACCGGATATAATCTGGAACCTGACCCACCGGCAAGTACAATCCCTTTCATCGTCGAAAAGCTCTTATATTGTTCTTTCAAAAGTAGTAAAAAAAATCTTTTCCCCCAATTATCATTTAAATTATATCAAAATTCTTGTTTACATCTTTATCCTTGTCCCTGATTTATACACTGCAGATTTTTCGGGTCACCAGGAAAAAACCGCTGCATGAGAAATGTTAAAAATGAAAGTTAAATTGGGTCAGCGGAAAAACCCGGTGCATGAAAAATGTTAAAAAGAATGTTAAAAGCGAAGTTAGTTATAACTTTGCAGGATGAAAAGAGAAGATTTTATATGGGAATTTCTTCCCCAAGGCTTAAAGGGAGTGTTTGAAGTGGTGAATGTCGAAAAGACGGACAAGGAGTTTCATATCTATCTTGACGAGATAAGACAGAAGAGTGAGGAAGACCGTTACCGGCATGCAGTTGTGGGCAAAGGATACACGGATTACTGCACCATACAGGATCATCTTACCAGAGGGAGGGCCACCTTCCTTCACCTCCGTAAATGCAAATGGCTTGACAAGGATACCGGAGAGATATTCAGTTATGACATAGATTACGTCAACGAGGACGGTACTCTGCTGAGCCGAGAGCTGGCAGCTTTTTTAAAAGGAGAGGATTGAGAGCGAGGCATTGCCGATCACGACCATCGGCAGATTGT
>JAFLTN010000008.1 GCA_022510445.1 Muribaculaceae bacterium | reverse complement strand
TTTTGATCTCCAATACCTATCAGATTTTCTATATTTTTCCCTAAATCTTTACATTCCTTTTCAACATTCGTTTTAGTCCAATCATCTTTACTATTTTTCCCATTTTCATATCTAGAATTTAAATATTCGATTTCCTTTGAATATTTATTCTCCACATTCCATTCCTTTAACTCCTTAAGGTCTCGTTCTATAGATCTCTCTTGATTGATTAAAGTATGAGGATTAGAGTTGTGCTCATTATTAATAATTCTGTCTTCATATCTAGACAATTCTATGTATAAATCATAATATTTCAGCCAAAAACCAAAGGTCTGATAGAATTCTCCCCCAATTTTATCTTGTGATTTATGAGAATTATAGAAATTAGAAAGTTCTTGACTCGCTTCGTCATATTGACCTTTTTGAATTAATTGTCTAATTCTTTCTTCCATTTCCCAATACTCTTTCCAACAACGATCTACATCAAAACCCGATGTATCTTTTTTAACATTTTCACTCTTGTTTTCTGATTTGGGAATAGAAGGCTGTTTAGGAGTATGAACCGAATGAGAGCTTTGAGCTCTCATTCGATGTTCCTTTAATTTTTTAAGTCGATCAGCATCCATTTATCTACTTGTTTGCCAGATTTTTATGATTGAATTAAATTCTCAATTTCCTTTGCTCGTTCCTCCGATATATTCAAGGATTTTGCTAGACGGTTAAGAAGTCGTCTTTCCTTTTCAGAAATAATACCGTCTTCTAAGACCGCTCTTACTTCTTCTGCATATTCTTCTTCCTCCTTAGTAAGAACATTTGGATTACATTCAGCTTCAAGTTCTTGAGCTCTTTGTTCAGATATGCCAAGAGACTTACGCAGCTTATCAAGCAATCGTCTTTCTCGTTCAGTAATTACGCCATCCTCTAAACAAGCTTTAAGTTCGTTTTTATATTCTTGTTCAGTTAAAGAATTTGAGGCTTGTAAAGATACCTCTTCATAGTTTGAAGAATTGACATATTGTTTCCCCATATTAATTCTTGGAGTTACAATATTCTTCATAGCTTTTTTGCTCTCCTCTTCTTCTTGCATTTGAATAGCTAGATTTAATTGCTTTTCTGCATTTATCAAATATTTTTCTACTTCACTCTTAGGTAATTGCCTTTGTACCGCATTTTCTAATCGAAGGGACTCTATACGGCAAAGTATTCTATAGTAATCACCGTTTTTATTTGTAAAGTTATTATTCAAATAATCTTTTGCTTCATCGAAATTTTCATTTATAGTCAAAACAAGACATTTAGCATCAACGATTTCTTCTTTCAACATTCTATAAGCGTCCTCATATCCTTCGATATCTTCAGCATTGTTTTCACTTCCTAATTTCTTCATGAAATTAATAGAAGTTTCGAATTCTCTCTTTAACTCCATTAATAATGGTAATCTTTCCTCAAGTGGAAGATTATTCGCCATCCATTTATCTAACAGGATGTCAAATTTTTTGGAATAATATGAATAATCCTTGGAATCCTCATAATTCTTATAATGGTCTTCTAATGCGATTAATGCATTATCAAAGTTACATTCTTCACAGCTTGTCTTAATAATTTCCAACAGATTATCCCATCTGTTCATGTAAATTTTAAATTCCTTCTTATATCTTTTGGCCTCTTCAAATTGTTTACGATATGACTGATAATCTTGCATCATATCATTATTTTGTTGAGAATTTTTCATTTCTTTTAAAAAACTCTCAACTTCTTCCCGAATAGAAGCCTCTTGATCGCTATCGTAACTTAAATTTTCAAAATAAGTTAGACTAATCAAGGTCCTTAATCTATAATAAAAGAAATCTGGGTTTCCATTTTCATAATTGTTATAATAGTTTATAACCTCGTTTTCAGCATCATTATAATTTCCTTCATCTAATAATTGAAAGACATTATTTTGCATATTATCCCAAATCTCTTGATCGAATTGAGCATTTTGCTGATCATCTGATGAAAAGAAATTTTTCACTCCTTTTGCTAAACTCCCTAAATCTTCAATAGTGCCTTCGATACCTCGTTGTTCGAGATATCCTTGCCCGAATCCTTTGGCAAATTCTTTAAAAAATCCCATAATTAGAAAGATTATAAAGGTGATTATACAAATAAAATTAGTGTCTTCACCTATAGATTAAAAATATAATTACTCCAGTTAAAATACAGAGATTGGCATATACTGCAACACCTCTGCCATAAGCAACATAAGCATTGCCCATGATATCTCCCATGAATGCGTTCCATGTGCCCTTAATACCATTATCAAATACCGATCCTAAAATATTTTCAGCCGTCAATCCTTGAGCATACTCATCGCTTAATAGTTTTTCAACCCAATGAGCACTCCAAATACCAAATATTGCTCCGATTATTATGGGGAGACAAGCAACCAATAAAGAAATAGATCCTTCTCCCACTTTCATTCCATAAAGAGCTAACCCCACTCCTCCTATGGAAGACATTACACATGACCATATCATACCTGAAATGCTTTTTGCATTCCATCCTCCGAACAAATATTTCATAACTAAAATCACTGCAATAAAAATCCCTAACGACACAAACCAATTCCATTCAGGTATTACTTCAGTGAAAGGAGGAGAAGCAAAAAAAAGAATAAGGATTAGCAACAGAGAACCAACAGTATTAATCCTTTCTATTACAATTGCCAAAATAGATTTAAAGTTATCCATATTTTCTAATATATAAATTGGTCCTTCTTAGGAGAAGGTATAAATTAAAAATTAGTTTTTAAATTAATAATTTTATAAGAAAAGTGGGAACTTCTTTCGGTTCCTCAGGTATGATAGGCATCGCCAAACGCCCGATATGACTGAAAAACAGAAGAAAAATGCCCCCACTGATTTGTATGGTCAGTCATACGACATATGAAGCTTGCATACAAACAGGAAGAGCGTCTTGGCCTCCATTCCCTCATATCAAAAAATTGGCGATTTTATCATACGAGAAGAAAGCGAAACGCTTTTCTTTCCGGCCGGCATTTCTCTTCCGACTCGGTTCGGTTACAAAATTATAAATTATTTTTTATTATCATAACCTTAAGGGCATTTTTCTTAAATAAATGAATCTAAATAAAAAAGGCGTGAGGCAAATCTGCCTCTCGTCATTCAGTTCCAGGTATCGCCAAACACCTAACAAACAAGACTTGAAGAAATTTGCCCCACGTCGATATCCGAATACAGGCTTAGCCCATCTCTTCCGATATGAGTCAAGGGCAGTCTTCCGCGAGAGTCCGTCTGTAATTCTTCTTTTGGCGATTTCGGAACCGAGGACTTTCGGCAAGATGCCGTTTTCAATCACAAATATAGCATCTTTTAATGGAATTCCTATCTTTAAAGGCAAATTTCTCCAAGTTTTTTTATTTTATAACTTTCGTTAACAAGAAACGACAGGCTGGACAGGGTGTGAGAAATGTAATCGGTGGATCTTTTAGAATAACCCCGCCGCTCATCGTCATAAACACTGCCTTACATCTCAAACACTTCCTCTTAATTGTAACTAACATATCTTTTATTAATATAGATGGTTCGACAGTTGCAAAGTTATGACAATGATCTGCCAAATTACGGCAGAATTAAAAAAATTCGCGAGCCGGGGTAATAAAAAGATAAAATTTCCTTATAACCGTGGCCTTGCAATGCCATATTGGCAGCTCCTATCTGACACAGGCCCACACCATGTCCCCATCCCTTTCCTTGGAGTCTTATTATTTCACCTTTGTCTTCTATTTCAAAAGCTGATGAATAGAGATGGGAGGATGAAAGAAGACGTCTTATTTTGAGTTCCTTACCTAAGTCGATATTTCCTTTCGACCCATGTATGCGTATGAGATCGATTCTGCCAGAAGGACCTCTGTGCAATGCTTCCAGTTTTACTATTTCTCCTATATCTCTTCTGAAATAATCCCATAGATTTTTCTTTATCTCAGATTTACTAACTTCGGATTCCCATCGATAGCCAAATCCCTCTGTTGTCCGGTCGTAATCTTTAAGAATTGTAGATACCAGAGACCGTCGAACGGCTGGAGATAATGATGATAGGTCACACCAAGGATCTGGAAAACTTTCAAGACAGCTCTCTTCACGTGATTGCCAACAGGTTGAAAAAACCTCGGTCCTCCCTCCGCAACATTTAGAAAACCTTGTGTCAACTATCCTACCGTCAGGTGTCTTCAATATTTCGCCTGCTGTTTCCCTTATGGCTTTAAGATTATTGGGATTGATTGTCTGAAAACCTTGATAACGTTGGCAATGATCGTCGGAACACACATGAAATTCCCGGTGGCCCGATGTGTCTTCCCAGTCTATTATGGTATCCGAAGTCAATTTTCTACCTGAATCGTCACTATTATGATATCCCAATATTTTCCCTAAAGCCCAACTTCTTGAAATCACGGCATGAGCCTTAAGAAACTCGGCAGGGGCCGTAGGATTCATCTCGCTTCCTACAACACATTCCAGATAAGTCTCCAATGGCAAAGTGTTGATTAAGGTGATTCTTTTATCCGCTTCAGATTCGCAGAAACCACTATGATCAGGAAAATTATAGGATCTGTAAGGTGTTAGGATTCCCAGGAGTTTGGCTTCAATTACTCTCTCCCAATGGAAGTTATCGCCAATGAGCATATTTTTCAATAGAGTATGATCCTCCTGTTTTATTAAGACAGGATCTCCCTTAGTCTTTATGCCTACTTTAATGGTTGCTTCCATTTCTTATGACCCTAAATCATGAATTTTTATTTTCACCCCAAATTTAATGATAAAAAGTTCCCGTCACTCCTATGTCAGGATCGATTTCACTGACTTTTGTTGTCTCAAGTTCCAAAAGTTATAGCTGGCTTAACTGTATAGTTAGCTAATACTATAACTATTAAACGTTCCTAATGGTTTGAGCCGGCTTAAATCGCTTCCGGATGCATTTTAACAGAAATTGGGGAACAGGGTCTTAATATTCTGATATAATTCAGCATAATCATAAATATTCATTAATTTTGAATCACCGAATAAAGTAATTGATAAGTAATAGATAAAATATTATTATTATGACCTCAAATTTTAGAGACCTTAGGAAAAACTTAAAGAAAATCATCCTCTCCATTGCATTTGCCGGTGGATGTCTGCCTGTTTTGGCCGACGATGCCCCTAAATATGTATTCTATTATATTGGCGACGGGCTCGGTATGCAGCCATTGATGACTGCACAGGCTTATAACAGAGACATTCTCAAGAATGAGAAACCTTTGTTGATGTTACAATTTCCTGTGGCTTCCTGGGCAATGACATATTCCGCTTCAAGCCCCATAACGGATTCAGCGGCCGCCGGTACGGCTCTTTCGACAGGCTACAAGACAGGTAACGGCATGCTCGGGGTGACCCCGGACACAGTCCCTGTCACTTCTGTAGCCCGCACTTTAAAAGATATGGGCTATGGTGTCGGGATCATAACTTCGGTTTATGCCGACGATGCCACGCCCGGCGCTTTCTATGCCCATGTGGCTTCAAGAGGAATGTTTTATGACATTGATGTCCAGGCTGCTAAATCCGGATATGATTTTATTGGCGGCGCAGGTATGAAAGGCCTTGTTGATTATGATGGGAATCCTACTGATATACCGGTAATAATGAGCGAGAACGGAGTCCAGCTTGTAAGGGGTATCGATGGGATAAAGGAAATAAATTCTGAAAAAGTTGTATTGCTCAGCGAGGAAGGACGGCCCAATTATAACATAGGATATACAATTGACTCTATCCCGGGAGCCCTTACGCTTCCGCTTATAACAGAAACATGCCTTAATCATCTGAAAAAACAATCCCCTGATAAATTCTTTATGATGGTGGAGGGAGGCAACATTGACCATGCATTGCATGCCAATGATGCCGGAGCTGCCATAATGGAGATTCTGAATTTTAACGATGCCCTTAAAATCGCTTACGACTTCTATCTTCAGCATCCTGACGAAACCCTCATTCTCGTGAGCGCAGACCATGACACAGGGGGTATGAGCCATGTTAAAGACGGCCTGGGGGTTTATCGTTATGTAAAGGTATCAAAAGAGGAATTCAGCAATTATTGCATGGGGATTATTCGTTCACGAATGATCTATACCTGGGATGACATGAAGGAATATCTAACGGAAAACTTCGGATTGTTCAGCCATATCAGACTTAACAACGAAAAGGAAGAAGCACTTAAGAAACGTTTTGATGAAACATTCGAACAGCGTAATTCCGCCGATCAGGAAACATTATACGCCTCATTCAACGCCTTTGCAGTGGCGGTTTTCGACATAATAAACAATGCCGCGGGAACAATGTTTACCACAACAGGCCATTCCGGAAATCCGGTGCCTGTTTTTGCTGTTGGTGTAGGATCCGATAAATTTAAAGGTGTCAACAATAACACCGATCTACCACACATTCTTCGCGAAATCTTAAATATCAGTGACTCCTTATAAACCTTGGACAGGACACCTTTCCCCCTTTCCGAAATCGGTGAATTTGGAAAAAATTTTGTAACTTTGCAGATACTTAGATTAATGTCCGGCTACGGGTAAAAATAAGGTAAGTCATGTTTACTAAATCCAAGAAGGAAATAACTGATAATCAATTATAAACGACAATGGGGACGCCATGAGCAATCATAGGCGCCCTTTTGTTTTCTGTTGCCGGGTCCTTAAAACAGAAATATAAAGAAGAAAAATTTGAAAGGAAAATGAAAGTAGGAGTAGTTATGGGTTCCACAAGCGACTGGAATGTTGTTAAAGCCGCTGTTGATACCCTTGAACAATTTGGAGTTGAACATGAAACAAAAGTGTTGAGTGCTCACAGAACTCCCGCAGAACTGGAAGCATGGGTAAAAAGTCTTCGTGAAAGAGGGTTTGCTGCAGTGATAGCTGCTGCCGGAGGAGCCGCTCACCTCGCAGGCGTTGTGGCTGCATTCACAACTCTCCCCGTTATCGGTGTTCCCGTTAAGGGTGCTTCTTTCGAAGGAATGGATTCTTTGCTTTCTATGGTGCAGATGCCTTCTGGAATTCCCGTGGCGGTTGTGGCTGTTAACGGTGCTAAAAACGCAGCTTTGCTCTCCATCGAGATTATGGCCGTGACTGACAAAGATCTTGAGAAAAAAATGGATGCTTTCCGTAAGGAACAGGCAGCCAAGGTGCTGGCTTCCAAATTAGATTAGACCCCATTGCATAACAAAAATATAGTGCTCTGTGACACCTTACAGAATTTTTGTAGAAAAGAAAGAACCTTTCAGGATTGAGGCGGAGAGTCTTAAGAACGACCTCAATTCCAACCTTGGTCTTAATATAAAAGACCTTAGGCTCTTAAGTGTTTACGACCTTTTCGGCTTTACTCCCGATCTTCTGGAGAAAAGCGAAATGAGGGTATTTGGCGAACCGGCAACTGATACCGTTTGTAGGGAAATAGATCTTGGCGGTAAACCTTATCTGGCAGTGGAATCCTTGCCGGGTCAGTTTGACCAGAGGGCTGCTGCTGCCGAAGAATGTGTCAAGCTCATCGAACCCTCCGCTGACATTGAGATAAGAAGTGCGAAACTTCTGGTGTTTGATGATTCGATTGGTTCCGAAGAGCTCAAACGCATAGCTCATTACGTGATAAACGCTGTGGAGTCGCGACAAAAGGATCTTGACATTCTCCAGGCTCCGGGACGCGCTGAAGCCAAACCTGTAGAGACGCTGTCAGGTTTCAGAAAAATCTCTAAGGAGGAAGCGCCGGCATATTGCAAGGAAAAAGGTCTTGCCATGAATGCCGACGACCTGATGGAGGTTGTGGCTTATTTCAATAACGAAGGACGTGATCCGGAAGAAACTGAACTTAGAATCCTCGACACTTATTGGAGCGACCATTGTCGCCACACCACCTTCACCACAGAGCTCACGGAAATAAAGATCGATGATTCCTTCGCAAGCGCCGATATCGAAGAAAGCCTTGACGAATGGATGAAAATAAGGAAAGAACTTGGAAGGGAAAACAAACCCCTTTGCCTGATGGATCTCGCCACTATCGGTGCGCGTTACCTCCTTAAGAAGGGTCTTCTTGAGGATTTGGAACAGAGCGAGGAGAATAATGCGTGCAGCATTTTCGTAGATATTGATGTAGAGGGACGTCCGGAAAGATGGCTCCTTCAGTTTAAAAACGAAACTCATAACCATCCCACCGAAATCGAACCTTTCGGCGGTGCCTCCACTTGTCTCGGCGGAGCCATCCGTGACCCGCTGAGTGGCCGCAGCTATGTTTATCAGGCTATGCGAGTCACAGGAGCCGGCGATATATATAAACCTGTGGCTGAAACAATTGAAGGGAAACTTCCCCAACGTGTCATAACCCTCCGGGCTGCCGAAGGCTATTCTTCATATGGCAATCAGATTGGTCTGGCCACAACACATGTTCGTGAGATTTATCATCCGGGATATGTTGCCAAAAGACTTGAGGTGGGTGCTGTGGTCGGTGCAGTCAAAGCTTCCGATGTCCGTCGCGAGTCGCCGGCTGAAGGAGACGTTGTCCTGATGTTTGGAGGACGTACCGGCAGAGATGGTATCGGTGGGGCAACCGGTTCTTCCAAAGAGCATACCACAAGCTCCCTTGAAGAATGTGGTAGCGAAGTCCAGAAGGGCAATGCTCCCGAGGAAAGAAAAATCGCAAGATTATTCCGTCGTCCTGAGGTCACCAGACTTATAAAGAAATCCAATGACTTCGGAGCGGGCGGTGTGAGCGTCGCTATCGGAGAACTTACCGACGGTCTTGATATTTATCTTGACAGAATCCCAGTGAAGTATTCCGGCCTGAATCCTATGGAACTTGCCATAAGCGAGAGCCAGGAGCGTATGTCGGTTGTCGTGGATGCTAAAGACATGGAGGAATTCATGAAATACTGCGCCGAAGAGAACCTCGAGGTCACCCATGTGGCCGACGTTACTTCGCGTGGAAGAATGAGAATGTTCTATGGCGACAGGATTGTTGCCGATCTGAGCAGGGCTTTCATCGATTCTGCAGGTGCGCGTCATTTTGCTAAAGCCGAGATAGGATCTATCGAACCGGTCAATCCTTTTGAAAGAAAAATCGAAGGAGGTAATTTAAAGGAGAAAGTCCTTAATATACTTGCAGATGCAAATGTCACATCACAAAAAGGCCTGATTGAACATTTTGATTCCTCTATAGGAAAGTCGACAGTCCTGATGCCTTTCGGAGGCAAGACACAGCGCACGGAATCCCAGGTGTCTGTTCAAAAATTCCCGACAGGGGGACGCCATACCGACTCTGCCAGCATGATGGCTTTCGGTTTCAACCCCTACCTCACGGAATGGAGCCCTTATCACGGAGCCGCTTACGCTGTTGTGGAATCTATCACAAAAGCCGTGGCTGCCGGAGCCGATTTCACAAAAATCAGATTCTCGTTCCAGGAATATTTTGAACGTCTTCATTCTGAAAAATCCTGGGGAAAACCCCTCTCGGCTCTTCTGGGTGCCCTGAGAATGCAACTCGAATTCGGTCTTCCTTCCATCGGTGGCAAAGACTCGATGAGCGGTACTTTTGCAAATATAAGTGTGCCCCCGACATTGATCTCTTTCGGTGTTGCCCCCGTTGATGCAAGGAAGGTTATAAGCCCAGAATTGAAGGCTGCCGGAAATCTGATCTATATTGTCCGCCATAATCCTCTCCCTTCATTAATGCCTGACACTGAACAGCTGAAAAATAACTACACGATGCTTCACCGCCTTATTGGAGAGGGAACCGTTAAGGCAGCCTGGTCGGTAGGTTTCGGAGGTATGGCAGAAGGGCTCTCAAAAATGAGCTTCGGAAACCGTGTCGGTGTCAGGGTGACCGTAAAAGACACCGATCTTTTCAACTATGGAAACGGCAGCGTTATCATAGAAAGCACTGAGATGCTCTATCTTCCTCAATTCGATCTGATCGGTGAAACCATTTCCGAGCAGATAATAGAGATTAACGGTGAGAAAATTGATATTGAGGAAGCTTTCGAAGCTAACAGAAAGAGATTCACTGAAGTCTATCCGGATAAGACAGATATAAAAGGAGCAGTCGAAAATGCCGTAGGATCCGGATCTGTTGCACAATATCCCGGAGAGGCTAAGGAACATCCGGTGGTTTATCTTCCGGTCTTCCCCGGCACCAATTGCGATTATGACATGGCTGCCTCTTTCAGCCGCGAGGGTTGCGAAATCACCACAAGTGTTTTCCGTAATCTTTCAGCAAAAGATATTGAAGACTCCACCGATGAGATGGCCTCTTATATCGATAAATGTGATATTCTGGCCTTCTCGGGAGGTTTCTCGGAAGGCGATGAACCTGACGGTAGCGGCAAGTTCATTGCCAGTGTCATTATGAACGATAAGATAAAGCAGTCTATAGGAAGGCTTCTCGACAGGGGAGGTCTCATCCTTGGTATCTGCAATGGGTTTCAGGCTCTTGTGAAGTCAGGTTTGCTTCCCTTTGGAAAGATCGGTGAGCTGGATGGAAACTCTCCAACTCTCTTCCATAACGATATCAACCGACATATCTCACAGATAGTTTCAACACGTGTGGCCACTACTGCCTCTCCCTGGCTTGCAGGTTTCGGGGAAGGGGAGCTCCATTCTGTTGCGGCTTCTCATGGAGAAGGAAAGTTCGTGGCTAACGCCGACCTGGCAGCCCTGCTCAGGAAAAATGGTCAGATTGCTTTCCAATATGTAGATGAAAGCGGCGACGCCACTATGGAATCCCCGTTTAATCCCAACGGTTCAGTGGAGGCTATCGAAGGCATTATTTCTCCCGACGGAAAGATATTGGGTAAAATGGCCCATTCCGAACGTTACGATGAGGGCCTGATGAAGAATATTTCAGGCAACAAACGCCAGAATCTGTTTGCCAACGCGGTGGCATATTTCCGCAAAACACCAATAAGATAAAATCATCAAAAAAACCATCTTCCATATATGGCAAAAAGTTATGAAGCCTCGGGCGTGAATCTTGAAGCAGGCTATGAGGTTGTAAGCAGAATTAAGAAACATGTGGCGTCAACAGCCAGAAGAGGCTGCATGGGAAATATTGGGGCGTTCGGAGGAATGTTCGACCTCGGATCGCTCAATTATAAGAATCCCGTCTTGGTAAGCGGCACCGACGGTGTCGGCACTAAGCTTAAAATTGCCTTTGCAATGTCAAAGCATGACACAATCGGAATTGATGCAGTGGCAATGTGTGTGAATGATGTGCTGGCCCAGGGAGCTGAACCCCTCATCTTCCTTGACTATGTGGCTGTGGGAAAGAACAAGCCTGCTGTCGTTGAGGCTATCGTGTCAGGAGTGGCTGAAGGTTGCCGTCAGGCAGGCTGCGCTCTTGTGGGCGGAGAAACAGCAGAAATGCCGGGAATGTATATGGAAGATGATTATGACATTGCAGGGTTCACTGTCGGCGCTGTGGAGAAAGAGAAGCTTATCGATTGCTCCAAGGTGAAGCCGGGTGATGTTATTGTCGGAATCGCTTCTTCCGGTGTCCATTCAAACGGATTCAGCCTTGTGAGAAAAGTAATCTATGACAACCATCTCAACTTGCATGAAAAATATGAAGGAACAGGCGACAAGACCCTTGGAGAATTATTGCTGACTCCCACCAGGATTTATGTAAAGCCGGTGCTCGAGGTATTGAAGAATGTGGATGTTCATGGAATAGCGCATATCACAGGTGGCGGATTTGATGAAAATATCCCGAGGATTCTTCCTGAAGGATGCGGCGTGGAAATCCGTGAAGGAAGCTGGGAAATCCTTCCCATTTTTAAATTGCTTGAAAAATATGGGAAGATTCCACATCGTGAAATGTTCAATATCTTTAATATGGGTATCGGGATGGTGCTCGCTGTTGACGTCAACGATGTGGCCACAGTCATGGCCATTCTGACAGAATGGGGTGAAAAAACCTCTGTGATAGGAAAGGTCGTATCCGGTAAAGGTGTCACTTTATGAAAAGGATAGCCATCTTTGCAAGTGGTAACGGCTCTAATTTCGAAGCCCTTGCAGCCGCATGTGAAAAACGACGGATTGATGCCGAAACTGTTCTTTGTGTCTGTGATCATCCCGGAGCATATGTCACCGAAAGAGCTCGCAGAAAGGGGATCAGGACCCTCGAATTCCATCCCAAAAGCTATGGCTCTAAAAAAGAATATGAGGAGATGATTCTTGAGGAGCTGAAAAAGGAGAATGTCGATCTCATCTGTCTCGCAGGTTATATGAGAATAGTGGGTGCGACACTTCTCGATGCTTTCCCCGAAAGAATCTTGAATATCCATCCCTCTCTTCTCCCAGCTTTCCCCGGGGTAGATGCTATAGGTCAGGCATTGAACTATGGAGTGAAAGTGTTCGGAGTGACAGTACATTTTGTCGATAACACACTTGACGGGGGTAAGATTATTTCCCAGGCAGCTATACCTTATAACGGAGATGACCGGGAAGAAATCGAGACAATGGTGCATGCCAGGGAACACGCCCTATATGTGGAGACCGTGGCAAATATTATAAATTCCATAAACTTCAACTCTAAACAAAATGATAATCAGCGGAACTGAACTTGCGAAGGAATTGAAACAAAACGTTAAAGAGCGTGTTGAGACCGTAAAGGAAAAATACGGAAGGGCTCCTCATCTTGTCGTGATTCTTGTTGGAGAGGATCCCGCAAGCCAGTCTTATGTAAAAGGGAAAGGGAAAGACGCCGAAGAAGTGGGATTCAAAAGCACAACCATAAGGCGTCCCGCTGATATCACCGAAGCTGAGCTCCTTCAACTTATAGAGACCCTTAATGCCGATGATTCCGTCGACGGAATATTGGTTCAGCTTCCTCTCCCTTCTCATATCGACGAAGATAAGGTTATTGAAACCATTGTAAAGGAAAAAGACGTCGACGGTTTCCATCCGGCAAATGTGGCAGCCCTTTGGCAGAAACGTCCATGCACATACCCCTGCACACCGGCCGGAATCATCAAGCTTCTTGACAAGGCTAAGGTGCAGATTGAGGGTAAAAAAGCAGTGGTTATCGGACGCAGTAATATCGTGGGTCTCCCTGTCTCAAAAATGTTGCTTGACAGGAATGCCACGGTTACAATTGCCCATAGCCGTACAAAAAATCTGGCTGAAGTGACAAAAGAGGCCGATATCCTTATCGTGGCAATCGGACGGCCGAAATTCGTGACCGCCGATATGGTAGGAGATGGTGCCGCTGTGATAGATGTGGGTGTTAACCGTGATCCGGAAACCGGCAAGCTCTGCGGAGATGTCGACTTTGAAGCATGCAAGGATAAGGCATCGGTTATTACTCCTGTTCCCGGCGGGGTGGGCCCAATGACGCGTGCCTGTCTCATGGAAAATACTCTTGAATGTTTCCTTCGCAGAATCCAGGGTGCCTGATCCGATCTCTCTTACCCTAAAAAACAAGAACCAACGAATAACCATCAACTAAACCAACAACCGCATGAGAGCATTAATTAGTGTTAGCGATAAAAAAGGAATTGTGGAGTTTGCTTCTGCCCTTGAAAAATTAGGTTGGGGACTGATTGCAACAGGCGGAACTCTGCGCACTCTCAGAGATGCCGGACTTAAGGTTTCCGACATTCAGGATGTCACCGGTTTTCCCGAAATTTGCGAAGGCCGTGTAAAGACACTTCATCCTAAAGTTCATGGTGCGCTTCTTGCCCGCCGGGATAAGGAAGACCATCTGAAGCAGATTTCTGAAAATGGAATAGAACCGATTGACATGGTCTGTGTGAATCTATATCCGTTTGAGGCTACTGTGGCAAAACCCGGTGTCACAATGGAGGATGCCGTTGAGAATATTGATATAGGGGGTCCGTCAATGCTACGCAGCGCAGCCAAAAATTTCAGAGATGTCACTGTGGTTTGTGATCCTGCTGATTATGATTCCATTATCGAGGAAATAAAGACTTCAGGGAATACCACCCCGGAAACCCGACTGAAACTTTCAGCAAAAGCTTATACCCACACTGCTCTTTATGACAGCCATATAGCTGCTTATATGCGGGATAAGGCCGGTTTGCCGGAAAAACTTTTCCTCGCTTTCGATGCCTTGCAGCCGTTGCGTTATGGGGAAAATCCTCATCAGAAAGCCAATTTCTATAGAAGCGGTAAGGAAGTGGCCTATTCAGTGGCATATGCCAGACAGCTCGGTGGAAAGGAATTGAGTTATAATAATATTCAGGATGCTAATGCGGCTCTAAATATTGTCAGGGAGTTTGAACAGCCTTTCTGTGTCGCCTTGAAACATATGAATCCGTGTGGTGCAGGAGTTGGTAAAGACCTTAAAGAGGCATGGACCCGCGCTTATGAGGCGGATAAGGTAAGCATATATGGAGGGATAGTGGCAATCAACCGGCCCCTTACAGCAGAAGTGGCAGCCTTGATGAAGCCTATTTTCCTGGAAATTGTCATGGCTCCCTCTTTTGAGCCTGAGGCTCTCGAAGTGCTTGCATCAAAGAAAAATCTGCGTCTCCTGGAAGTGAAAATGGATAACAGCCGTGAGAAAGCTGACCTTTATGTGGGTATCACCGGAGGACTTTTGGTTCAGGATGCCGATGTAGATATCAAGGAACTCACAGCTGACATGTGTGTCACTAAACGTAAACCCACCGATAAGGAACTTAAGGAGCTTGATTTTGCCTGGAAGATTGTCAAGCATGTCAAGAGTAATGCTATAGTTGTGGCTAAAGATGGTGCCACTGCAGGCGTCGGTGCGGGCCAGATGAATCGTGTGGGATCTGCTGAAATCGCCCTAGAAGAGGCTAAGGCTCTCGGAATCACCGGGGGACTCGTTCTCGCATCCGACGGTTTCTTGCCCTTTGGCGACACTGTAGAACTCGCATCGGGATATGGAGTGACTGCAATCGTTCAGCCAGGTGGAAGTATCCGTGATGAGGATTCCATTAAAGTGGCGGATGAAAAGGGCATTACAATGCTCTTCACCGGAATGCGTCATTTCAAACATTAAGGCCATGGGGAAGAAAGTTCTTGTTATAGGTTCAGGTGGCAGGGAGCATGCCATTGTAAAGGCACTCGGTCGTTCTCCGCGTGTCGATAAAATTTATTGTGCACCGGGAAATGCCGGAATTGCCGATGATGCGGAATGTGTCGATATTAAGGTTGAAGATGTAGAGGCTTTGGTGAATTTTGCCCAGCGTCAGCATCTGGATATGGTTGTGGTTGGTCCGGAAGCAGCTTTGGCCGCCGGTGTGGCCGATGCCATGAGGAGTGCGGGAATCAAGGTTTTCGGCCCCTCTAAATCTGCCACAAGGATTGAAAGCAGCAAGGAATTTGCTAAAAAGATAATGGAGAAATACGGCGTTCCGACTGCATCATATCGTAGTTTTGAAAACTTCGATGAAGCGCTTGCTTACGTTAAGTCACGTCCATTGCCCGCAGTAATAAAATATGACGGGCTCGCTGCCGGAAAGGGTGTTGTAATCGCTGCAACTTACCCGGAAGCTGAAGAGGCTCTCAAAGAGATGCTTCTTGACGAGTCTTTCGGAAAGGGCAAAGTCGTGATAGAAGATTTCCTGAAGGGTCCGGAATTCTCTTTCATGTGCATGGTGAATGCCGGCAAGGTTTATCCATTGGAGATGGCTCAGGATCATAAACGTGCCTTCGACGGCGACAAAGGTCCGAACACCGGCGGAATGGGTGCTTATTCTCCGGTTCCCTTCATTACTCCGGAAGTAAGGGAGAAAGCTTTGAATGATATCATGCAGAAAACTGCCGATGCGATGGTGGAAGAAGGTGTTCCGTTCACCGGAGTGCTTTACGGCGGCCTGATACTTACAGATGAGGGGCCAAAGGTGATTGAATTTAACGCCAGGTTCGGCGACCCTGAAACCGAAGTTGTTCTCCCCAGGCTCGAATCTGATTTTTATTCGTTTGTAGAGGCCGTTGTCGACGGTAAGGATTATATACCCGAATGGAGCGAGGATGCTGTGCTGGGTATTGTGCTTGCTTCCAAAGGATATCCTGGAAAATATGAAAAAGGGGCCATTATTAAAGGTCTTGATAAGATAGGAGGGGAAATCTATCATATGGGTACCTCCAAAGACGGGCATGATTTCAGGATTGCAGGTGGACGTGTTTTGATGGTGACTGCAAGAGGCGCTGATCTTGTCGAAGCAAATATGAATGCACGGCGTGAAATCGCATTGATTGATTGTCCTTCTCTTTTCCATCGCACCGATATAGGAAAAGCTGTCTTGAATTAATCTCCCCCTTTCTTAAAAAACTTAAAGCTGAAAACTTAATATTATATAACAGATGATCGAAAGATACGGACGCGATGTGATGCGCGAGGTGTGGACGGAAGAAAATAAATTCCGTGCTTATCTGAAAGTGGAACTCCTGGCCGCTGAAGCATGGCGCGAACTTGGGGTTGTCCCACCGGAAGATGTCGAAAAACTCAATGCAAATGCTAAGTTCGACATAGACAGAATTAAAGAGATAGAACTTCAGACCCGTCATGATATAGTGGCTTTCACAAGAACGGTGAGCGAGAGCCTCGGGGAGGAAAGAAAATGGGTGCACTATGGCCTGACTTCAACAGATGTGGTAGACACTGCAAACGGCTATCTTTTCAAACAGGCCGACGAGATCTTGAGAAAGGATCTTGAGGAATATATCGAAATGCTGTCAAAGCAGGCTGTAAGATTCAAAAACGTTCCTTGCATCGGAAGAACTCACGGAATTCACGCCGACATAACCTCTTTCGGTCTGAAATGGGTGCTCTGGCTCGCTGAGATGAAAAGAAACCTAAAGAGATTTGATGAGGCGGCAAAGGGCGTGGAAGTTGGCAAAATAAGCGGTGCTGTCGGTAATTTTGCAAATATTCCTCCTTTTGTCCAGGACTATGTATGTGAAAAACTCGGAATCTCAGGTTCCGATATAAGCACTCAGGTTATCCAGCGTGACCGTCATGCCTATTATATGGCCACTCTTGCCCTCATTGGTGCAAGCCTCGAGCAGATGGCTCTCGAAGTAAGGAACCTTCAGCGCACCGAGGTGCATGAAGTGGAGGAATCTTTCGGTAAAGGCCAGAAAGGTTCGTCGGCTATGCCTCACAAAAGAAATCCGGTGAGCAGCGAAAATATTTGCGGATGTGCAAGAGTGCTCCGGGGATACATGGCCACAGCTTATGAGAACGTGGCATTATGGCATGAAAGAGACATCTCACACTCTGCTACCGAACGTATCATAATGCCGGATGCCACAATATTGCTCGACTATATGCTCAACCGTATGAAAGGTATACTTGAAAATCTGGTGGTTTTTGAAGATCAGATGCTTAAGAATATCTATCGCACCAATGGCGTTATTTTCGCCCAAAGAGTCATGAATGCCCTTATTGATAAAGGTTTTGTGAGGGAGAAAGCTTACGACACCGTGCAACCTATCGCCATGAAGGCTATGGCTGAGAACAAGCCTTATCAGGAGTTGTTAAAACAGGATCCGGTTGTGATGGGTGCATTATCGCCCGAAGAACTCGATGCCTGCTTCACTCTTGACTATTATTTCAAAAATATCGACCATATATATAAACGTAACAACTTGTAACAATGTCACAAAGATTGGTTGTAATCGGATCCCAGTGGGGAGATGAAGGAAAGGGGAAAATAACCGACTATTTTGCCTGTAAGGCCGATATGGTGGTACGTTATCAGGGTGGTAACAATGCCGGCCATAGCGTTATGTTCAACGGCCATAAATATTCACTGCAAAGCATCCCTTCGGGTATCTTTAATCCCGCCACTGTGAATGTGATGGGTAACGGCATGGTGGTGAATCCGGTCTCTGTTGTCGCAGAGCTTCAGAAGCTTCACGACCAGGGGATCACCGACTATCAGCTTTATATTTCCGACAGAGCTGCCATGGTGATGCCTTGGCATTCTGACCTTGACGGTGCTTATGAATGTTTGAAAGGCGGCAAGCTTATAGGAACAACAAAGAAGGGGATCGGTCCGGCTTACAGCGACAAATATAGCCGCGTAGGCCTCAGAATGGGCGACCTTCTCGAACCGGATTATTTTGCAGAACGTCTCAAGGCTGCTGTTGAGGTAAAGAACCGTGAGCTTGAGATGCTCGGGCTTCCCGCCTATGACTTCGATAAGGTCTTTGCCCAATATATGGAGCTGGCTAAGATTCTCGGCCCTAAAATCACTGATACTTCAGCTCTGATCAACCGATATCTACGTGAGGCAGACAAGAAGATACTTTTTGAAGGAGCGCAAGGTATGATGCTTTGTATCGACCACGGGACTTATCCTTATGTCACTTCTTCAACGCCTTCATCCGCCAGTGTGCCGGTTGGCGCAGGGATATCTCCGAAATGGATTGATAATGTTCTGGGTGTTGCCAAGGCTTATTGCACAAGAGTGGGAGAGGGTCCTTTCCCCACGGAGCTGCATGATGAGACAGCTCATGAAATCAGGGAAAGAGGTCATGAATATGGCACTGTCACAGGGCGTCCGCGAAGAATAGGATGGTTCGACGGTGTCGTAGCGCGCTACACAAGCCGTCTCGCCGGAATCGACAATTGGGCCCTGATGCTTTTCGATGTCCTTTCAGGACTCGACAAGGTGAAAATATGCACCCATTATGAACTTGACGGTGAAATTATCGACACTCCGCCGGCCACAATCTCTAAGTTTGCACGTTGCAACCCGGTTTATATCGAACTTGACGGATGGAAAGAAGACCTCACTCAAATAAAGGACTATAATGATCTTCCTGAAGCTGCTAAAGCTTATATCCGCAAAATCGAGGAAATTACTGAAGTGCCCGTCGGGGTCATTTCTGTAGGTCCCGACCGCACACAGACTATCATTGTCTCCGAAAAACTGCGCAATTTCTAACCAACTTCTAAAACCAACTACCAAAACATTCCCCTATGTCATTTTTAACCGAGAAAGTCAACGAAGAGGGCATGACATTCGACGATGTGCTCCTTGTGCCGGCATATTCCGAAGTCACACCAAATATGGTGGAACTCAAGACCCGCTTCTCAAGAAACATAACCCTTAATATCCCGGTGGTTTCGGCAGCTATGGATACTGTCACCGAAGCAGCTATGGCGATTGCCATAGCCAGGCAAGGTGGAATCGGCGTTATCCATAAAAATATGTCGATAGAAAACCAGGCTGCCCAGGTCCGTAAGGTGAAAAGAGCCGAAAGCGGTATGATTTTCGATCCCGTTGTCATAACTCCGGAACAGACTGTGGGCGACGCTCTCAGGATTATGCACGATAATCACATCGGAGGTATTCCGGTGGTGGATAAGGATTATAAGCTCGTGGGTATTGTCACTAACCGCGATCTCAGGTTCCAGACACGGGAGGAGCTTCCAATCAGGGAAGTAATGACAAAGGATAACATTGTCACCACCACCAATCCGAATCTCACCGAGGCTTCCGACATTCTGCTGCGTCATAAAATTGAGAAACTGCCTGTTGTTGATAAAGACAACAAGTTAGTAGGGCTTATCACTTATCGCGACATCACCAAAATCAAAGATTATCCCCTGGCTTGTAAAGACAGCAAAGGACGTCTGAGGGTGGCCGGTGGTGTAGGTGTCACTTCCGACACTTTGAAGAGGGTTGAAGCTCTTGTTAATTCAGGGGTGGATGCTGTGGTGATTGACACAGCCCATGGCCATTCGGCCAATGTTGTCAACACCTTAAGAGCAGTCAAAGGCGAATTCCCGGGGATAGATGTGCTTGTCGGGAACATTGCTACGGCGGATGCTGCCGAGTATCTCATCGCAAACGGTGCCGACGGTATTAAGGTAGGTATTGGTCCCGGTTCAATATGCACCACAAGAATCGTGGCCGGGGTAGGGGTTCCTCAGCTTAGTGCCATCTTTAATTGTGCCCAGGTGGCTGCCCGACATAACATCCCTGTGATCGGAGACGGTGGTCTGCGTTACTCGGGCGATGTCGTGAAAGCGCTTGCAGCCGGAGCGGATTCTGTGATGATGGGCTCCATGCTTGCCGGAACGGAAGAATCGCCCGGAGAAACTATTATTTATAATGGCAGGAAATTCAAGGCTTATAGAGGAATGGGTTCTATCGAGGCTATGGAGGCCGGTTCGAAAGACAGATATTTCCAGAGCGGCACATGCGATTCAAGTAAATTTGTGCCCGAAGGGATTGTGGCCCGCGTTCCGTATAAGGGAACTCTGGCCGAGACTATCTATCAGCTGCTCGGTGGCCTTCGCTCGGGAATGGGATATTGCGGTGCTAAGGATATCACAGCCTTGCATGGGGCAAGATTTGTAAGGATCACTTCTGCAGGAGTCATCGAAAATCACCCCCATGATGTCACTATCACAAAAGAAGCTCCGAATTATTCTCGTGCCGAATAAACCGGCTAACCGTCAACCAAAACCGGAAAGTTAAATGGAAAAAATATTGATTCTCGATTTCGGTTCACAATACACCCAGCTTATTGCCAGAAGGGTTAGGGAACTGAATGTGTATTGTGAAATTCATCCCTTCAATAAAATTCCGGAGCTTGATGCCGATATTAAAGGAGTGATCCTTTCAGGTTCTCCGGCTTCTGTAAGGGATAAGGAAGCCCCTAAACCCGATCTTTCTCACATTAAAGGGAAGCTTCCTCTTCTTGGTGTATGCTACGGCGCTCAGTTGCTCGCACAGGAATATGGGGGTGAGGTTGAAGGTGCTCCAAGCCGTGAATACGGGCGTGCCATGCTCACTGTGGTGGATCCTCACGATCCTTTGATGACAGGTATCCCGTCACCCACCCAGGTCTGGATGTCTCATGGCGACACCATCACTAAGCTGCCTTCCTCTTATAAGATCATAGGGTCGACGGAAAATGTGAAGGCTGCCGCTTATCATATAGAAGATGAAAAGACGTGGGGAATACAATTCCACCCTGAGGTTTATCATTCTGTCAACGGTACTCAGCTGCTGTCCAATTTCGTTTTAGGAATTTGCGGATGTTCCGGCACATGGAGCCCGGATTCATTCATTGATTCTACAGTCAGGGAATTGCGTGATAAACTTGGAGAAGACAAGGTTATCCTGGGTCTTTCCGGCGGTGTCGATTCCTCTGTGGCCGCAATGCTTCTGCATAAGGCTATTGGTGACCGTCTCACCTGTATTTTTGTTAATAACGGCCTTTTGAGAAAGAATGAGTTCAATGATGTGCTTGATTCCTATAAGCATATGGGGCTCAATGTGATCGGTGTTGATGCCTCCGAACGCTTTTATAATGATTTGAAAGGTGTAACAGATCCTGAACAGAAACGTAAGATAATTGGCCGGGACTTTGTGGAGGTTTTCAATGCAGAGGCGAAGAAAATTGAAGGCGCCAGATGGCTTGCCCAGGGTACTATCTATCCCGATGTTATTGAGAGCTGTTCTGTAAAGGGCCCGTCTGCCACAATCAAAAGCCATCACAATGTGGGAGGTCTGCCGAAAGAAATGAATCTCAAGATTGTGGAACCGTTGCGTCTCCTGTTTAAGGATGAGGTAAGGCGCGTCGGAAAGGCAATGGAGATGGATCAGCGTCTTTTGGGTCGTCATCCTTTCCCCGGTCCCGGATTAGGTATCAGAATTCTCGGGGAGGTTACTCCGGAAAAAGTGCGGGTTCTTCAGGAAGCTGACGCTATCTTCATCAACAATCTTCGTAAAGCCGGTCTCTATGATCAGGTTTGGCAGGCCGGTGTAATGCTCCTTCCCGTTCAGAGTGTTGGGGTGATGGGTGATGAACGCACGTATGAAAACTGTGTGGCACTCCGTGCGGTTGTTTCAACCGACGGTATGACTGCCGACTGGGTTCATCTTCCCTATGAATTCCTTGCCGACACAAGCAATGAAATCATAAACAAGGTGCGAGGGGTAAACCGCGTTGTCTACGACATTTCCTCCAAGCCACCGGCCACGATCGAGTGGGAATGAGTGAAATAGGTAAGTTGATTCAGCTCTCCCAAGAGTAAAGTTTTATTTTGACAAGATATCTCGACGAACTTTGCTGCATTTAATCGGAGAGATTGCCGGAGAATTATTTACAAATAATCTAACTTATCAGATTCCGAATATTATGGAAAACATTACCCTTCATGAGGCCCAGGAAATGGTAGACAACTGGATTTCCACCATCGGGCGACATTATTTCTCTGAATTGACTAATATGGTGCTTCTTACGGAGGAGACCGGGGAACTCGCCCGAATCATCGCGCGCCAGTTTGGAGATCAGGTGGCAAAAGAAGGCGATATGAAAAAGAAACTGGGAGAAGAAATGGCCGATATACTTTGGGTTCTGATTTGTCTTGCAAACCAGACCGGAGTGGATCTTACAAAGGAATTTTTGAATACGATCCGTAAGAAAACTGAGAGGGATGCTTCACGATTCAAATAAATTGTATCTCACAGCTTTGATTAAAACTAAATTACTATTGTGTTTTAATCCTGCTCTGAAAGAATTTTGAATCCGGGAACCGGAGAAATTCTTCACCAATGTTAAAACGGTATTTCCAAGCTGTCAAGAAAAAACTGTCTCGTCGGGATTGCCGGTGAATGATTTGCTTAAGCTTATCTAACAAAAAATTCCTATATTTGCAGTTGAATCAATATTGGATTTGATTCCATTATTTATTGATATTCTCAAATATTTATTGATATTCTCAAACTTTCAATTCCTAACCGGTTATGAGACCCTTACAAGATGTCCGCCAGGAGATTTTAAAGACAAGAAATGTAACTCCGGAAATCTTTAATGAGCTTGAGGAGATTTATGCCGATATCACTCAGATTGATTTCGATAAAGCCGATGTGCTCTTCAGAATCAAACAGCTGAAACATGTTCAGCTTCCTGAAGATTATAAAGATTTCTTTGTTGATAAAATCGCTTCTTTCCTTTTAGGCTACGGTCCAAGCCCCGATGAAATAGATTCTGATGAGGGAAGATGGTTAAGAGGCAGAATGGTTAATCGGGATGAATATGACCTTGCACTCCTTGACGAGCTTTCCAACCGGCTGGAAAATTTAGGAGGTAAACTTCCTCCCTATTTAAAAAAGAATAGTTTCCTGATACAGAAGTTTGAAGATATCCTTTATTATTCCAGATATTTTGCGTTTATTGCGGTGGTGGGAGCAATCCTGTCGTCGTTTATCCTTTTCATTCAAGGTTTCGGACTTATCATAAAGGGGCTTGTCGGTTTCTTCCAGGATCCTTACGAACGTTATGAAGCCCTCTTTGAAAAACTGGTTTCTTCGGTCGACGTTTTCCTTTTTGCTCTTGTGCTCATTATTTTTGGTGTGGGTGTCTATGAATTGTTTATAGCTAATGTCGATCCTGAGGACAAACCGGCTGATTCCCGTCCTACCTGGCTAAAGATCAGTAGTGTCGACGATTTGAAATCCTCCCTCGGAAAGGTGATTCTCATGGTGCTCATTGTTTCTTTCTTCAAGCATGTTCTTGAAATCGATGCCGAGATGTGGTCGCCACTCGCACTCTTGTATCTGGCGATCGGTATTTTACTGATTGCCACAGCTCTTTATCTCACTCATAAGTCTAATAGCGAGGAAGCCGCTCCAAAGACAAAGCCAGAATCGGAACTTCAGAAAATCTTGGAATAAACCTTCGCTACTCTAATTTTCAATGAATTCATTAAGGATACTTCCGGGGTTACTACTCTTAGTTATTTTTTCTGCTCTGAACGGAAGGGCACAGTTGTTCACACCCCAGGCTCAGGAGCATGAGGAAGTGATTGATCAGGAACTCAAAAAAGACTCTCTTTATGTGGCAGCTCTCCTTGATTCCCTGGAAACAAGCCGCCTGAACGAGGCTAACACCAGAATGGAGCTTGAGAACCTGCGCTACACCATGCTCTCGGCTGATTCAGTGAAGCGTGAGGCCCTCAAGGCAAGGATAGATTCCTTGCGGGAATTTACAGCCGGAGTGCCTGTGGTGATAGAAGAGGACACCTTATTCAGTTTCTATAGTAACCGCGGCGGATATTCCGCACAGCAAAGAGCCGTCATGGCTCAGGAAGCTATAAGCGAGCTCGGTAAAAAATTTAATCTTCAGCCTGATTCCGTCTATATTGACAATTCCGACAATATCGCCGATATAATGTATGGCCCCACTGTCATTACTTCTTTCACCGAGCAGGATGCCCTATGGGCCGGATTGCCGCAGGACTCTCTGGCTCGGGTAAACCGGGCTCTGATTGTGGCAGAACTGCATAAACTCAAAGAGGAACATAGTTTCTGGCTCATGGTGAAAAGAATCTTTATGCTTGTGCTCGTTGTGGTGGGACAATATCTCCTCTATCGGGTCACCAAATGGCTCTTCTCAAAATTAAACCGACGTATTGAAGCCCTAAAGGATACCAAACTGCATCCTATTATGGTGCAGGGCTACGAACTCCTTGACACCACAAGACAGGTGCGTCTTATTGAATTCTTTACAAAAATAGGGTTTTATGTCGTAATACTTATCCAGCTCCTGTTTACCGTACCCCTTATTTTCTACATATTCCCCCCAACGGAAGCTCTCGCTTACCGTCTCCTGGGTTATATCTGGTCACCGGTGAAGGGGATTCTTTTCGGAATTGTGGATTACATCCCCGATCTTATTACGATTATTATAATCTGTGTGGCAATCCGCTATCTTATCAGACTTTTGAAATATCTGAGCAACGAAGTGGCCACCGAACGTCTCAAGATTCCCGGCTTCTATGCTGATTGGGCTCTCCCGACTTTTAACATTATAAGGTTCTTGCTTTATGCATTCATGATTGCAATGATATATCCTTATCTCCCGGGTTCCGACAAGGGGGTCTTCCAGGGTATATCAGTGTTTGTCGGCCTTATTATTTCGCTGGGTTCGAGCACTGTGATCGGAAACGTTATTGCCGGTTGGGTCATTACTTATATGAGGCCTTTCAGGAAAGGAGACAGAATCAAGCTCAATGATACTGTAGGTGATATAATAGAAAAAACTCCGCTGGTGACAAGAATCCGTACGGCAAAGAATGAAATAGTCACGATGCCCAACAGTTTCATCATGTCGTCACAAAGCATCAACTATACCCGATCGGCCCATGAATTCGGACTTATTCTTCATGCTGAGGTGACAATCGGTTATGATGTGCCCTGGCGTCTCGTACACCGTATGCTTATTGAAGCGGCTCTCAGAACGCCCGGTATCCTTCATGAACCATACCCCTTTGTGCTCGAAACGGGGCTTAACGACTGGTATCCGGTTTATCAGATCAACGCTTACACCAGGGAGGCTCAAAAAATGGCTTTAATATATTCGGAACTTTTTCAGAATATCCAGGATCGTTTTAACGAAGAAGGAGTCGAGATCATGTCGCCCACTTATATTGCAGCACGCGACGGCAATGCTTCCACAGTTGTCACTGATCCTTTCAAATAATTTGCCTTATGAAGATATATTGCAAAAACACTCACGAATATCTCTCCATGCTCGGAGGTGAAAAAGTGATTGATCTTATTCCACGTCTTAAGGAGGAACTCCCTTTCAGACCCATATGCGCTTATGTGAATAATAAGACTGAAGATCTTCACTTCCCTCTTTTCTCGCCAAAACAGGTGGAATTCCTGTCGGCGGAATCGGATACAGGAAGAAGGGTTTATGTGCGCTCTCTCTGCATGATGCTTTATAAGGCTGTCACAGAAGTTTTACCCGGTGTCACTCTCCGTATTGATCATTCTATAGCCGGTGCACAGTATTGCCGGCTCACTAAAGATGATGAGGTTACCCCTGTCACCCGCGATCTTATTGTCGATCTAATGAATCATCTGCGCGACCTGGTGGATTCCGATATCCCTTTCAGAAGGCATGAAAGGCTCACCGCCGATGTTATTGAAATGTACAGGCAGCAGGGGCTGAAGGCTAAAGTGACTTTATTGGAATCCCTTCACGAGCTTTACACCACATATTATCGGCTCGGGGATATCTCCGACGGTTTTTACGGTCCGTTGGCCCTGTCTACAAATTTTATCTCCGAATTTTATCTTAAGCCCTATAAGGAGGGTTTTCTCCTCTTCGCCTGTAACGAAGAAAAGGCTGAGGAAAAATTGAAAAAGAATCCTCCGGAGGAAAAAATGTATAAAGCCTTCACCGACCAGATTCGATTCAACGACATCATAAAAGTGAGAAACGTGGGTGAGCTTAACAAGGCCGTTCAGGAAAAGCGCACTCCTCACCTGATAAATGTGGCGGAAGCCATGCATGAAAAGCTCATTGGAAGAATTAGCGATGAAATTGCCGCCAGGCGTAAAGAGGGGGCCGGCGGTATCGTGCTTGTGGCAGGTCCGTCTTCTTCGGGTAAGACCACTTCCACCAAACGTCTTGGCATCCAGCTTTCCACCAATCTGATATCCCCCAAAATGATCTCACTCGATGATTATTTCGTAAATAGGGAGGATAATCCGAGAGATGAATCCGGTGATTATGATTTCGAATCTCTATATGCTCTCGATCTGCAACGGCTTAATTCCGATCTGCGAAGATTACTCGATGGAGAGGTGGTGAATATACCTACTTATTCTTTTGAGCTTGGACGCAGGATTGAGAAGGAGAAACCTCTCAGGCTGGATAAAAACGACGTGTTGCTCATTGAGGGAATTCATGGACTGAATCCGGAACTTACCCATTCAATTCCTCAGGACAAGGTTTTCAAGGTTTACGTTTCTGCCTTGACCACTCTGAAAATTGATAACCATAACTGGATATCGACAAGCGACAACCGGTTGCTTCGAAGAATTGTAAGAGACAATAAATATCGCGGAACAAGCGCTTTTGAAACCATACGCCGATGGCCAAGCGTGAGAAGGGGAGAAGAGAAATGGATATTCCCGTTCAGTGAAAATGCAGATGCAACTTTCAATTCCTCTTTGATTTTCGAGCTCGGGGTTATGAAAGATTTTGCAATCCCTCTGTTGCGGCAGGTGCCTCGTGATAATGTGGCTTATTCACAAGCTTTCAGGCTGATGAAACTTTTAAGTTATTTTGAATCGATCCCGCCAGACCAGATTCCGTTTACTTCCTTGCTACGGGAGTTCCTTGGCGGCTCTTCATTCAGTTATACCTGAGACCCCATTGTCGGGTCGAAAGATTCCTTATCCGATTTTTTTGGATTCGGCTTTTTTCTCATCGAGAAAGACACAAGATAGACTCCGAGGAATATCATGGCTGTGGCTATTATCCTGTTCCATCCGAATATGGCCAGTCCGATTATTGTGGCTAAGGTTGTGGCCACCACAGGCTGTAGGTAGGCGTAAGAGGAGATAACAGTCGGTTTTAGTATTTTCTGGGCAACCGGAATGAGGAGATATGCAAAGAAGGTTGGGAAAATAATAATATAAAGCAGAGAAAGAAGTGCGGGATAATCGATTCTTTCAACAGCAATTCCGCCCATAAATGGAATCATACATGGAATGTAGGTAACGGCCGAAAACAGAAACATCCATTTCATTATAGTAAAGGGAGGATATCTGGTTATTATCTTGAGGAAGAAAACATAGTAGATGGCGGCACAGATTTGGGCAAGGATGCATAAAGTGTTGCCCAAAAGAGGATTACTGGCGATTTCACTCTCTTCATTGCTGAAAGCCATGATTAAGGCCCCGCTCAATCCGATTATGATACCACCCACTTTAATAACCGTGAGTGGCTGCCCGATGAAAATGGCAGCCAACAGCAGGGTGAAGACCGGTGTCAGTGTACACATCACCGTAGTGTCTACCGGTGATGTGTAGCCAATACCGATTATATATAATCCCTGATTAAGAGAAATCATTATGATTGATGCCAGGAACAGCGTCAGGTAATCTTTCTTTTCAACCTTGCAGTCTCCGGTCAACGAGCGAGGCAGGAACGAGATTAAAAGGAACAGCAGCGCGCCCCCTCCAATTCTGATAACAGAAAGTCCAAGTCCGCTGACGACATCATGTTCCAACACAATTTTTGCGATAGGGGCAAGGGCTCCCCACATGATGGTGGCAAGAAGCATGGAGATATGACCTTTCAGGTATCTCGAATCAGTCATGATTTCTATTTTTTGAATCCGCCGGATATCAGTTGAGGAAGAACCGTCTCGGCTTGAACGGTTAAACTGCCTGTAGCCATCATGAAAAAGCTGAATAATATTGCTTTTTTCATAGACCTGGATTTTTACTTTGGAGAATTTCCATGGCTCGCCGTGTGTTTTCATATGAATTGAATCCGGTCAACCGGATGTATCCCGCGCCGGATTTCCCGAATCCTATTCCCGGAGTCACCGAGATATTACATTTTTCCAATAATTCCTGGAAGAGACTCCATGAATCCTTATCCGAATCTTTGGGTCGGGCCCATACATATGGGGAATTGACAGCTCCTGATACTTCAAATCCCTGTTCCGAAAGTGTCGCTCCTATCAGTCTTGCGTTCCTTAGATAATAGTCTGAATTCTCTTCGATGCATCTTCTTCCCTCTTTGGAATATAAGGCGAATGCTCCCTTCTGCGTAATATAGGAAACTCCGTTAAATTTGGTGGTCTGACGCCTTAACCATAATGAGTTAAGACTGACAGTTTCATTATTTGCAAATTTCCCGGTCAGGTTTTTGGGAACCACGGTATATCCGCATCTCACTCCCGTAAATCCGGCTGTCTTGGAGAAACTCCTTACTTCCATAGCCACTTTATCGGCTTCTTCTATTTCAAAGATAGAACGGGCTTTATCCCCCTCCCTTACAAAAGATTCATATGCTGAATCATAAATTATCAGGCTTCCCTGGTTCAGGGCGTAATCCACCCATTTCTTTAGTTCATCTCTTGTGATGGCCGCTCCAGTGGGATTATTCGGGAAACACAGATATATGATATCTACATGTTCCCGGGGCAATGAAGGAATAAAATTATTTTCAGGCAGACATTCCAGGTTAATCAAGTTTAATCTCTTTCCCGATTCAGTTATCCTGATTCTTCCGTCGATAACATTATCGTCATAATAAGCCGGATAAGAGGGGTTCATTAACCCTATCCGGCAATCTTTTGAGAATATTTCTCCTAAATTACCCAGATCGCTCTTGGCTCCGTCACCAACGAATATTTCATCAGATGAAATATTGATGCCTCTTTTTACATAGTCTTCCTCAGTTATTGCCTCTCGCAAGAAGTCATACCCTTGTTCAGGGCCGTAACCTTTGAATGTGGCCTCTTCCGACATATCTTCAAGGGCCTCTTTCATCGATTCAATCACACAAGGAAACAAAGGCCTCGTGACATCACCGATATCCATCCGGATGATTTCCTTTTCAGGGTTAATTCTCTTAAATTCACGGATTCTTCGACCCACTTCTGAAAAAAGATAAGATTTTTCTAGAAATCTGAAATTATCATTTACCGGAATCATAATTTATTCTTTAAATAGTAATAACCCTCCGCTATAAACTCAGCTCCGCCGGTCATAAAGATATGTCCGGAATCCTTATCGTAGTTCACCTTTAATTTTCCTCCTGAAAGATCCACTTCCACCTCTCTTTCTGTGAGGCCGTTGATGAAAGCGGCAACAACTGATGCGCAGGCACCTGTTCCGCACGCAAGGGTTTCTCCCGAACCCCTTTCCCAAACACGCATACGGATCTTATGAGAGTCGATTATCTCAACGAATTCCACATTTGTCCTTTCCGGGAATAATTTATAATGTTCTATCCTGGGACCATAATAGTGCAACAGTCTGTCGTCAGCTTTATCTACAAATATTACACAATGTGGATTTCCCATACCTATTGCCGTGATGCGGAATTCCCTGTCTTCTATGGTTATTTTTTCAGAAATATCTTCCCCATGGCTGGCCACAGGTATTTCACTTTGGTCAAAAACAGGCTTACCCATATCCACAGTTACGCTGTTTACACGGTTGTTGATTACATGCAAAAACAGCTCTTTTATTCCACCAAGGGTTTCTATCCTTAATTTCCGGTTGCTTGTCAGTCCTTTTTCATAGACATACTTTCCGACGCAACGTATCCCGTTGCCGCACATCTGGGCTTCTGAACCGTCAGCGTTAAATATTCTCATATAAAAATCAGCGCCGACAGAGGGAAGTATTAAAATCAACCCGTCGCTGCCGACGCCAAAATGCCTTTCACTTACTTCTCTGGCAAGTTCAGGATAGAATTTTTCAGGAAAGGTCTTTAAAGGAGTGTTCCCGATTGTGTCCATATACACATAATCGTTCCCTGCTCCCTGCATTTTTACAAAGGGTAATTTTATTACCTCCATTCTAAATTTTTGATTTGTTAATCTTTCTCGGCAGTGCAAAATTATATAAAATTCCGTTTCCTTATTTCATTATCAGCTCAGGTCTTTCTCCTGTTTAAGACTCTCTACATAGCGGTCGATCCTGTGGAGTTGTTTTGGAATGTCAATTGATTGAGGACAATGGGGTTTACATTGATTGCAGCCAATACAATGGTTGGCCTGACGGAGTTTGGGGACACTCCTGTCATATCCCAAGAGGAAGGCTTTTCTGGCTTTCGCGTAATTCGGATGTCGGGTGGAGGTGGCCACATTACCCTCGTTAATGCATTTGTTGTAATGAGAGAAAATTGCGGGGATATTGATTCCGTAGGGACAGGGCATACAGTAATCACAAGTATTGCAGGGCACTGTGGGATAGCTTATAAATATCTGTGCCGTCTCTTCAAGCATCTCCATTTCCTCCTCATTAAGCTCTTGTAACGGAGCGTAGGTCCGGATGTTATCTTCAAGATGCTCCATATAGGTCATCCCGCTTAATACTGTCAGAACTTTTGGGAAGGTGCCACAAAAACGGAAGGCCCATGAGGCAATACTCTCTTCAGGATTTCTTTCTTTCAGACGGGCATTAAGATGATCGGTGAGCGAGGCGAGACGCCCTCCGAGAAGCGGCTCCATGATGACCGCCGGGATATCTCTTTTTGCCAATTCTTCGTAGAGGTATTGGGCATCGAAATTTCTTCCTCCCGCATGATGATAGTCAACATAATTCAATTGTATCTGCACGAAATCCCATTTGATTTCATCGTGAAGCGAAAGGAGGTAATCATAAGCAGCGATATCTCCATGATAGGAGAATCCGAGGTTTCTGATTCTCCCGGCTTCTCTCTCCTTGAGCAGAAAGTCAAGAAGACCGTTGTCGAAAAACCTTTGTTTTAGAAAAGGGATTCCGTCGCCTCCTCCGATGCTATGAAGAAGATAATAATCTATATAGTCGGTCTGAAGTTTCTTTAGTGAGTTATGATACATGTCTACTGAGGCATCGAAAAGTTCTTTGCCTTTCATACCGTTGCCGGCAAAACCCATATTGCTCATTTTGGTGGCAAGAAAATAGCTCTCACGCGGATGACGGCTTAAAGCTATGCCGGTTGATTCTTCTGATAATCCCCTTACATATGGAGGAGCCGTGTCGAAATAATTCACCCCGTGGGCAAGGGCATAGTCCACAAGTTTATTTACTGCTTCCTGGTCTATTATCTCTTTTCCTTCTTCTCCGGAAGGATCCGGTTTCATGGGCCAGCGCATACAGCCGTAACCTAACAATGAAACCTTGTCTCCGGTGGTGGGGGTTATCCTGTAGGTCATCTTGTCAGTCGGAACGTCTTTATCGGAAGATGTTTCTGAAACTGAAATGCCTGTGGCTTTTTTGCAGCCTGTTGCCGTCAGTCCTGCCACTGAGAGGCCTAATCCTAATTTTTTTATGAAATCTCTGCGATCCATTTTCGCCGGAATTTATTATACGGTTATCAGTTCTCTTTGCCGACATCTCTTCTTTTCTGCCATCCCTACCAGAACAATACTTGCTTCATAAAGAAGATACATTGGTAATGAAACTGCAAGAAGTGTGAAAACATCACTTGTAGGGGTTATAATTGCAGCTGCCACAAGTATGACAACAATAGAGTGTTTACGGTATTTTTTCATGAAAGAAACATTCAAAAGGCCTGCTTTCGCCATCAGCATGCATATAACAGGGAGCTCAAACACTATTCCCATTGCCAGACAGATCATCATGAGTGTGGACATATAGGAATCTAATGATATCATATTCACCACCTCTTCCGAAACCTGATAGGTGCCTAAAAATCGGAATGTGAGGGGGAAAATAAGAAAATAGCCGGCCAGACTGCCGAGGGCAAACATTAAATAACCCCAGCCTGTTAGTTGAGTGGTATATTTTCGTTCATGTTCATAAAGCGCAGGGGAGATAAATTTGAACAACTCATATATTATATAAGGAGAAGCGCATATGAATCCGAAACAGAAGGCTGTCTTCATATGGACTACAAACTGCTGGGCAAGCCCGGTATTTATGATGCTTATATTAAATCCTATATCTCCCGGCGAGGAAAAAATTCCTCCGATCTTGTCAAGCCATCTGTAAGTAATGAAACTGTCGTTTTTTGGCGCGAATATAATTTCAAAAAGCGGAGCTTTAAAAATAAAGGCCAGTATGCCGCAAAGCAGAGTTATCGTCCCCACTTTGAGAAGCATAGTTCTTAGCTCTTCGAGATGATCCCAAAAAGTTACGGCTGCAGTTTCCCGGCTCATTCCTTCACTTCTTCTTCAGGAGCAGCGTTCTTGACTTCCGTTTCCACTTCCTTCATCCCGTCTTTGAAAGACTTTATCCCTTTGCCAAGGCCTTTCATCATTTCCGGAATTTTCTTTCCTCCGAAAAATAAAAGCACAACCAAAGCTATCAGAAGGATTTCCTGGAAACCTAATCCACCAATTAAATCAAGTGTCATATTATAATTTTTATGGTTAAAAGTTATTTAGTTATTGAAGTTGAATAGACAAAGTCTTGTCAATCAGATTGTCCGGTGCCTTTCGTTTCCTTCTACATAGATGGCGCTGAAAGGTCTTGACGGACACAGGTTCTCGCATGCTCCGCAGCCAATACATTTTTCCGTATCAACAGCCGGAATCTTCAATGATTCTTCATCGCCGGCTATCGAGGCTATCATCTGAATGGCCCCCACAGGACAATGCCTTTCACAGTTTCCACATGAAACTCCGTCGGTCAGTGGTATGCAGTTCTCTTTTATCCATTGCGCGCGGCCAATCTGGATTGATGATTTTTCTGCAGTATCTATTCTCTTTATGGCCCCGGTGGGACACACCTCGGAACATTTCGTACATTCCGGTCTACAGTAGCCTCGTTCATAAGAGGCGACAGGGTGGAAGAAATTCTCCGGATTGCCGGAAGGTCTGAGCACCTGGTTCGGACAAACTGAAACACAAAGCTGACAGCCAGTGCATCGGCTGGAAATATTGGCATGACCTGAAGAACCGGGAGGTGATATGAAATTTTTTCTTGTCGGAATCTTCTTATCCTCTATTACGGCTAATCCTCCGTCAACAGTCTTTTCAGCAGCTTTAAGCAGTGAAGCGCTTCCTGCAAAGGCCAGGAGGCTTAGAAAATTGCGTCTTGAAGAATCATTTGCTGGTTCTGTTGAAGTGTCTGCAGAAGTTTGCAAAGATTCATTAGGCAATCTCTTATAGGTGTATTTAATTGCACCCTTATGGCATTTTGCTATACAATCCATACAGCTTACACAGCGGGAATAATCAATTTTGTGATTTTTGCTATCAATGCAGGATGATTTGCAGTTCCTGGAGCACAAGCCACAACTGTTGCATTTCGCAAGTTCGATGGTGGGGCGGTAAAGTGAAAATCTTGAAAGGAAACCTAAAAAGGTTCCTACCGGGCAGATGGTGTTGCAATAGGTCCTTCCGTTTCTCCATGCCAGTATTGCTAACACAGCCAGAGTTATTAAAGCCGTAAGAAACACTCCCAGACTTCTGACCCAGATCTCTGTAGGATAGAACGCATAGCTGTCAATCTTTTCGGCGTAACCGGCGAGGAGGTTGTTGCCCCATTGCCAGACAGGCGAAAAAAGACTGTGGACGATTCTTCCAAAAGAACTGTATGGAGCTAACATTCCTATAATTGACCCTATTCCGAAGATAATGGCAATCACCATAATTACGAAGAGGCTATATCTCCAGACATTGAGTGCAGGCGAATAACTATAGCGGTTCTTTTTACTCCATTTGCCGAATTTGGCAAAAATATCCTGAAGGGTCCCTAAAGGGCATATCACGGAACAGTAGACTCTTCCGAACAGGAATGTTAATGCGATAAGACCTAAGACTACAACTACATTAACGGCCAAGACTGCCGGTAAGAACTGCACTTTAGCAATCCATCCGAACCAGGCGTGGATCGTACCGGTGAAATCCAGAAATAACAGTGTGGCACCAATGAAAAAAAAGATCGCTAAGATTATCCTTGTATTCCGTAACATTTTACTCCGATATGAAAAAATTGAACCCGATGTTTGATTTTTGAATCAATATAATCTCCCGAATGTTTGGTTGTTGTAAATGCAAAGTTAATGCAAAATTCACCCCTAATCCTTTTTTTAATTTACTTTAACAAAAGTTCTGTATTTGGATATCAATGCCTTAACAAACGAGAAACAAAATGAAAATTCTATTGTAAGTTGACGTATAATATACCTCTCAATCCCCGTCTAATATGTGACAAATTTTCATAAAGAGCATGTTTATATTCCAGGAAATGAAAAGAGTCAAGGACTACAAATTGGAACTGCGGGTCGGTGGCTTTCACCGAATTTTGTGGAAAAAGCCGGAATAAAATGCTTTTTATGGGTATTTTTTTATAGAACCGGGACTTATTTTTCTTTGTTAAACAAAAAAATATTAATTTTGCCGCTCTTATAATCCGGGCTAAAGACACTTCCTATGAAAAATCTTGTAATAGTTGAATCGCCGGCAAAGGCCAAAACCATAGAAAAGTTTCTCGGCAAAGACTTTACCGTCATGTCGAGTTATGGTCATATTCGAGACCTTCGCAAACATGGTTTCAGCATAGACGTGGAGAATAATTTCTCCCCTGAATATGAAATCCCGGAAGATAAGACTGATCTCGTGAAAAGATTGCGTCAGGCAGCAAAGAGTGCGGATACTGTCTGGCTTGCTTCTGATGAAGACCGTGAAGGGGAAGCGATCGCTTGGCATCTTGCGGAAGTTCTTGGACTTGATCCTGCCACCACCAGACGAATCGTATTCCATGAGATTACAAAGCCCGCGATACTGAATGCCATTGCAAATCCACGCACAATCGACCTAAACCGGGTGAACGCCCAGCAGGCTCGTCGTGTGCTTGACCGTATTGTGGGATTCGAACTCAGTCCTGTGCTTTGGAAGAAAATTAAACCGGCTCTTTCTGCAGGGCGTGTCCAAAGTGTGGCTGTACGGCTCATTTGTGAACGTGAAAAGGAGATTAACAATTTTGTGCCGGAATCCTATTTCCGTGTCACAGGTCTTTTTAAGACTCCTGAGAAAAAATCGTTTAAGGCTGAACTGACCGAACGCCTCAAGGATATTAAAGAGGTTCAGAAATACCTTTCATCCTGTATTGATGCCAAATTCAAAGTTGAGGATATAGCAGTAAAGCCACATTTAAGATCTCCGTTCCCTCCCTTTACCACTTCTACACTCCAGCAGGAGGCGGCAAGAAAACTGGGTTTCTCAGTGAGTCAGACAATGATGATAGCCCAAAAGCTATATGAAGCCGGTAAAATAACATATATGAGAACCGACTCAACCAATCTTTCAGAAATGGCCATTTCTGAAATTAAGAAATGGCTGAGCGGCAATCTTGGTGAGAATTTCATAAAGATCAGAAAATATCACACCAATAGCAAGGGAGCCCAGGAGGCTCACGAAGCCATCAGGCCTACATATATTTCAAATGCTACTATCGAGGGGACTGCCCAGGAAAAGAAACTATATGAACTTATCTGGAAACGTGCCGTAGCTTCTCAGATGACAGATGCTGAAATTGAAAAAACTTCGGTGGCTATTTCCGTTAATCCGAACAATCAGATTGACAAGGGCACAATCCCGGGATTCAAGGCTGAAGGTGAAGTGGTGAAATTTGAGGGTTTCCTTAAAATATGGAAAACTGAAAACGCCCGCCAGCAGGAATTCGTTGAGCTACCTGCGATGAAGACAGGCGACCTGCTCATCTCGCAGGAAATATCAGCTGTTGAAAGGTTCACTCTTCCTCCGGCAAGATATTCCGAAGCAGCTTTGGTGAAAAAAATGGAAGAACTCGGCATCGGACGTCCTTCAACTTATTCACCCACAATCTCCACCATACAACATAGGGATTATGTCAGAAAGGGTGAAGGAGAAGGAGTGAAAAGAGATTATATATCGTTGGTTCTTAAAAACGGGAAAATTACTGAAGAAACCCTTACGGAGACAACCGGGAGTGAAAAAGGAAAACTGATACCGACGGATGTGGGAATTGTTGTTAACGATTTCCTGACCGTGCACTTCCCTGATATCCTCGATTACAATTTTACAGCTAAGGTAGAGGAAAAGTTTGATGACATAGCAGAGGGGAAACTTCCCTGGCAGAATGAAATATCATCTTTTTATGAAGATTTTCATCCCGGAATCGAACGTATCAATACTCAGCGTGCCGAACATAAGGTCGGGGAACGTCTTCTGGGCCAACATCCCCAGGATGGCAAGCCGGTTTATGTGAAAATCGGACGTTACGGTCCTTTGGTGCAGATCGGTGACACTGCTTCTGACGAGAAACCTCGTTTCGCAAGTCTCCGTGCCGGTCAAAGCATCTCCTCAATAACTCTGGAAGAGGCGATAAAACTCTTCGATCTCCCGCGTACCATCGGGGAGATAGATGGTGAGTCTGTCACTGCTGCAGTCGGGAAGTTCGGACCTTATATAAAGATGGGGTCGCTCTTCGTCTCAATCCCCAAAGATCTTGATCCTTTTACCATATCGCTTGAGGAAGCCGCCGAGCTTATACAACAGAAAAAAAATGCCGAAGCAAACAAGCTGATAAAGTCTTTTGACGAGATGCCCGGACTTGAAGTTCTCAATGGCAGATATGGCCCATATCTGGCTTATAAACCCAAAGGAGCCAAAAAAGCCGAGAATTTCAAAATACCGAAAAATGTGAATAT
>JAFLTN010000079.1 GCA_022510445.1 Muribaculaceae bacterium | reverse complement strand
AAGCTTCATCAAAATCTTTACCCAGACACCCCACTTCACCTGTCGAGGCCATATCGACTCCCAAAACCGGGTCGGCTTTATGCAGGCGTGCAAAAGAGAACTGAGACGCCTTTATGCCGATATAATCGATATCGAATGTAGAGCTGTCGACCTTTTCAACCTTTTCACCGAGCATAATCCTGGTGGCTGTTTCAATAAAGTTCTTTTTAAGGACTTTACTTACAAACGGGAATGATCGTGAGGCCCTGAGATTACATTCGATGACTTTTACATAATTATCACGAGCAAGGAACTGGATATTGAACGGCCCTGAAATGTTAAGCTCTTTGGCAATACGCGCACTGATTCTCTTGATCCTGCGCGCTGTGGCAAGATATATCTTTTGAGCCGGGAAAACCAAAGTGGCATCACCTGAATGCACTCCGGCATATTCGATATGTTCCGAAATGGCATATTCAACTATTTCACCGTTCCTGGCTACAGCATCAAATTCTATTTCCTTAGTATTCTGAAGGAATTCACTCACCACTACAGGATATTCCTTTGACACTTTAGCGGCCTGAGCAAGAAATCTGTGAACCTGATCGAAATCATGGCAAACATTCATAGCCGCACCGGAAAGAACGTAGCTCGGACGTATTAGAACCGGGAAACCGACTTCCTCTATAAAGTCATGAATCTCCTTCTCTGTAGTCATCTCTTTCCAACGAGGCTGGTCGATACCTAACTGATCGAGCATCGCCGAGAATTTATGCCGGTTCTCAGCCCTGTCAATTGATATGGGTGAAGTGCCTAATACCGGTACGTGCTGACGATAAAGCTTCATTGCAAGGTTATTTGGAATCTGGCCGCCGACACTGACGATAACACCTCTGGGCATTTCAAGATCCAGAATATCCATAACTCTTTCAAAACTCAACTCATCGAAATAGAGTCTGTCACACATATCATAATCAGTGGAAACCGTTTCAGGGTTATAATTGATCATGATTGACTTATAGCCTAATTTACGACAAGTCTGAGCTGCGTTGACAGAACACCAGTCAAACTCTACAGAACTACCGATTCTATATGCTCCGGAACCTAATACGACTATATTATTACCTGCATTCATATCATAACGGATAGAATTATCTTCAGCTCCGTAGGTCACATACAGATAATTGGTCAGATCCGGGTATTCAGAAGCAACAGTGTTGATTCTGCGCACCTTGGGCAGAACATCGAGGGATTTTCTATGTGCACGCACCCTGAGAACTTCCTGCTCCATGCTTCCTGAGGGCTTTTCGACGAAACGTGCGATCTGAAAGTCTGAGAATCCCATTCTCTTGGCTTCTTTCAGCACCTCTTTAGGCAAGTCTTCAATCTTGTTATAAGATTCAAGAATTCCTTTGAATCTCACTATATTGGCAAGGCGTTCTATAAACCATTTGTCAATTTTTGTCAGATCTTCAATTTTTTCTACAGAGTATCCCTCCTCGAGAGCCTGGGCAATTGCAAAAATTCTGAGATCCGTGGGATGACTTAACACTTTCTCCAGGTCATCGAAATGAAGATCGCTGTTTCCAACAAAACCATGCATTCCCTGACCAATCATTCTTAATCCTTTCTGAATGATCTCTTCAAATGATTTTCCTATCGACATGATTTCTCCGACGGATTTCATAGAAGAACCGATTTCCCGGTCTACACCGATAAATTTAGAAAGGTCCCAGCGAGGAATCTTTACAATTATATAATCAACAGATGGTGGCACCGCAGCAGAATTAGGAGTTCCCGGTTCTCCAATCTGATCAAGCGTATAGCCCAAAGCAAGTTTTGCCGCCACAAACGCCAGAGGATAACCAGATGCCTTTGACGCCAGAGCCGAAGAACGGCTCAGTCTTGCGTTTATCTCTATAATTCGGTAATCATTTGTTTCTGCATTGAAAGCAAACTGGATATTACATTCTCCGACTATTCCTATATGGCGCACCACTCTTACGGAAATTTCCTGAAGCATCTTAATCTGTTCCGGGCTCAGGGATACAATCGGAGCCACTACAATCGATTCCCCGGTGTGGATTCCCAACGGATCGAAATTTTCCATAGGTACAACTGTGAAGCAATGATCCTTTGCATCACGTATCACCTCAAATTCTATTTCTTTCCAACCCTTCAGGGATTCTTCAATAAGAATCTGCCTTGAATGGGAGAGAGCACTTTCACAGTGTTTTACAAACTCTTCTTCATTATAACAGATGCCTGAACCGAGACCACCCAATGCATAACCGGAACGAACCATTACCGGGAATCCGATTTCCCTTGCTACTTTGACGGCGTCTTCCAGGTTCTCAACGGCATGAGACCTTGGGGTCTTAATATCAATTTCATCCAGTTTCTTCACAAAGAGATCACGGTCTTCTGTGATCATGATGGCCTCTACAGAAGTCCCGAGAACTTTTACACCATATTTGTCAAGCACTCCGTTGAGATACAATTCCGTTCCACAGTTAAGTGCGGTCTGACCCCCGAAAGCAAGGAGAATGCCGTCAGGGCGTTCTTTTTTGATGACCTCTTCCACAAAATAAGGAGTCACCGGTAGAAAATATACTTTGTCGGCAACTCCTTCACTCGTCTGGATAGTGGCGATATTTGGATTGATAAGAACGGAAGAAATTCCTTCTTCTCTTAAGGCTTTGAGAGCTTGTGAGCCTGAATAATCGAATTCACCGGCTTGTCCGATTTTTAATGCGCCGGAGCCTAAAAGCAATACTTTCTTCATATTAGTGTAATTTTTTGCAAATTTACAGAATTTATGACTCATACTTATATATCTTACAATAAAAATTACTGTAAAGGATTTTTCTTTACATTTGCAAAAAATATTATCACTATGAAAAATATATTATTATTGGGTTGTGCATTGATTTTTACATTCATGGCAAGAGGGGCGGAAAATAATCCTTTTGCATTAGGTGCCGACATCAGCTGGACAATCGAACAGGAAGCACAGGGAGTGGTCAATCATGACAGTGAAGGAAATCCAATGGAGAATACGGCATTAATGAAACAATTCGGTCTTAATGCAATCCGCCTCAGAGTCTGGGTTAACAGTGAAACGGGTTTCAACACACCGCAGCATGTTCTGGAGATGGCCCGACGGGCTTCAGAACTTGGGATGGATATAATGATTGATTTTCATTACAGTGATAATTGGGCAGATCCCGGCCATAACAATATCCCTAAGGAATGGGCATCTCTCAGAGTGATTGATGTGAAAGGGAAATTAGCTGATCACACCCGGACTACTCTGCAGCTCTTAAAGGATAATGGAATTAATGTTAAATGGGTTCAGGTAGGTAATGAAACCACTAACGGAATGATGTGGCCAATGGCCAGGATTCCGGATCATATGGAGACATATGTGGAACTGTCGAATGCCGGATATGATGCTGTAAAGGAGGTTTATCCTGAAGCAATTGTAATCACCCATCTTGACGACGGTTATAACAGATTCCTTTATGAATATGTCTTTAATGCCATGAAACGTCTTGGAGGTAAATTTGATGCTATCGGCATGAGCGTCTATCCTTTCTGGAGCAAGCGTGATCAGACAACCAAAGAAGCTGTAACTGATATAATTGATAATATTAACGTCTTGGCTAAGGAATTTAACTGTCAGGTTATTATCGTTGAAACCGGTGCGACCGTCTGGATGCCGGAACAAGGATATGATTTCCTTTCACGTCTTATCACAGCTGCAAAAAATGATACAAACGGAATGTGTACCGGAGTATTTTACTGGGAACCTACCGGAACCTATACACCTCTTAATGACAGTTATGGTCTCGGCGCTTTTGACAGTTTCAAGCCCACAAAGATAATGGATGCCTTTAAGGAAGCAGCTGAAAAATAATAAATGTGAGTGATTGACAGATAATTTGCGGGCTATTATCTGTTATACCATATTTTCAGCAGGTGTTTCCTGATAATTAAAATATTTATTGAAATTATGATGATAAAATAGAGTAGGGCTGCTCCGAGCATCGGCAAGACGTTCCCGTCACCAAGACCTAAAGTCCGCAGCGGGTCTAACCATATGAGCCGGCATAAAAAAGTAAGTCCTACGGCAATCAAGGTTATGAGAGTATTGGTTAACACTACCATTCTCTCATAATTTTTTCCGACCTCTTGTGGTGAATAACCCAAAAGAAGAAGTTTTCTTAACATTCCACGACTCTTCTGAAGAAGAAGGAATATGCTGAGAATAAGAATGAAGATGGACAATATTGATATCAGGAGCCCTATTGCGGAAACCACTCCTGAAACAACACCAAGGAAATCAGAGATCTTTGACTCTCCCTCTTTATCACCGGCTACCTCATATCCATGTTTATCCATGAATGAATCAAGAGGGGCGGAGTCAAGACGGTCAATTTTTATGATAAGTCTCGAAGGCTCCTCTGTATCTCCCGAAGCATAGCGCTCGTTAGCCCAGTCCATGAAATCCTGGGGCACAGCTATTGTGTTTAATCTTGAGGAAAAACCGACAACGGAAGCGTCATAGACATCTGACAAACCGTTCTTCCCACTTATTCTTAATTTAAGAGGCACTGTGCCTATGATTTCTTCGCTTATTTGCGGAAGGCCCTGCGGAATTGCAAAACCGAAATTATAAAGAGCAAGATAATCTTTGTTCAAAACTATAGGCACAAACTTTGTCTTCGGATTAAATTCCCAGCCGGAAGGTTTCGTGTCGAAAAATTTGTCAGGGACAGATTCCATAAACATATAAGTGGATATACCTTTCCCACCCATGCTTACGGATGCCTCTACCGTGAATTGTGATGCAGTAAAATAGCCGACATCTCTGACCCAAGGCTGTTCCCTTATTTCATTTAATTCATCTTCTGAAAATGCTAAAGGTTCCAGATTAACACCTTTTACTTTCTTTGAAATTACAATATAATCATCTGAGAATAGAGAATCTCCGGAAGAGGCCGACGATCTGCTGTCGCAGAAAAATAAAATTCCGGCAAGGATAACTGTCAATCCGATAAGGTTGGCGATGCCGTAACCTACCAACTGGCTTTTTGACAGATTTTTTCTCAGAAGAGTCCAAATCCAAACTCTTTTTTTCTGAGGTGTTTTCATAGATTTACAAATTCAGGATTTTTAAGAAGAAGATGGTTTCCTACTGAAGTGGAAATTATACCCGCATCTCTATATAATGCCACTTCTTCAATTATTTCAGCCACAATCCTGTTATTCATTTCATCAAGATGGCTCACCGGTTCATCAAGGAAAATAAAATCAAAAGGCTGACAAAGAGTACGTATGATTGCCACTCTCTGTTGCTGACCGATGCTTAGTTTTGCTACCGCAATATTTTTTTTATCTAAAATGCCTAAACGAGACAGATATGAATCTATTTGACTCTCATCCAGTATCCCTGTAATCTGATTTTTCAATTCAATGTTCTGAAGAACGGTCAGTTCCGGAAACAGCCTCATTTCTTGTGGCAATAAAGCAATCTCCTGACATCTTAGTTCGCACCATTTTTTAATATCGAACTTTCTTATATTGACTCCATCGATAAAGATTTCCCCGATATAGTCATTACGGTTGCCATAGATGAAACTGAGGAGGGAAGATTTCCCCCCTCCGGATTCAGCCTGCAGACAAATCCTGCAACCTTTTTTGAATGTGAAGGAAGGATTCTCCCAAATCTTTGAGTTTTGGATTGCGGGAGAATCCTCCATTCCTTTGAAAACTTCAGGAAGAAGCTTTTTTATTGTTATTGTTTCTGCCATTTCCGATCAAGAATAGACCGCCATTGCGTTCTGACATTTTTTATGCAATGGGGTTTTAATACCCCAGAGTTGTGAAATCGTTGCTAAGGCGCAACATCTGGTCTATATAATTTTCACCGTAAGTCAGATTCACATCAATAACATTACCTCTGTCATCATAAACGGGCACATAAACCGGATTGATGAAACCGCGATAAGGTGGTATGTCGAGGGTTGAATATCTGGCAAGTACCTCTTCGTGGAGCTTTGGATCTACCTTTACAGCATAAGTATTGATGAGATCCACTCCGGCCTGATAGTCTCCTTCACTTTTTATTCTCTGGATTTCAGCAAGAAGATCACCTATCAGACCACGCATTTTTTTGTAATCGTTAATTTTGATATAGGTTTTTCCTTTCTTTTTTACAAGTTCCACAACTTTGTCTTTTTTACCTTTTTCGAGAATCCATTTAGCTATAAGCTGTCTGTTGCGCATATGTGCTTCCTCGATATCCTTGCCCGGCTCTATTCTGTTAAGCTGGGTCATTAGGCCGTTGAGCATATATTTATAATACTCGGCTTTATAGGCATCAGGATTGTCTAAAATTCCAAGTTCTATCAATTTATGATCCGGGAGATAATAAAGGGCAAAAAGATCGGCGCGAGCTTCTTCTAAAGCCGAACCATTCTCTTTCAATGCGTCCTGATCAACTCCCGGAAGAAGCTGCCCTGAAGCATGCCCGAGACATTCATGAAGATCTGTGTGAAGCATGTCGGTAATATAGAGATAGTCTTCCATCAGTTGCATGGTAGGTTTGTCGATCACGAATTCTTCATTAAACCCATTACCATGTGAGGCCATGTCGTAAGCTTCAGTTATATTTTCCAGGGTAACTGACTTTGACCCGTGGGCAGCCCTGATCCAGTTTGCGTTTGGAAGGTTAATACCTATTGCAGTGGCAGGGAAGGCATCGCCTGCAAGCATAGCGGCGTTGATAACCTTGGCTGAGACACCTTTTACTTTTTCTTTCTTAAATTTTGAATCAACAGGAGAGTTATCCTCAAACCATTGGGCGTTTGATGCAATTGTCTCCGTTCTTTTAGTAGAGGCGACATTCTTAAAGTTTACGTAGCTTTCCCATGAACCTGTCATCCCCAAAGGATCGCCATAGCTTTCAATAAAACCATTTACAAAATCGACATCAGAATCAGTGTCTTCAGCCCATAAGATTGAATATTCATCGAAAAGGCGAAGATCACCTGTGATGTAGTAATCTATGAGTTTGGTGATGTAATTTTTTTGTGCATCGTTTTCTGCAACATTTTTTGCCATATCAAGCCAATAAATGATCTTGGCTATTGCCGGACCGTAAAGGCCGTTCAAATGATAGACTTCTTCTTTGATTTTGCCGTTTTCTTTGACAACCTTTGCATTTAATCCGAAAGAAACCGGTTCAGGATCATTGGGATCTTTCAAAGAATTGTAATATTCCTCCACTTCCACCTGGGTGACACCGGGGCCATAAAGATTAGAGGCCGAATTCGCTACCACATCGACGGAACCATCCTGAAAGACGCGTTTAGGCATAACAGAAGGATCAAAAATAACCGGTGTCAGGGTTGATAAAAGTTGCTGCCTTGTTTCACCCGGATTCAGAGGCAACAGGTTTTCCGGAAGATTATTCACTTGTTGCTCAAAAAAGGCCTGGGAAAATTCCGGTGTGAATTTATCAGTGGAATAATGATGGTGAATACCATTGCCAAACCAGACTTGTTTAAGATATTTCTCGAAAGCCTTGAAATCTTTACTATCCTTATCACCCTTGTAATTTGTGTAGATATTTTCCAGAAGCTTTCTTATCTGGAGGTTATAGGGTCCGTTCTGATCCCAGATTATATCTCTTCCTGTCTGGGCTGCTTGTGAGAGATAATAGAGCATCACTCTTTGTTGTGGTGTAAGCCTGTCGAATTCGGGAACTTCATATCGAAGCACTTCGATATCGGCAAAACGGTCAACATGATAGTCAAAATTTTTATCTACCGCGGCAGAAGCTTGGGCGGACATAATCGAGGTGAGCATAATTGCAGATAGCAGTTTGTTCATTTTTTAATTAATTGGTTTGATGTTTATCATTTTTATTCAACATAAAGAACGAGCCCTTTCAGGTATTCACCTTCAGGATGCGAAATATCCACCGGATGATCTGCAGGCTGTGTGAGCTGATGCAGGATTCTTACTTTTCTTCCGGACTGCGATGCGGCAGTAAAGACGGCAAGCCGGAACATCTCCTTGGTTACAACTTGTGAACAGGAGAATGTAAAGATTATACCCCCCGGTCTTATCTTTTCAAAAGCCTTTAAATTTAGTTTCCGATATCCTATAAGACCGTTTTTTAATGCAGAACGGTGTTTGGCAAATGCCGGAGGATCAAGAATTATAAGATCATAACTTCCTTTCTTGACATTATCCAAAAACTTAAAGGCATCTTCTGAATATGTATGATGTCGGGTGTCACCAGGGAAGTTCAAAAGAATATTGGCGTCGGTGAGGGCTGTGGCTTTGGTGGATGAATCAACTGAATCCACCGTCAGCGCATTCCCCCTCATCGCATAGACAGAAAAACCGCCTGTATAGCAAAACATATTTAAAACATTTCGGCCTTCTGCATATTTTTCAAGGAGCTTTCGGTTTTCTCTTTGATCGATGAAAAATCCTGTTTTCTGACCTTTCAGCCAGTCAATATTGAAAAGGAGCCCGTTTTCTATTGCTTCCGCACCGTCGTATTTCCCTGTAAGATAATCATTCTGCGGGTCAAGCCGGGCTTTGTAGGGGAGTGTGGTGTCACTTTTATAATAGACATTCCTGATTCCGGCATCGGGCAGTGAGGTCAGGGCATCCGCTATTTTCATCCTTTCGAAATGCATTCCCGGTGAATGAGCCTGCATGACGGCTGTGTCACTATAAATATCTATAACCAGTCCCGGAAGAAAATCTCCTTCTCCATGTACCAGCCTGTAACAGTTGTTGTCAGGTCTTATAAGATTTAATGATTTACGAAGTTTGAATGCGTTTTCGAGCCTTCTTTTATAGAAATTTTCATCTATGGCATTATCTCCAAACTCAAGAATTCTCACAGCTATACTCCCAATCTGATAATGACCGTGAGCTATTGTATTGTTAAAAGAGTCAAGAACTTCAACAAGATCACCTTCTTCTATATCTTTGTCCATTTTTGAGATTGCCCCTGAAAAAATCCAGGGATGATGTCTTAGAACGGACTCTTCTTTTTTCGGCTTCAAAAAAATCTTTTTCATAACATTGATTTTAAGCCCTTTATTTAAAAAGTCTTACAATATCCATCCCATTTGCATAAAGCAACAGGAGAATCAGTAACCCCATGCCGATCATCTGTGCGTATTCCAGAAACTTCTCTGAGGGTTTCCTTCTTGTCACAACTTCATATAGAAGAAATAAAACGTGCCCACCGTCAAGAGCGGGAATAGGGAGTATGTTCATGAAGGCAAGTGCCACAGAGAGGAAAGCAGCAATATTCCAGAAAGCTATCCAATCCCAGCTTTCCGGGAAGATTGAACCGATCGAGCCGAAGCCTCCCACACTTTTGGCACCCTCTTTTGTAAAGACCAGTTTCATGGATTGGGCATAAGATGAAAGTCTTTCCGTACCCATACTTATACCTTTAGGGATTGATGCCAAAAGAGAATATTTTATTTCTTTTGAATTGAAAAAGGCAGCAGGATCAACTTCAAGACCCACTCCCATTTTTGAATTTTCTGACAGGTCAACAGGTATTGTTAATGTGTCCGGTAATGCTTTATCGGTTCTTCTCACCAATTTTATGTCAACGGTTTTCCCTTCATGACCGGCCAGAGAGGATAGGAAAATGTCAAGCGACGGGGTCGCTATCGAATCGATGGCCAGAATCTCATCACCGGTTTTAATTCCCGCTTTTGCGGCACCGTCTCCCGGTGCTACCTGTGTGATTCTCACAGGTATTCTGTAAGTCATAAAAGCTATCTTGGCAGTATCGCTTTTTGCCTCTTTATCAAGGGCGAAGATAAATTCTTCCGGAATCCTGATATCTACAGTATCTTTTCCTTCGCGCAAGACGGTAACTTTTGAAGCCTGAATCATCTTCATCCGGGCTTCGAGTGGATTATTCAGAGCCTCTCCATCTGCATATAAGGGGATATCGCCATCCTTAAATCCGATCTTTCGGGCTTCCCCGGAGTAAGCCATTCCTAATTTCGCTTCATTGAACGGCACATATTTTTCTCCGGTGGCATATACTATTCCGGCATATATCAAGATGGCAAGAAGAAAATTGAACAAGACTCCAGCTATCATGATCAGGAGTCTTTGCCATGCAGGTTTCGATCTGAATTCCCATGGCTGAGGAGGTTTTTTCATCTGTTCGGTATCCATCGACTCATCGATCATTCCGGATATCTTACAGTATCCTCCTAAAGGAAGCCAGCCGATGCCATACTCCGTATCTCCCCAAAAGGATTTCTTTTGATTCTTTTTATCTCCTTCTGAATCAGTTGATTCTTTTAGATTCTCCTGATTGGATGAATCTGCCTTGCAGTTCTCATTTTTTTCTTCAACATCCTCTTCAGGATAATTCCCGATCTTTTTCTTTTTCCCTAACCCACCAATATACCTTTTGGGTTTCCATTTAAATAGTTCTGTCCATGGATCAAAAAAGATATAGAATTTTTCAACTTTAACCCCAAACAGTCGGGCAAAGAGAAAATGACCGAATTCATGTATAATCACCAGTATGGCAAATGCCAGAATAAGTTGAGTGGCTTTAATTAAAAAAGTATCCATTTAAAAGTAACGTAAAATCAAGGCCTATTAATGTGTTTTGAGCCATTCATTAGCTATTTTCACACCTTCTAAGTTTGTTTCTATGAGGTCTTGGAGAGTTATATTTTTTACAAAAGGTGTTTTATCCATTGTATATCTTACTAATTCAGGCATTTCAATAAAAGAAATCTGATTGTTTAAAAAAGAAGCGACAGCCACTTCATTGGCTGCGTTAAGGATGCAAGGCAAGTTGCCGCCTTTTTCAATGGCTTCAAACGCATACCCGAGAAGCGGGAATCTTTCTAAATCCGGTTTTTCGAATGTCAGAGTGCCATATTTTGTTAAATTTAAGGGAATTGAGTCAGAAGGAAGCCTGTCGGGATATGACAAGGCATAACTGATAGGTAGATGCATGTCAGGAACTCCAAGCTGTGCTTTTATTGAACCGTCGTGAAATTCCACCATGGAATGAACTATGCTTTCAGGATGAATCAGGATTTCAATTTCTGACGGTTTGCAGTTAAAAAGCCATTTGGCTTCTATCATTTCAAATCCTTTATTCATCATGGATGCAGAGTCGATGGTTACTTTAGCTCCCATGTTCCAGTTCGGGTGATTTAATGCGTCGGATACCGTGACTTTCTCCAGATCTTTTTTATTCAGTTTACGGAACGGTCCGCCGCTTGCAGTGAGTAAAATCTTACGCAACTCACTTCTTTTTTCTCCCACGAGACATTGAAAAATCGCAGAATGTTCGCTGTCGACAGGGATAATGTCGGAATTATATTTTTTAAGTAATCCGGTTATGATTTCACCTGCCACAACAAGAGTTTCCTTGTTGGCCAGGGCGATAGTTTTCCCTGCTTTAATTGCTTCTATGGTTGGTAGAAGTCCGCTGTATCCCACCATTGCCGTAACCACCATATCCACTTCCGGTAAAGATGCACCCCTTGCAATTTCGGCATCACCGCAGGCAATCTCAATTTCCTCATTCTTTAATGCTTCTTTTAATGGAGCGTAAGCTGAAGAATCTGCTATTACCACCATCTTAGGTTTAAATTTTATGGCTTGTTTTGCTAATAACTGCCAGTTATGGTTGGCCGTTATTACTGCAGCCCGGAACAATTCCGGAAAACGGTCTATTATATCAAGGGTTTGTGTGCCTATACTTCCGGTGCTTCCAAGTATGGCTATATTCTTTTTATCCTTAATCATTTTAATTTCGTTTTAGATATCTTGCCGGAATTAACCTTTCTCCGTTATGCCATAATTCCAGCGTTATAAGGTCTTTCCTTCGTCCGGATATCGAAGATGTAGAGCT
>JAFLTN010000078.1 GCA_022510445.1 Muribaculaceae bacterium | reverse complement strand
AAAGAATGGGCCGATGCAGGTTCTGAATATATTGACGGTTCAAACCCTCTGGCTCACGGCGGTTTTTTAACCCAAGATGACGCTCGGGAGATTGTGGCTTATGCTGCCGACAGATATATAACTGTCATACCTGAAATTGAGATGCCTTCACATTCTGAAGAAGTAACCGCCTCCTTTCCTGAATTGAGTTGCGGGAAATCCGGACTTCCGGACGTGTGTGTAGGTAATCCTCAGACTTTTGAGTTCTTTCAAAAGGTGATAGATGAAATCATTGATATTTTTCCTTCCGAATATATACACATCGGTGGGGACGAGGCTTACAAACAGGCATGGAAAGAATGTGAAAAATGTCTTTCACTCATGGAAAAGGAGAACCTTCAAAATGTTGATGAGCTTCAAAGTTACATGATTCACCATATGGAGGAATATATCAATTCAAAAGGAAGGAATATCATAGGATGGGACGAAATTATGGAGGGCGTTTTGGCTCCGAATGCCACTGTGATGTCTTGGAGAGGTGCTGAAGGAGGTATAAAGGCTGCACAATCCGGTCATGATGCGATAATGTCTCCCGGAGGTTATTGCTATCTCGATTCCTACCAGGATGCTCCTCCCACACAACCCGAAGCAATAAGCGGTTACACGCCGCTTAACAAAGTGTATGCCTATAATCCCGTGCCTGACTCCTTAACGAAAGATATAGCCGAACATATAATAGGCATTCAGGGAAACCTTTGGTGTGAATATATCCCTACAGCACAACACGCAGAGTACATGCTTTATCCCCGTGCTATTGCAATAGCTGAAACAGGATGGACTCCTCAAGAATGCCGGACATGGGAAAACTTCTATCCTCGTGCAATGAAATTTAACGACAAACTTCATCGTAGCGGATATCATGTGTTCGATTTGACAGGTGAAGTTGGTAACCGTCGGGAGTCAACATTGGAAGCAAACCATCTTGCCAAAGATAAACCGGTTGTCTATAATGTGCCGTGGTGGGACCGATATAACGCCGCCTACGAAAAAACCTTGACAGATGGGAAACGGGGTGGATGGTCATATGGTGACGGGCTCTGGCAAGGATTTTTATTCAGAGGAGACGAACGGCTTGACGTGACGGTTGATCTTGAAGAACCCAAACAGATTCAATACATCGGGGCCGATTTCATGCAAATTATTGGGCCTGGCGTGTGGTTACCGGAGAAAGTGACGATTTCAGTATCTGACGACGGTGAACATTTTATTGAACTGATCACAATAGACCATAAACAAAAAGCCACCCCGGGACTCTCTTTTAAAACATTCTCATGGGAAGGTGATGTCTTGACACGTTTCGTAAGATACGTGGCAAAATCTCATGAGGGATGTCTTTTCACAGATGAGATCATTATAAATTGAACCAAGATAATAAAGACCTGACAAGAAATAAAAAGCATAAATTGCTGAAATTGAATCTCTGTTAAACAATGTCTATTACCTTCTTTAAAAGAATCCCATTGATCATTATGGGTTGCCTGGCGGTTACAATATCTATAAAAGGCCAAGGTGTCAATTCGGAAAACAACAAAGATTTTATACCTGCAAAATATGTCAACCCATTCGTGGGATCTTCAAATTATGGAGCCACCAATCCAGGCCCCGTAACTCCTAACGGCATGATGTCGGTGGCTCCATTCAACGTCATGGGTTCGGATGATAACAAATTCGACAAAGACAGCACCTGGTGGAGCACTCCCTATGCATTTGAAAACAATTTTTTCACCGGATATTCCCATGTGAACCTAAGTGGGGTGGGGTGTCCGGATCTGGGATCTATCCTGACTTTGGCCACAACCGGCGATATTTGCCCGGATTTCCGTGACTATGGCTCTTTCTACAATGATGAATATGCCGAACCGGGTTATTATAAAAATCATCTCACTAAATATGATATCACTACAGAAACCACAGTAACTCCCCGCAGTTCGATTGAACGCTATACATTCCCCGCCGGCAACGGTAATATTCTGGTTAATCTTGGACAAGGACTTACCAATGAATCGGGCGCTACAGTGAAAAAAGTAAGCGATACTGAAATTGAAGGCGTGAAACTTCTGGGGACCTTCTGCTATCAACCTCAAGCGGTTTTCCCGATTTATTTCGTTGTCAGAGTATCGAGAAAGCCTAATTCCCAAGGATATTGGAAAAAACAAAGATTTGTGGAAGGTCCTAAAGAATGGTGGGATTCCAACAACGGTCGCTACAAATTTTATACTAACTATTCAAAGGAACTATCCGGCGATGATATAGGTTACTGGTGGAGTTTCGACAATCTGCAAAATGGCGAACAAATAGAAGTCAGAACAGGTGTTTCATTTGTATCTATCGAAAATGCCAGAGAAAACCTTGATGAAGAACAATCCGGTCTGACTTTCGATACTATCAGGCAACAAGCCTTCGACTCATGGAACAATCATCTTTCAAGAATTAAAGTTAAAGGGGGTACGGAACTCGACAGAAAACTTTTCTATACAGCACTGTATCATGCATTGATCCATCCCAATATAATCAATGACGTCAACGGGCAATATCCCATGATGGAATCTGAAAGGATAGGGACTGCAGATTACAACCGATATACAGTTTTCTCCCTTTGGGACACCATGAGAACCCTTCATCAATTCCTGACTCTTGTATATCCGGAAAAACAGACTGATATGCTTAAAACCATAGCCGCTATGGCCGAAGAGAGCGGCTGGCTCCCAAAATGGGAACTTTATGGGAAGGAAACCCACACAATGGAAGGCGATCCGGCAATACCGATGATTGTGGATTCCTACAGAAAAGGATTGACAGATTTTAATTTGCAGGTTGTTTATGAAGCCATGAAAAGATCAGCCACAACTCCCGGCAAAGAGAATCTTATGCGACCTGACATAGATCCTTATATCGAAAAAGGATTTATCCCTGTGGGTTATTTTGCAGCTGATATGTCGGGCGACAACTCAGTGAGCCATGCATTGGAATATTATGTGGCCGACAATGCTCTTGCCTGGTTGGCCGAAAATATGAATGACTCCTCTTTAGCAAATCAACTTAAAGAAAGAAGCCGTAACTGGAAATATTATTACAATCCTGCCACTAAAACCTTGGCTCCTATAGATTCAATGGGAAAGGTGATAGCAGACTTCAATCCCGACAGAGGTGCCAATTTCGAAAACGCTCCGGGGTTCCACGAGGGAAACGCCTGGAACTATACTTTCTATGTTCCTCACGATATAGAAGGGATGATAGACATAATAGGGGGTGAGGATGTATTTGTAAATCAACTGCAATACATCTTCGACAAAGATTTGTTTGATCCAACCAACGAACCTGACTTTGCTTATCCTTATCTGTTTAGCAGAGTACCCGGACAGGAATGGAGAACACAAAAAACCGTAAACGAAATTATCAAAAACAATTTCTCCGACACTCCCGATGGCCTTCCAGGGAATGAAGATACAGGCACAATGTCGGCATGGCTCTTGTTTTCAATGATGGGTCTATATCCTGATGTGCCAGGTGAGCCATTTTACACCCTGACTTCACCGACATTTGAAGAAATTATTATAAATCGGGCCAACGGAGAAGAAATTGTGATTAAAAGCACCCGGAAGAACGCCGACGATATTTTTATCGACAACATAATCCTCGGAGACCGGGCCTTTGACAGATTCAGAATCTCTCATGAGGAATTGATCCAAGGAAAAGAATTGAAATTTAATCTTAAAAACCATGAAAAATAATTCTTTTTTGTTATCTGCTTTATTATTGATTGCAGGTGCGTGTGGACATAACGGCAACATCCCGCCGACATCCAAAGTGAATTTTGTGGATCCTAAAATCGGAAGCGGCGGACACGGACATGTGTTTGTAGGTGCCAATGTACCTTACGGTATGGTACAGGCCGGTCCGACGAGTCTCCCTCAAGCCTGGGATTGGACATCTGGATATCATGATTCTGACAGCACTGTTATCGGTTTTTCACAAACTCACCTTTCAGGCACCGGAATCGGCGACTTGTTTGATATTACAATTATGCCGGTGACAGGAGAGGTGACTTATGCCCGTGGTTCCGGTGATGATTATAGCACAGGCCTTTGGAGTTATGCCGACAGGTCGAAGGAAATAACAAGACCGGGCTACTATTCCGTTCCTCTTACCAGATATGGAATCCTTGCTGAAACCACAGCAACCAACCGTGTAGGTGTTCACCGCTTCACCTTCCCTGAGGCTGAAAATCCGGCAGTTGTGTTCGACCTTATGAACGGAGGCTGCTGGGACAGACCTGTGGAAACCCGACTCGACTCGATCTCACCAACGAGGGTGGCGGGTGTTAGAAAATCAAGAGGATGGGCGGCTGACCAGAAAGTCTATTTTGTGGCCGATTTTTCACAACCTTTCACTTCCATATCCAGGCATGGACTCGACGATATGTTCTCGAGGGTGAACTTCCCTGCTACTACTGACAACACACAGATAGTTGTAAAAGTGGGTATTTCTCCAAATTCCATAGAGAAAGCAGAGGCCAACCTCCGTGCAGAAGCCTCATCACTATCATTTGAAGATATAGCGGCTCAGGCTTCTCAACAATGGGAGAAAGAATTGGCAAAAATCGATATTGAGACTGACGATCCTGAGGAACTTAAAAAATTCTACACTGCGCTATACCATCTATCAGTCCATCCATCCACTTTTAACGACGTCGATGAGACACCTCAATATACAATTCTTTCTCTTTGGGACACATATCGTACTCAGATGCCTTTGCTGACTATACTTGACCCGGGAAAAGAAGCACAGATTGTTAATTCCATGCTTGATATCTACGATCGGCAAGGTCGCCTCCCGGTTTGGCATCTATGGGGTAATGAAACTGACTGTATGGTTGGAAACCCGGGGATTATTGTTGTGGCTGACGCGGTGTCTAAAAGCCTTCCGGGCGTTGACAAGGAAAGAGCTTTGAACGCTATGATTGTAACCTCTAACGACACGGCGCGAGGTGGTGGATACCGTCAGAGATACGGTTATATACCTTTCGATGTGATGGAGGAATCAATTGGTTATGATCTGGAATATGCTATCGCTGACGCAGCAATTGCAAATGCAGCCAAGTCTATGGGGAAATATGACATCGCTGCCGAATATGAAAAACGTAGCAAATCTTATAAAAACTATTTTGACCCTTCCACCGGTTTCATGCGAGGCAAAGACAGCAAAGGCGAATGGAGAACTCCTTTTGACCCCTCGTTCTCTTCCCGCGGTAACGATTACACCGAAGGGAATGCATGGCAATACACATGGCTGGTGCCACATGATTTCGAAGGGCTTCAGGAACTCTTTGGCGGAAAGGAACAAATGATGACACATCTGGATTCTCTCTTTGTAGCCTCGTCGGAAATGGTCGGCGACGACATCACACCCGACATTACCGGCATGATCGGACAATATGTGCAGGGTAACGAACCGAGCCATCATATTGTTTATTTCTATTCCATGGCCGGAGAACGTGAAAAGGCAGCCAACCTTATCAATCAGATTCTGGAGGAACAGTATAGCGCCGAACCCGACGGATTATCCGGTAATGAAGATGCCGGTCAGATGTCTGCATGGTACATTATGTCCTCCTTAGGATTCTATCCCGTTGAGCCGGCCCTCCCGCGTTATTGGATCGGTGTGCCAAGATATGCTAAAGCAACAATCAATCTTCCCGAAAATAAGTATTTCACTGTGATTAAAGGAGAGAAAGGATCGGAAATGACATTAAACGGAAAGCCTCTGGATCGAAATTATATCACTCACGAAGAGATTATGAACGGAGGTGAACTTGTAATTCCGGTATTCAACTGAAATTTTGCAAACTCAACTTCAAGTTTCAAGTTTATGGTTAACAATTTCATTAATCGCTTGTATAGCGCTATCGCTATAGTTAGCATCACCTTACCCTCTTTCGCTACTGTCCTGAAACAAGACCTCGGTGGCAAATGGAAATTCAAAGGCCATAGGGATGCTCAATTCAGAGAGGCGATTGTCCCGGGCACTGTGCATACCGACCTATTGAATCTTGGGGAGATTCCCGATCCATTTATTGAACAGAATGAAAGACTTGTGCAATGGGTAGACAAAGAAGACTGGATCTATGAGAACGTTTTTGATGTTGATCCTGAGACTTTGAACCGGGAGAACATAATTCTTGTGTTTGAAGGAATCGATAATTATGGAGATGTTTTTTTAAACGATTCTTTGATTCTGCAAGCCAACAATATGTTCCGTAAATGGGAAATACCTGTTAAGGGTCTATTGAAAGAGAAGGAAAATAGACTCAAGGTTTATCTCCATTCACCCATCAAGGTGGATATGCCTAAATACGACGCTCTGCCTTTCCATTACGAAGCCGGGAACGACCAATCGGACAATGGAGGCCTGTTCGAAAAGAAACTTTCAGTTTTCGCCCGTAAGGCAGGCTATCAATACGGATGGGATTGGGGACCGAGGCTAGTGACCTCCGGAATATGGCGACCTGTTTATCTCAACTCATGGAACGGCCCGAGAATCGATGATATGTATATCACTACAAAATCAATTGATGGTAAGAATGCCAAAATGGAAGCCAGGGTTTCAATCGAAACTTCACAACCATTTCAGAATGGAAAGATTACCTTGCTTGCCGACGGAAAACCTGTGGCACATAAAAATGTGAAACTCGCTGAAGGCCATACCACCGTAACTATTCCTTTCAATATCAAAAATCCTAAATTATGGTGGAGTAACGGTTTGGGAAAACCTGAACTTTACGATTTTGAGACCATCCTTGAAATCAATGGAGAGGAAGCCGATAACAATGTTTCAAAAACGGGAATAAGAACCATAGAACTTGTCAGGGAGGAAGACAAGGATGGTCAGGGACGAAGTTTCTATTTTAAACTTAACGGAGTTCCCGTGTTTGCCAAAGGCGCCAACTATATTCCACAAGACAGCTTCCTGCCAAGAGTCACCGATGAAAAATATAAGAGAACATTGCAGGATGCTGCAGATGCCAATATGAATATGCTCCGGGTTTGGGGAGGTGGGATATATGAAAATGATATTTTTTATGAATTATGCGACAGCCTGGGTATAATGGTGTGGCAAGATTTTATGTTTGCTTGTAGTTTATATCCCACAGAGGGTGAACTTCTTGATAATATCCGTCAGGAGGCTATCGACAACGTAGTGAGACTTCGCAACCACCCATCAATTGCAGTCTGGTGTGGTAATAATGAAAACCTTGAAGGATGGTACAACTGGGGCTATAAGCGGATGTATGAATCAATGGGTTATGCCGACCTTATTTGGAAACAATATGAGGATCTTTACCATGATGTTCTGCCGGATGTGGTTTCACAGTTTTCACCCGACATAGCCTACACCCCTTCATCTCCATTTAGCCGGCCCGACGGTTCTCCGGAACGTCATAGAGGCGACACTCATTTATGGACTGTTTGGGGTGGTGGAGCGCCATTAGAAGAATATGATAATGTGAGAAGCAGATTTTTCAGTGAGTATGGGTTTCAGTCGTTCCCTGAATATAACACGGTTTTAAAATATGCGCCCGACACAACCATGCATTACATCGATTCAAACGTAATGATGAGCCACCAGCGTGGAGGCTCAAATGCAAATCAAAGAATTGAAAAATATCTAATGGATTACTATAATGCTCCAAAGGATTTTAAATCAATGCTTTATCTATCTCAAGTGCTACAAGGTGATGCCATAAAGAAAGCCATTGAGGCTCACAGGAGAGACAAAGGCTATAATATGGGGACATTGTACTGGCAGCACAACGACTGCTGGCCTGTCGCTTCTTGGTCGAGCAGAGACTATTATGGAAATTGGAAAGCACAACATTATTTCGCCAGGAAAGCATATAGAGACGTTTTGGTGTCTCCAGTAGTCAACAACGATTCTCTGACTGTTTATCTCATATCAGATGTCAACCGACAGTTGAAAGGAAACCTTGTAGTGTCTTCCTATAATTTAGATGGTGAACATATAAAATCTCTTCACAGAGAAATTACAATCCCTCCTCAGGGCAAAGAAACAGTCTTTTTCACCCTGCCTGAAGTAATCGGTGACAATGCAAAAGAGAATGTGGTGACAGAATTTCAATTTATAACAGCCGACGATACCTTCAATAATGTATTAACCTATGTGAAGCCTAAAGACCTGGTTTTAGACTCACCGATGCTTGAGATCTCTATCGAGGAAAATGAGGGAAAAAAACTTATCCGTCTGAAATCAGATAATTATATCAAATCTTTGTTTATGTCGCTTCCTCAGGAGGAGTACTTCTTAAGCGACAATTACTTTGATTTGATCCCGGGTAAGGAATATATCGTAACAATTGATTCCGACCAGCCACTTGATCAGATCGTCAAAAAATTAGAATGGATGAGCGTCTATGACTCTCACACCCACAATTAAGCTACTACAATTTTTAATACGATAACGCGGGGTATTAGTCGAGCAGGAAATGGTCACCGGTTTCCTTCACTATATTTTCATAATATTTCTTATCATATCCCGGGAAAGACGGATATGCCGGAATGCCGTATTCGTTCAGTTGGAAAGAACCGTCTTCATTAGTCTTTTTCATGTTCCCGTCCATAAACTTAACAAGCAAATAAATAGCCAGATCTCTGTAAGCATCTGTTGATTTGGCTGCAATTTGCTTAGCTTCTTCATTAACGGCAGCCTGAAGTTTATCGTTATTACCAGTGTTGTAAAGTGCAAGATAATTCTGTTCTGCTTCCGGTCTACCAGACAAGAATTCATTTTCCAGGGCATTCTGTACCTTCCGAATATCCGGAATCATAAGGTCATATCGGTTGTATGCCTGATTAGCGACCCAGTTGTTCATCCAGAAATTGGAATCCATAGAGAAAGTATTTATGTCACCCTTGCCAAGTTCTTTAGGAACTTTCGTAAGACTACAATAGAAAGGCATATAGACGGTGGTGTTAGTGTCGTCGGTCCCAAACCAGATAACTCCCCCTATCGGATCCGGCATATCGGCACGGCTTTGGCTGACAAAGCTCCATCCTGTCTGTTGGGTACCTATAGCCCTCTCCATGCAATATTTTTTGCCATCCACCTCATATTCCATAGGACGCCACCGGTAAGGCACATGATTTGGTCCGGCTCCAATATCCGATGTCATCTCAAAAGGAGTCCCTTCATAATGATCTCGCATTGCATCCTGCATCTCCTGCAGTGAAACTTTCTTCTCGGGAATTATATAAAGAGGCATCGGTTCGTCACTCTCTCCGGCACACCATGAATAATACTTATCAGCATCAGGATTGAATTTACGGAAATAAGACCAAACGCGTGCATCACATCCGCGTCTTGTAGCTTTGTCATGCACCGCATAAGCGTCGGCAAAAGAGAAATCTTCATCCTTGCCATTGAAATATCCTCTCTTTCGTGCAAAGGATATCATGTCTTTACTATGCATCACATTTTCTTTATCCTTTAAATTAACCTTCCTGATTCGAGGTTCATTGGCATGTCCTGATATTGCATTGTCAGGAATCCGCACGGCAATCCAGACAGCTCCCTTTTCAGCACCTTTACCAATCATTTCAAGAACCCAAACTTCGTTCTTATCTGCGATTGAAAAAGATTCTCCCTCGCTGGCATAACCATATTCATCAACAAGATCGGTCATGACCTTAATGGCTTCGCGAGCTGATTTTGAACGTTCGAGAGCAATCTGTATCAGAGATCCGTAGTCAATAATCGAGTTACCGGTAGTGTCGAGCAATTCTTCGTGACCGCCCCAGGTTGTTTCTCCGATAGACACTTGAAACTCGTTCATGTTTCCAACCACATTATAGGTTTCTTTTGGGTGTGGAATCTCACCGAGCGGTTTGTTGGTATCCCATTCGATTATCTTCCGCATTTCTCCCGGCTGATGTTTTGCGGCAGGGGTGTGGTTCAGATCTCCATAGAGACTATGGGAATCGGCTGCATATGTAATCATCACCGAACCGTCGGCAGTTGCATTTTTGCCAGCTATTAGATTAGTGCATGCATTGGTCTCTGAACTAAAGTATGAATTCAATGATAAAACGGATAGAATCAGAGCCGAATGATAAATCGTTTTTCCTTTAAGCATAATTAAAAAATTGCAGTTTGAATCTCTAAATTAAAGAAAAATAACGGTAATGCCAAAATTATTTATCTTTCAACTTTTTGTAGAGTAAAGGAGCGGTTTGTTTCCATACCTGATGAGAAATCTGTTTCATGCCGTTAATTGAAGGGTGTCCAAATTGTTTGTCGATAGCCTCCAGTTTGACATAGGGAACGTTCTCGATTTCGCAAGCTTTGATAATAGCTTCTTCCACATCTCCTTTCAATTCAGTGTTTAGGATGACTAAGCATAATGCTTCCGGATAGTTTGATTTAAGATTTCTCAACATTGCTTTTGCAGCCGGTTTTACGGTGTACATATCATTGCCGTTCTCATCTCCTAAAGGAGAGTTGGCCCAACTGTCGTTAGTCCCTCCGAAAACAAAAATAATATCCGGATTTTCACCGAGGTTCCCGGAACGAGTCAGGAAGGAGCGAGGGGTATAATCTTCACCGTTATAGCCGGTGTTGCAGATAGTGGCTCCCGACCATGAATTGTTAAGTTCAAGCTGAAGTCCGTTATTATCAATCAGCTGGTACCACCAAGTCTGAGAAACATCGTTTACGTCATTCCCCATCCCGGTCCCATACCAGGGTTCGTTCCCTTCCGGAATCCAGCCTTCGAAGGTGGAATAACTGTCTCCCAGGACAGAAACTTTTACTTGAGAAATAACCGAAGAACAAAATGTCATAGCCAGGATGGCGACGAAAATTAATTTAGCCATAGTTATTGAAAAACAAGGGAATTAAAATTTATTTATGGTTATGGTGGCAGGTTTTAATCCTACTCGACTCCTTTAGGGCAAAAATTGAAGGGTTGTCTCTGCGCCGGGAGGAAGCACTAATTCGATTATCCCGGATTCATCCACCTGTAAAACTTCATTTTTAATTTTTACTTTTGAAATTCTTTCTGGCACCTTTATTTTAACATTCTCTCGGAATCCACCCGTTAAATTTGCCGAGACAGGATGGGAATCTTTCCATATAAGATCAATTTCATTCCCACCACGTGTCTTGAATCCCTTCAATTCACCGTCAGGAAGAACAGAGGGTAATGCCGGGAGAAGATTGATGAACCCTTCATGACTTTGTATCAGCATTTCGCTTATTCCGGCGGTTCCCCCGAAATTTCCGTCAATCTGGAAAGGTGGATGAGAACAGAATAGATTAGGGAATGTGCCCGGGCGATGACGCCCGGTAGAGTCATTAACCGCCGGTTCCAAAAGTCCTTTGAAAACTTTCCAGGCATGGTCGCCGTCTTGCAGCCGGGCGTAAAAATTTACTTTCCATGCTCTTGACCATCCCGTTCCTTCATCACCCCTGACTTCAAGAGTCTTTTTGGCAGCCTCCATTAATTCAGGAGTTTTGGCATAAGTGATACTGCTCCCGGGATGTAATCCGTAAAGATGACTCACATGACGATGATGACGGTCGGCTTCCTTGTATTCTTTAAGCCATTCCATCAATCTCCCTTCGCTGTCTATCTGCATCGGTGGGAGTTTCTGAAGAGCCTCTTTAAAAGCGGGAAGGTCCGGATCTTCTATTCCGAGTATCTCGGCAGCCTTAATAATGTTGCCCCATAATTCACCGATAATTTGGGTGTCCATGGCGGGTCCCATCACAATACTTACCTTTTCATTATCATTACCGGGCATATAAAATTCATTTTCCGGAGACGAACTCGGAGCAGTCACAAGCCAACCCTTTTCCGGTTCCTGAATCATAGTAGATAGAAAGAATAATCCGCTCCCTTTCATAACAGGATAAATTTCCTTTAGGAATTCTTTGTCACCGGTATAGTCATAATGGTCCCAAAGATGTTGGCAAAGCCAAGCGCCGCCGGTGTTTGTCGCTCCCCAGGAAGGATGGTCGCCCGGTTCGGTATAATTCCATAAATTTGTCATCATATGC